>JBHIWP010000539.1:0-3029 GCA_041987425.1 Promineifilaceae bacterium (SeqCode) | reverse complement strand
CAGCATCGCATAGCCGATTTGGCGCGCTTTCGTGTGGATCATACGGCCGTCTCCAGCAGAGCAGGCCGCCGCAGCCCCCACACGCAGCCCAGCAGCAGAATGCTCTCCGCCAATAGCACAGACAGCGCCGGGCCAATCAAGCCGAGTCGGGGAATAAGCAGCCAGCAGAGAAGGGCATGAAGCAGCAGCGTAACGGCCGTTAGCTGAGTCAGCATTACCTGCTGGCCACGTGCTACCAGATAGTGCGTCAGGCTGTAGTTGATGTAAACGGGCAGCACCGTCAGCCCCAGCAGCCGCAAAACAGACACGCTGGCGGCAAAGTCAGCGCCATACAGCCACCTCACCAGCCAGGGAGCGGCCCACCAAAACATAAGCGCCACCCCGCCACCCGCCACTGCCAGCAGCAGGCTGGTTTGCCACCCCAACTGCCTGGCGCGACGGCGATTTTGGGATAGCGCTAGCGAAAATGCCGGGAATACAGCCGCCAGCAATGAAGCAGGCAAAATCTGGGTCGGCTCAACCAGCCGCCAGGCGGCGCTGTAGTGGGCAACCGCTTCGGCCTTGCCCCAGGCTTGCAGCAGCAAAATGGCTAAACGCGTGTAGGCAATCGAGAGAAAAATGGAGAGTCCCAAGGGCCACGCCTGCTGCGCCAGCCGCTGGGAAATGGTCGTGGTGGGCAGCCCCGTCGGCCAGAGCTGACCAAAGTCGGAAATCCAGCCCGCGCGCCGGAGCTGCTGCAGGGCAAACAGCAGCGCACTTAGCATGAACCCCAGGCTAACAGCGGCCAGCCAGAGCAATTTTTCTGTCTGCCACAGAACGAGCGCACCAAAAACGGCCGTGCCCAACCGTACCCACAGCAAAAGCTGCACCTCCACCACTAGCCGCTGCTGCCCCCGAAACACATAGGCCACAAATTCCACAAATGTTTGTAACAGCAGCGCCACCCCCAGCAGAACAATCACCGTGCCCTGCGTGCCGTTCAGCCAGCCAAAGATAGCCAGCAAAGCCAAAACCGGCAGGCTAAGCCACAGCTTCAGCTGAAACGCGGCCAGCACCATTGGGCGCGCTCCAAAAGCCAGGCGGGCAACCTCGCGGGTGAGCAGCAGCTGCAGGCCAAAGTCAGCCAGCTGCACCAGCACAAATCCCAGCGCCAGGGCGTAATTGTAGCTGCCAAAATCGGCCGTTGTCAGCCGCCGCGCCGCCAGCAAAAGCAGCAAAAAGGTGGCAGCCCGTCCGCCCAGCTCAGCACCAAGCTTCAGGAGCGTATTGGTTGTCAACTGCCGGGTAAACAGCAAGGAAGCAATCATAAATCGGGTCCATTCATGCAGCAGTGAATTGTAGGTCTACGCAGCTGCATTGTCTACTCTTACGCAGCGGCTTGATTCTTAGATTTGTTTGCAGGAGAGGCGTAAAATGTGATTCGCCAGCCGTCTTCCACCAAGAACCCACGATCCTCGCTCCACCACCCATTCCGGCAACCAGTACAATTTCCAATTGTCTCCACAAATTAGCCCATATTGTCTCTTTGCAAATCAAGATTGTCTCTGTACAGTTGGGCTAATTCGATTCGTCTGGAGGCAGCTATGAAAGGCCAATTGGCGCGCCGCATGTCGCGCACGAAAAAATCATTTATCCGCGAAATCTTAAAAGTGACGCAAAATCCAACCGTCATTTCCTTTGCCGGTGGACTTCCGAACCCGCAATACTTTCCCACCGAGCCGCTGCGCGCCGCCGCTGACAGCGTTTTTGCCGAGCAGGGCCAGGTGGCACTGCAATATGCCCCTACGCTGGGGCACGAGCCGCTGCGGGCCTTCATCGCGCAACGTTACGCCGACCGCTGCAATATGGCCGTTGACCCCGATGAAATTTTGATCACCAATGGCTCGCAGCAGGGGCTGGATCTGGTCGCCAAACTGCTCATCAATCCGGGTGACCACGTGCTGCTGGAGTCGCCCAGCTACCTGGGGGGCATTCAGGCGTTTACAATGTATGAGCCAGAATTTGTAACGGTGCCGTTAAGAGAAAATGGAGTGGATACGGCCGTACTTGCCCAAAAAGCCGCCCATCTCCAAAGCAAGCTATTTTACGCCCTGCCCAACTTCCAAAACCCCAGCGGCATCACCTATTCGCTGGAAACACGGTGGGCCACCAGCCAAATCCTGGCCGACAACGAAATCTTCCTCATTGAAGATGATCCGTATCGCGAGCTGCGCTTTTTTGGTGAAGATTTGCCGCCCATTGCCAGCTTCAACCGCGAGCGGGCTTTTTTGCTGGGCTCATTCTCTAAAATTGTGGCCCCCGGCTTCCGCATGGGCTGGATTTGTGCCCCCAGCCATCTGATGGACAAGCTGGTTACGGCCAAGCAAGGCACCGATCTGCACTCCAACTACGTCTCCCAGCTTATTATCCACCAATTTTTGCAGGACAATGACCTGGATGCCCACATCGCCACTATTCGTGCGGCGTATCGTGAGCAGCGAGAAGCAATGGTCGCCATGATCGAAGAGTGCTTTCCGCCCGAAGTGACCTTCACCCTGCCGGAGGGCGGCATGTTTTTGTGGGTGACGCTGCCGCCCCACCTTTCGGCGATGGACCTGTTTGAAGCAGCTTCTAAACAAAACGTGGTCTTTGTGCCCGGTGCACCCTTTCACGTAGACGGCAGCGGCGACAACACGCTGCGCCTGAATTTCTCTAACACCACCACAGATAAGATTGAGGTGGGCATGGCGCGGCTGGCTCAGGCGGTGAAGCAGATGATGGTGAGGGAAAAGGTAATTGGGTAAATTACGCAGTTACTCAATTACAAAGCAAAGGCAACATGCTTGATTTAACCGTTAACCGCGACAATAAACCACCGCTCTACCGCCAGATTGCGGAGCAGATAAAGACGCAGATCAGCAACGGCCGTTTGCCTGCCAACAGCCGCCTGCCCACCGTGCGCGGGCTGGCCCGCTCCCTGGGCGTGACGCGCCTGACGGTGCAAAACGCCTATGCCGAACTGCAGGCCGACGGCTGGGTAGAGGCAACGG
>JBHIWP010000538.1:0-3047 GCA_041987425.1 Promineifilaceae bacterium (SeqCode) | reverse complement strand
ACTTATAGGGAGAATTATGACACACGGAGAAGATTCTTTGCAAGAAACGGCCGTATACAACCAATCTATTAGCCAAATACAGCTGCAGGTTAAAGATGCCCTGGAAATGGTCATGGGCGACTCTTCAGCCGAAATGCTAAATGAGATGTCCACCATCTTCCTGGAAGATGCCATGCCGCTGATTAACCAGATGAAAGCCGGACACGCCAGCCGCGATTTTTTGGCTATTCGGCAGGCAGCACACGCCCTCAAGGGAAGTAGCGCCACAATTGGCCTGGAGCATTTTGCCGATATCTGCCTGAAAGTGGAGATAAGCTGTAAGCAAAACGAGCCACATCTGCTGGGTAATCATCTGGCCAACCTGGAACTGGCCTATGTTGATGTTGAAAAAGCCTTAAGCGGTTTTCTACAATAATGAATTGGGGCCGTATCGCAACGGTGGTATTATGCAATCTATAATTCTTCAGGATCAATTAGAGCAGCTGAAGCTTGATGATGCCTCTCCCCCATCGTTGGCCCAATGGCAGCACTTTCTACAAGAGGTAAATGAGACTTGCCAGGCGTATGAAGACCGCCTGATGGTTAGTGAGTTAATTAATGAACTCCTGGCCATCTCAACCTCAACACTAGATCCAATAGAAGTTCTGGCAACAATTTGTGAAAAGTTAGCCACAACATTTGATATCCCTCAAGCAACCGTAGCCATATTAAATCCTGAGAAAACAGAAGCGCACGTCGTGGCGGAGTACCTGGCTGAAGGCCAGCCGTCTTCCCTGAATCTTATTCTTCCCATTGCAGGGAATAAAGCCACAGAAAAGATAATTCAAACGCAGATGCCACTGGTGATAGCCAATGCCCAAACGGACCCTATGCTGGCGCCTCTGCGTGATGTAGTGAACCATCGCGGCATTGTGACACTGCTGGTTGCCCCAATTATGGTAGGGGGCAATGTCGTAGGCACGTTTACGCTTGGTTCGCTAAAAGAGCGCCACTACTCACCCAGAGAAGTAAATCTGATAAACCAGGCCATGTCCACGGCCGGGCAGGTGCTTTCTAGCGCCCAGCTCTACACAAAACTGCAAAACGAGCTCACCGCCCGCAAGCAGGCCGAAGCAGAATTGTCTTCACTCTATCGAGCCGCCACGCAGCTTTTAACCTATTCCAGCCTTGAAGAATTAGCCGTACAAATTGCCGAAAATCTGGTAGATGAGTTTGATTTTGCCGATTGCAGCGTCCTGTTATTGGGGCAGCCGCTTCAGCTAAAGAATGGTGCTATCCAGCGGCATGAATGGGCGTCTAACCAGCTAAAAAGGTATGCTTTCATTGGCGAATACGAGCACGACGTAGCCCCGGTCATAAATCTGGATGGCGCCGGGCTCATTGCCGCATCGGTGCGCACCAACCAGGTAATTTATAGCCCTGATGTTAGTTTAGACCCCCGCTACCTGGAGTATGACAGCAAGACGCTAACGGAACTGGTCATTCCTTTACGCGTGGGTGACCAAATTGTTGGGGCTCTGGATATGCAAAGCCCTGAAAAAGACGCTTTTGATGGACGGGCCATTGCTATTGCCCAGGTATTTGCAGAACATGCCGGACTTGCTCTGATGAGCGGTTTGCTAACCAATGAACTGCGCCAGCGGGCTGCGGAGCTGCTAGAAGCCAAAGAATTGGCTGAAAAAGCAAATAAAGCCAAGTCGGCCTTTTTGGCGAATATGAGCCACGAAATTCGCACCCCGCTCAACGCCATTATTGGCCTGACCAACCTGCTGCTAGATACTGACCTGACAACAGAGCAACAAGATTACGTAGAAACAACCCACCGCAGTGGCGAGGCGCTGCTGAGCATACTGAATGACATACTTGACTTCTCCAAGATTGAAGCCGAAAAGCTGGAGCTTGAAGAGCAGCCTTTTGATTTACGGCAATGCATTGAAGAGTCACTGGACCTGGTACTCTCTAAAGCGGTGAAGAAGGGAATAAATCTGGCTTACTTCCTGGAAAACGATGTACCCCTTTATATTCAGGGTGACATAACGCGATTACGCCAAATTTTGGTCAATCTGACAGGCAACGCCGTGAAGTTTACCAATGAAGGCGAAATCGTTGTATTTGCATCAAGCATTCCCTTACAAAATGACAGGTACGAAATCCATTTTGCGGTCAAAGACACGGGCATCGGTATTCCACGAGACCGACTTGATCGCTTGTTTCACTCGTTTAGCCAGGTTGATGCCTCTACAACCCGGCAATATGGGGGCACTGGACTGGGTCTAGCTATTTCTAAGCGATTAACCGAATTAATGAGCGGTGAGATGTGGGTAGAAAGCGAGGTCGGAAAAGGCTCAATTTTCCACTTTACAATTCAGGCTGCCCAGGTTGATACGCTGCACGACGAAAAAGCGACAGGGCACTGCGACCTTCTGCATAATCGGCATGTGCTCATAGTCGATGACAATTCTACGAACCGCACTATTCTGGCCAAACAAACAGAATCATGGCAAATGATTCCCCACTGCTTTGAGTCCAGCGCCGAAGCTATTTCCGTATTAAACGATGGCATGCATTTTGACGTGGCTATTTTGGATATGCAGATGCCGCATATTGATGGCGTCATGTTGGCTCAAATCATTCGTCAGAAACATAAAATAGAAAACTTGCCCATGATTTTGCTCACATCTTTGGGACAGGCATTGCCGGAGGATCAACGAGCGCTCTTTAATGCCCATCTCACTAAGCCTGTTAAAACGTCAATTTTGTTTAATATTTTGACGAATCTATTTACCGAAAAGCAAACGGCCGTTGCCACCCTTGAAAAAAAGACGCTCTTCGACAACACGATCGGCGAGCGTTATCCGCTGCGCATATTGCTGGCCGAAGACAATGCGATTAACCAAAAGGTAGCTTTACGTATGCTGGAGCGTCTGGGGTATCGTGCCGATGTGGCGGGTAACGGACTAGAGGTAATAGAAGCAGTTTTGCAACGGCCGTATGACGTCATCCTGATGGATATTCAAATGCCAGAAATGGATGGTCTTAAAGCCACT
>JBHIWP010000537.1:0-3070 GCA_041987425.1 Promineifilaceae bacterium (SeqCode) | reverse complement strand
CGTTAAATCGCATTAGCCAGGCGATCACCTCCACGCTTGACCTCACCGAGACGTTAACCATTATCACCGAAAACACCACCCAGCTATTGCAGGTGGCGGCCGCTTCTGTGGTGCTGCATGATAAAGAGGCCAACGACTTGTGGTTTGCGGCAGCTTCTGGTGAGGCGTCGGAGTTTGTGCAGGGTAAACGGCTGGCGCTGGGGCAAGGTATTTTGGGTTGGGTATCTCAGTCTGGCGAGCCGCTGCTGGTACCAGATACCGCTAATGATCCCCGATACTTCGGGGACTTTGATGCCGAAAGTGGCTTTCAGGCTCGTTCAATTCTGTGCGTACCGCTGCTGGTTAAAGGCCAGCCCATTGGTGCAATTGAAGCCATTAATAAGGAAAACGGCACGTTCGACCAGGAAGATTTGCGGCTGCTGACCCGACTTTCTGTTCCTGCCGCTACAGCCATTGAGAATGCCCAGCTTTTTACCCAGTCCCAGCAGGAGATTGCAGAACGCAAGCGCGTGGAGGCCGCCCTGGAGCTAGAGCGGGCGCAGCTGGCTCGCCGGGTGGAGGATCGTACGGCCGATTTGCGCACCGCAAATGCCGAATTGGCCCGAGCCGCCCGCATGAAGGATGAGTTTTTGGCCAGCGTAAGCCACGAACTGCGAACGCCGCTGAACGCCGTGTTGGGCATTTCTGAAGCGCTCCAAGAAGGTGTCTTTGGCCAGATGAACGAAAAGCAGATCGGCTCGCTGCGCAGCATTGAAGAAAGTGGTCGCCATCTGCTGGCGCTCATCAACGATATTTTGGATTTGTCGAAGGTAGAAGCTGGAAAGCTAGAGCTGGAGCCAACCCCAATGTCGGTTGAGGCGGTTTGCCAGGCCAGCTTGCGCATGATAAAGCAAAATGCGCACAAGAAACGTCTGCGAATCAGCGCCTCTTATGATAGCAACGTATCGACCATGATAGCCGACGAGCGTCGCGTGAAGCAGGTGCTGGTTAACTTGCTCAGCAACGCCGTAAAATTTACCCCAGAAGGGGGAGAGATTGGCGTGGAAGTGGTTGGCGATAAAGAAGCGCAGGCCGTATTGATTACCGTTTGGGATACAGGTATTGGCATTGCCGATGCCCATTTACAGCAGCTATTTCAGCCGTTTGTGCAGCTAGACAGCCGCCTTTCTCGTGAATTTGCCGGAACGGGGTTGGGGCTCTCTTTAGTTCTGCGCATGATGGAGCTGCACGGTGGCAGCGTATCTGTAGACAGTGAGGTGGGCAAAGGCAGCCGATTTACCGTATCGTTCCCCTGGTATGCCACAGATATTGGGGTGAGCCAGCTACTGGAAGCAGAACTGTATGAAAATGGCAATCCGCCTTATCTTGCTCCGTGGAACGACGTCATGCTGATTGATGATTCAGCCTCCACGCAAGCCCAGTTGAGGCGATATTTTGAGGAAAGCGGTGTAACGGTGCGTACTTTTTCAGACGGACCGGCGGCAATGGCTGCACTTTTATCCGATCCTCCCGATTTGGTGATATTGGATGTATTATTGGCGGATGGTTCTGGCCTGGACCTTTTGGCCGCGGTGCGGGCAAGTGAGGAAACATCTCACGTGCCCGTGCTGGTGCTCTCCGATTTAGACGAGCCAGCGCAGGCTTTGTCTGCCGGTGCAGACTATTACTTAGCGAAGCCGTTTACGCGGGCGCAGGTGTACATGGCGCTGCAAACCACTTCTTTGAAGCGGCACGGTGTGATGCGGCACGATTCGGCCGTTGTTCAACCGCTGGTTCTGTTGGCGGAAGATAACGAAGCCAATATTAATACCTTTTCTAACTACCTCCTGGCTAAGGGGTTCGATTTGATACTTGCACGCAATGGTCTGGAAGCGGTGGCGCGTGCCCAGGCCGATAGGCCGGACCTGATCTTGATGGATATTCAGATGCCCCAAATGAGCGGCCTGGATGCCATTCGCAAGATTAGAGAAGATGAAAGCACGGCCGTTTCTCAAATTCCAATTGTGGCGGTGACGGCGCTGGCTATGCCCGGCGATAGGGAAGCCTGTTTAGAAGCTGGCGCCAATGCCTACTTAAGCAAACCAATCAGCTTGCGCCGATTGGTCGATACAATTCGTTCTCATTTAAGCTTGTCTGAACAAGAAAATACGGCTACTGTATAGATATGAATAAGAAACCTCAGATATTAATTGTTGATGATGAATCGTACGCACGGCAGACCATTGAAATGCTGTTGCTGAAGGAGTCGTACGAGCTTCTATTTGCGGAAGATGCGCATGAGGCATTGGCCCAGTTAGACGATGAAATACCTGACGTGATCTTGTCTGATGTGATGATGCCCAATATGGACGGCTTTGAATTATGCCAGCGCATTAAGCGAAACCCAAAATGGAACCACATACCGATCATTTTGGTAACTGCTTTAGACAGTAAGCAAGATTTGGCTCGGGGTTTGGAAGCGGGGGCCGATGACTTTTTGCATAAACCAATTAACGGTTTAGAGCTGCGTGCCAGGGTGCGCTCTATGCTGCGCATTAAGCTGCGGCACGATGAGCTGCAAGCTGCTTTGCAAATGCGCCAGGATTTGGCCAACATGATTGTGCATGATATTCGCAGCCCGCTCTCTACGATCCTGATTTATTGTGATTTGCTAGAAGCGGAGCTGGAAGGCAATGTGCAAACGTTAGACACAATTCGTGGTGAAGCCAACCGTTTGAGTTCGTTTCTAACCGATATGTTGATGATGGCTAAGATGGAACACGGCCGTTTAATGTTGAGTCAATCCCCGGTGGATATAAACGAACTGGCGGTAGCCGTGCGAAACAGCTACGAGCCAATGGCCCGGCTTAAAGAGATTACGTTTCATTTGGATTTGCCAGACGAGAGTAACAAGCTGTCGTTGGATGCAAACTTGTGGCGCCGCGTGCTGGATAATCTGGTCTCTAACGCTGTAAAATTTTCGCCCACCGGGGGGAATATCACCTTAAAAGTGCGCTACGAGGAAAGCGTTACGAGCAAGAATGGCAGCGCCCCTCACCTGAGCTTGCAGGTAATCGATGAGGGTCCGGGA
>JBHIWP010000536.1:0-3085 GCA_041987425.1 Promineifilaceae bacterium (SeqCode) | reverse complement strand
TCTACAGGTGGGTCTTCTATCTCACTAAAAACTAATGACATTTTTTCTGTGAATGCAGTGGCATTGGCTATACTCAAATTTTTTGAGCTTTTAATCTTTGGTTTTGAAGATTTGAAACCCGTAGGCGCAAGCCTTCTTGTCAGAGATACCATTAGACTAAGCCGTTCAGTTCAGATAGACCCTTTGCGTCTTTAGCATACTACTTTACTTCTTTAATACTTAAATCTCCATTTTTGTGCCCCACGAGTGTTCTAGCAACTGGGGAAGATTCGGTGGGGTAGGGTAGTGCCAGGTGGGGGTATGAGTGTTTATTGGCCTTACTCAAGGTCTTGATGCCCCTACCTGGCACCACGGAATCTAGGGAAGCGTTCCCCAGTTGCGTCATTTTTTTTGTTGTTGGTTTACCTGCACGGCGGTTCATTGTGCTTCCTCAAGCGGGGGACACATCAAGCGTATCAATAGATAAACGGCCATTGTAAACCATCACTACACAAGCACAAAAAATTAACGATTTATACCCGTCATGCTTCAGGGTGCCTGTGGGTTGGCATGGCCTCGCCCCGTTGGGGCCAGTGCAAACGCTGTTCAACCTGGCGATGCCAGTTTGCCCTCATCCGCCCCCGTCACTGACTTCAGTAAGTGCCTGGGGATTCGCTGCATCGCCGCGTTACCCGGCATTTGTCCTCGCTCTTTTAGGGCCAGCGCAAGCGCAGTTCAAAACGGTTAACCGTTTTGTCAGGCATCGCGAATTATTTGAGGTATAGCCATAGCCATATAATATAGCCTGTGCTATATCTGTATGTAATGCAGTCACCCTTCACGGATCGAAGGGATCAACCCGCAGGAGGTAACCATGAACGAATTCAAGAGGTGTATACGCGTGTTTAGCCACTCTCCCTTTAAAGTACGCTTAATGCTGCTGAATATGATTTGCGACATCATCAACGGCAAGCCACAGCAGAACAAACCTTCTCACTAAGCGGCGTCGCGGTACGCCGCTTCATTTTTGTGTCATTTATCTCCGCTATACTGCTCGTCCCCACGTTATGCCCTGACCTTTTTTGCGGAAATGGAATCCTCTTCGCAAAACACCCTCTTTATAACTGTTGACCTTAAAGGCCACTGGCTCTATCTTCTTGCAGCCCTGCACTATTTGCGGCTCCCAGATGCGGACCTCCTCTCCCCTTCTACGCATTCTCAGGCAGGTTTTGACCCTTGGCGCCAGGGTGAGCACATGGCGTTTTCACAATAGTGACCTATGAATTTAACCCTGAAAGAAACGCTCATTACCCGCAGCCGGGCCTTAAGCCCGTGGACGGGATTCTACTTTTTACAGTCGCTGCTGATTAACTTTTCCTTTGGCTACGCCTTCAGCCTGCTGTATGCCGTTGCCTTTACCTGTGTGCTGCATCTGCTCTGGATCAGCGCGCCGCGCGTGCAAAAAGGGCTAATCGGGATCTGCTCGCTGGTGGCGGCGATGTATTTCCCCTTTGGCCAGGCCTATGGCGCGCCAAACTTTAATACCCTTCTGGCGATGCACTCCACCAACATGGAGGAGTCAACGGAGATCCTCACTATCTTCCCGTGGTACAGCTACGTCGTCGGCCTGTTTATCTTTGCCCTCGGGGTGATCGCCGTACGCCGTAAGCCGCAGCCCAAAAAGGCGTGGGGCAAAATCGACAGCCTGTGTCTGGTGTTCAGCCTGGTGGCCTTTTTCGTCGCCCCGGTGCAAAACCTGGCCTGGGGCGGCGTCTTCAAGCTGAAAGATACTGGCTACCCGGTGTTTCGCTTTGTCAAAGATGTGGTGGTGAACAACCAGGAAGTGGTGGAAGAGCAGACCCGGATGGCCGAGCTGTCGCAGATGAAGGACACCTGGAACGTGCTGGCCGTGAAGCCGAAATATCACATCTATATGGTGGTGATCGGTGAAAGCGCCCGCCGTGATGCGCTGGGTGCCTTCGGTGGACACTGGAACAACACCCCGTTTGCCAGCAAGGTCAACGGCACGCTGTTTACCGACTACATTGCCGCCAGTGGTTCAACGCAAAAGTCGCTCGGGCTGACGCTCAACCGGGTGGTGGATAACAAGCCGCAATATCAGGAGAACTTTGTCACCCTCGCCAACCGCGCGGGCTTCCAGAGCTGGTGGTTCTCGAACCAGGGGCAGATCGGTGAATACGACACCGCTATCGCCAGCATTGCTAAACGGGCTGACGAAGTGCAGTTCCTGAAAAGCGGGGATTTCGAGGCAGATAAAAATACCCGGGACGAGGCGTTGCTTAAGATGACCGAACAGGTCTTTAGCAGCCATCGCACCCAGCCGCAGCTGATCGTTTTGCACCTGATGGGTTCGCACCCGCAGGCCTGCGATCGCACCCAGGGGAAATACGCTGAGTTTGTGCAGTCTAAAGAGACCTCGTGCTATCTCTACACCATGACCCAGACCGACGACCTGCTCAGCAAGCTCTATACCCAGCTGCAAAACACCGGTGAGACCTTCTCGATGGCCTATTTTTCCGATCACGGGCTGGCCTTTAAAGAGCGCGGGAAAGAGGTGCAGTACCTGGCACACGACGACAGTTTCCAGCAGAACTTCCAGGTGCCGTTTATGGTGCTGTCGAGCGATGATAAAGCCCATCGCATCGTCAAGGCGCGCCGTTCCGCGAATGATTTTTTAAGCTTCTTCTCGCAGTGGACGGGCATCAGCGCGAAAGAGATCGCGAATAAATACCGCTTCATGTCGAACGACAAGGCGCCGCCGGTGTATGTGACAAACTTTAAGTTACAGAAAGTGGATTACAACCATCTGGGGACGGATCTGTTTGAGACGAAAAGCCGGTAACAGCGGTGCGGCCTGATGCCCTCACCCTGGCCCTCTCCCACAGGTAGAGGGGAAGGATCGCGCATCCCGCGATGACAGAGTACAAGAATGGCTCAGAGACAACAGCGATGGCCTGGTCCGGCTGAAAATCGACGAAGCGTTTCCGTAAGGCCGGGGCGAGGCGCAGGGACGCGCCGAGAGGGCATAGCCTGCAGGGATGCAGGCTGGTGCCCGACCCGAAAGCCTGGAGGAATAAGCTGAGTG
>JBHIWP010000535.1:0-3090 GCA_041987425.1 Promineifilaceae bacterium (SeqCode) | reverse complement strand
GCACCGTCGCCTGGTCGCCAGACAACACCCATCTGGCAGTATTGGGCAGCGACGACGCGGTGCGCATTTGGGATGCCAGCAGCGGCACGGTGGTGCAGGCACTGGTGGGGCACATCACGCGCGGCCCGCGCTTTGGCGGCGGTGATGGCGACCAGCCCGTTACCGACGTGGCCTGGTCGCCAGACGGCCGTTTCCTGGCCACCGCCGGAGAAGATGAAACGATCCGCATCTGGGACGCCGCCACCGGACAGCAGCTTTATTCGCTATCGGAATCGGCGGCGGTGCGGATGGTTGCCTGGTCGCCGCGCGGTGACCAGCTGGCAGCCGTTACCAGCGATGCCTGGGACGAGGCCGGGCACGTCCAGCTGTGGGATATGAACACACGCGCTTCGGTCTGGCGGCGCAGCCACCCCATGCTGCGCGTTTCGGGCGTGGCCTTTTCGCCAGACGCCAGCTATTTGGCCGTTGGCGGCTGGTCGGGCAGCGGCGGCATTGAAATTCACGACGCCCAAAGCGGCAGCTCGTTGAGCTTTTTGCAGCTTCTCAATCGACAGCTCGATGTGGCTCAGTTTTTCTGGACGGAAGATGGCACCCGCATCTACTCAGCCGCTCGAGATCAGGGAGACGTCCAAATCTGGGATGCTACGGTATTTGACCGCTCAAGCAGCTCATTAAATGAGCTGATTGCTGGGGTTGATAGTCGCAGCCTATGGGGCTTAGCTCTGTTGGCAGATGATGTGACCCTGATGACACTGGGCTACAGCGGCAACTTGCGTATCTGGCAGCCGGACGTGAACGGCCGTATCCAGGAAAGCGACAGCCCCTTGCCCGCAGAAGTTACGACCGGCCACGTGGAAGGCCGCCGGAGCACGTTCCAGGGACGGCAAACTTACCTGGCGCTCTCGCCCAACGGCCAGCGGCTGGCGGTGGTGGCCAGCGGCGGCCAGTCGGTGCAAATTTTTATGATCGCGCCATAGGACTCGTCATTCTAAACGGAGCGCAGCGCAGTGAAGAATCTCTCTAAACTTCAATGGTCTGAGCTTTGCTACGCGAGCCAAGTACCCGGTTATTGTCACGCCGTAGGGATGCTTCGTTTCACTCAGCATGACAAATAATAATCTCTGCGCTCTCCGCGCCTCTGCGGTGAAAAATTATGACAGAACAGGAAACATTCGGCCGTTACCAGATTAAAGCCAAGCTGGGCCAGGGCGGCATGGGCAGCGTTTACCACGCCTACGACCCCAACTTTCGCCGCGACGTGGCCCTGAAACTGCTGGACAGACGCCTGCTGCACGACAAGAAATTCCAGCGCCGCTTCGAGCGCGAAGCCCGTGCCGTTGCCAAAATCGATCATCCCGGCATTGTGCCCATCTATGACTTTGGCGAAGACGAGGGCGCGCTCTATTTAGTCATGCCGCTGATGGAAGGTGGCACGCTGACGCAGCGGCTAAAAAATGGCCCCCTTTCTGTGGAAGAAGCCACAAAAATTTTGAAGCAAATTGCCCCGGCGCTGGACATGACGCACCGGCTCAACATGGTCCATCGCGACCTGAAACCGGACAATATCTTGTTTGATAAGTACGGCGTGCCGCGCATTGCCGACTTTGGCATCGTGAAGTCGGCCGAGGGCAGCGCGACGCTAACGGCCGGTGCGCTGATTGGCACGCCAGCCTACATGAGTCCAGAGCAGGTTAGCAGCAAGGACACAATCGACGGCCGTTCCGACATCTATTCGCTGGGGATCATTTTGTTTCAAATGCTGACCGGGAAACGGCCGTTTGACGCCGACGCGCCGCTGGCCCTGGCCCTGAAGCACGTCATGGAACAGCCGCCGCCGATTTTAGAGATCAAGCCGGATTTACCGCCCGGCTGTGATTTGATTATGCGAAGAGCGTTGAATAAGGAGCTAGATCAGCGGTACCAGACGGTGGCGGCGCTGGTGGCGGACCTGGAAAATGTGGCGGCGCTGCCGCTGCCAGGCGACGAGCCGCTAAGCGAAGCCGGGACGTTGCTGCCGCAAGTGCCTTTTCCTGGTGAATCCGCTGAACCCGAAGAAGCAACAACGGCACCCAGGCGGCTTCCGCTGCTGGCCATTTTGGGCGGGCTGCTGCTGGTGGCGCTGGCTGCGTTTTTCTTGCTGCGTGGCAATGACAACAGCCCGGCGGCCACGCCAACGGCGCCAGTTGTGGCCGCGCCGCCAAACACCGCCACGCCGACAGCCACCCACACGGCCGTGCCGCCCACCGCTACCCCTGCCCCGACCAATACGGCCGTGCCGCCAACGCAAACCGCTGCGCCCGTGCCACCTGAAGATTTACCGACGGCGACAGCCACCAGCACCCCAGCGCCCGTTGCCGCCATCATAACCACCGAAAACATACAAAATCTGGCCGAAACCCTGCGGCTGGCCGCCAGCAGCGAAACGCTCAACGGCGTTGCCGTCAGCCCGGATGGTATGCTCATGGCGGCCGCCACCTCGGCTGGTGTGACGCTGTTTCAGCTACCGGATTTTGTGCAGCAAGACACCATCGTGCAGGGAAATGTGGGGCAAATTGCCTGGTCGCCCGACGGTCGTTTCCTGGCAGGCAGCGGACCGAACCAGGCGATTCATGTGTGGAACAGCAGCGACGGCAGCGCGGTAAACCAGCTGCCGGGCAATGCCACCGCCCTGGCCTGGTCGCCAGACAGCAGCCAGCTGCTGCTGGGCAGCGCCAGCGGGCAGGTTTCTCTGTGGCCCATCGCCCAAGACGCTACGGTCAATAGTTGGCAAGACCACGACAGCCCCATCAGCCAGATAGCCTGGTCCCCCGACGGCAGCCGTTTTGCTACCGGCAGCGGCAGCAGCAACGTCTGGTTCCGCAGCCTCGACGGCAGCGGGGACGAGGGCAGCTCTTTCCGCCAGAATGGCGTTCACGGGCTGGCCTGGTCGCCCGACGGCAGCCGCCTGGCCACGGCCGGTGCAGACGGCACGGTGCGGCTGGAAACGGTGGGCAGCGGCCAGCTGCAAACCCTGAATTGCGGCGGCGGCGATCCGCTGTCCATTGTCTGGCTAGACGAAAACACGGTGGCTGTCGGCAGTGAAGATGGGCA
>JBHIWP010000534.1:0-3091 GCA_041987425.1 Promineifilaceae bacterium (SeqCode) | reverse complement strand
CAGTATGGCCGGTTCGCTGGCAAATTTGATGCAGTCGCAACAGGCACAACCCGTGGGCTGGGCTTCCGGCCAGACATTGACGATGGACGCTTACGTGGCAAACGGCCGTTACTTTACGCCCGCCGAAGTAACCGCTGGGGCAGAAGTATGCCTGCTGGCCTATGAGACAGCTCTGGACTTGTTCGCCGGAGACGACCCGGTGGGGCAAACCCTCTGGCTCAACCGGCATCGCTGCCAGATTATCGGCGTGCTGGCCCAGCTAGAGTCCACGAATCCAAACGATCGCTTTGGTGAGAACCTGAACAAGGGGCTGTATATGCCCATCAGTACGGCCGTGGCCCAGCTATTTGAAGAAGAGCCGGCCGTTACCATTACCGCACACGTTCAAGATGAAGCGCAGATGGAGACAGCGTTGGCGCAGGTGGAGCGCTATTTACGCAGCCGACACAACATTGGCCCCAATGGCGATGGAACCTATGACGACGATTTCTTTACCGTCACCCGCCAGGAAGTATTGGGGGCGCAGCTGGAGGCGGCCCGCACCTTTCGCTGCTGCTGGCGGCTATGGCGGCCGTTTCGCTGGTGGTAGGCGGTATTGGCATTATGAACGTGATGCTAGTAAGCGTGACCGAACGCACGCGGGAAATTGGCGTACGCATGGCGGTAGGCGCCAGGCGGCGCGACCTTGTGTTGCACTTTTTGCTGGAGGCAATGTTAATTAGCGCAATTGGCGGTGCGCTGGGCACAGTCGTCGGCATCCTGTTTATTCCACTAGTCGCCCAGCTAAATGAAAGCCGCGCTGTTTTACAGGCTAACAGCATTCCCCTGTCACTGGCCGTAGCTCTGCTAACGGGGACGCTCTTTGGCCTGTATCCGGCCGTTCGTGCTGCCTATCTCAAGCCAATCGAGGCCCTGCGCTACGAGTAATAGGCCCAGAAACTTAATAAAAATTCTTTCAAGGAGATAAAAAATGACTGAAGAGACGATGGAACCAAAACGGAGCAACAAAGTATTGTTTGTAGGTAGCATTATTGGCCTGATTTTGCTGCTGGTGGGTGCGGCGTTTATAGGCGGCCGTTTGCTGAACCAGTCTAAAGAGGAAACGGCCGCAGCCAACCAGGAGCCGCCTATACGCGATGTGCCAGCGGGCGCGCCTCTGGGCGAAGGTGGTCTGGGCATCACCGCCGATAGCGGGCCAGAGATGCAGTCTATTTCGCTTGGCGACATTTTGCCTGCACCTGAGATTCCGATGCGTGAGCCGGATGTGCGGGGATTGTATGTCAGTCGCAAGGATGATACGATCACGGTGGGCACGGGGAGGATAATGGCGGTTGCCATTGAAGGCCAGGCGCCGGAATTCAATTATGATGGCATTGCGGTCGAGGTGCTCGTGACCAACCGGACCGAGCTCTACGAAGACACCACTGAGTTTACCCCGGGGCAGTCCGGGCCTATCCAGCAAACAGTACGGCCGTTAACGAATCTTGACGACCTGGACGAGGGAATATCCCTGGAGGTGTGGGGTCGCAAGGAGGGCGACCGCATTGTGGCGGAGATTGTGGTGGTGAAACGGCCGGTGATGGCATTCAGTCAGCCATAAAAGCCGGGGCGGGGATTGTTCATAGCAATTCGCCTGCTTCCACATTAGCCTCTGAATTTTGTCCAGCTACTAGGGTTTAAAGTAAACGCGTAATGAGCCAAAAAATATTGGTAGTAGACGACGACCCAAAGATCATAAATCTGGTGAAGCTGTACCTGGAGCGCGAACGATACCAGGTGCTGGTGGCCGAGGATGGGCTAAACGCGCTGGCGCTGGCGCGGCAGCACCAGCCAGATCTCATCATTCTAGACCTGATGCTGCCCAAAATAGACGGCCTGGACGTCACCCGGTTCCTGACAACCGAAACCAGCATCCCCATCGTCATGCTCACGGCTAAACGTACGGAGGAAGACAAGCTTATTGGCCTGGAACTGGGCGCCGATGATTATGTGACCAAGCCGTTTAGCCCGCGTGAGCTGGTGGCCAGGGTGCGCGCCGTGCTGCGCCGTTTGCAGAAGGGGCAGGCCGCTCAGCCAGAGCAGGTACAGCTTGGCGCTCTGATGGTCGACAACACGCGCAGAGAGGCCCGGCTAAACGGCCGTGTTTTGCCCCTGACTCCCACCGAATTCAATCTTCTGGCAATAATGGTGCAGACGCCGGGTCGCGTCTTTTCACGGCAGGAGCTGCTGGACGAATTGTTTGGTTACAATGCCGGCACGCTGGGGCGTACGATTGATACGCATATTATGAATTTGCGCCGTAAAATTGAGATAGATCCGGCCCATCCCAATTACGTGCACACGGTTTTTGGACACGGCTACCGTGTGGAGCACAATGAAGGGTAAGCCCTAATGTATAAGTTACAAACGCGACTCCTGCTGACCTTTATCACCATTGCTGTGGTAGCCCTGTTGATGGTTGTGCTGTTTGCCATGCTGGGCACGCGCAGCCAGTTTGAAGCCTACGTGGCCCGTGATTCCGTTATCAATATGAATCAGACGGCCCGGCTGTTTCGTGGGGCTATGCTGGCGGAAGATACGGCCGTCTTACAAAATCTGGCGGAAGAAGTAGCCAAAGCCTACCAGGCCGAGGCAACCGTGTACGATGGCAACGGCATCATTGTGGCTGCTACCAATGTGGAACAGGTGGGGAAGGCCCTGGTGCACGAGCCGCTGCCCACGTCTGGCCTGGCCCTTCGGCTGGTTGCCGAGGACGGGCAATTCGGCTCTACTTACTTTTTTTCCACAGATGACAGTGACGACAGCCAGTCCGTTGCGAATCCCCAGGTCGAAGCTGCGGTTCCGGCAGACCAAATCTTTCTGGGCTGGGAAGTAGGCAATGTAAACCAGCAGCACGTCATCACTGGCGATAGTCCGCAGCCTTTTACCATTCCGCTGAGCGGCACCATTCCGGTTACGCCTCCAGACGTGCTTGTGGATACAGCAGCCAGCCAGCAAGCATTCTGGCTCTTTGTCAATCGGGCGTTTCTGTGGGCGGCCGCAGCTTCCGTTTTAGTGGCGGTGGGCTTAAGCTGGTTTACCTCCAGCCGCA
>JBHIWP010000533.1:0-3093 GCA_041987425.1 Promineifilaceae bacterium (SeqCode) | reverse complement strand
TTGCCTATTTTAACTTAATATCATTTAACATATTGCATTCATTTTCCATCTGTTTTAATTATTATTATCCAATGTATGACATTTTAGGCTTAACCTTATTCATTTAATCCAATTATTCAATGAAAGTATTAACCTAATGAATAAGTTTTCTATTAACTTCAATGTATTATTATTTTCTATTATTCTTAATTCAATTATTTTAACCATTTTATTCACCTTCATCAGCTAGTTCTAATACCTCTGTGATTGAGGTGCTATTTTAATGATTCAATCGATTACTTTGTGGATTATTTTCCATTTTCTAATCATTAATTTTAATTAATTCAGCTTACTTATTCTCAATTTATGTAATAGATTCTTCAATCTTCTTCAAATCATCCGGGGGGATGGCGCCACCATTTACGTCCCGCACCTTAAAGCCACAGTCCCACGGTGGATTATGGCTGGCCGTGATGTTAATCGCTCCGCCTGCTTGCTTATCCACCACCGCGTATGAAATTGTGGGTGTCGGGGTGGCCGTTTCTGTCAACCAGACATGGATGCCGTTACCGGCCATAACTTCGGCTGCAGCTGCGGCAAAAAACTCCGCCTGGAAGCGCTTGTCATAGCCAATCACGACCCCTTTTTCTGCCAGGCCTTGCCGCTTCATAAAATTGGCAAAGCCCTGGGTGCAGCGGCGCACGTTGTCAAAGGTATAGTCTTCAGCAATGCGCCCACGCCAGCCGTCAGTTCCAAACTTTATCGTTGTCATTTTCCACTCCTAGTCTAAAAAACCTCCCGCAGGCTCCCTCTACAGGTTTACACCTGGAACAAACCCGCGGGAGGTTCGATTGTAATACCCGCTTAAACAGCCACGCGCCCGGCTTGCAGCAGCTTAATGTCTGCATCCACCATCATTTGCACGAGCTGCTCAAATGAGACGTCTGGCTCCCAGCCAAGTTTTTGGCCAGCCTTGGTGGGATCGCCAACCAGCAAATCCACCTCAGCCGGACGCATAAACCGCTCATCCTGAACCACATAGTCGTGCCAATCCAGATTAACGTGCCCAAAAGCCACATTCAGGAATTCCTCTACCGAATGTGTCTCACCTGTGGCCACCACAAAGTCATCTGGCACATCTTTCTGCAGCATTAGCCACATTGCCTTCACGTAGTCGCCAGCAAAACCCCAATCGCGGCGTGCGTCCAGGTTACCCAGGCGCAGCTCATCAGCCATTCCGAGCTTGATTTTTGCCACGTGATGGGTAATTTTGCGGGTGACAAACTCCAGGCCCCGTCGAGGTGATTCATGATTGAACAAAATGCCGGATGAAGCGTGCATATCGTAGCTTTCGCGGTAGTTTACGGTGATCCAATGTCCATAAACTTTGGCTACCCCGTACGGACTGCGCGGATAAAACGGCGTCGTTTCCTTTTGCGGAACCTCCACAACCTTACCGAACATTTCGCTAGAGCTGGCCTGGTAAAAGCGTATTTTGGGGTCTACGAAGCGAATGGCATCCAGCAGGCGTGTCACGCCCAGGGCGGTGACGTCGCCAGTAAATACGGGCTGGTTCCAGCTTGTTTGCACAAAAGATTGGGCCGCTAAATTGTAAACTTCATCGGGGCGACTTTCTTCTAGCAGATGAATCATTGAAACCTGGTCACCCAGGTCACCAGGGACCACGGTAATTTTGTCTTGAATATGGGCAATACGGTGAAAATTAATGGTGCTGGTACGCCGCACCATACCGATGACGTCGTAACCTTTTTCAAGCAAAAACTCAGCCAGATAAGATCCATCCTGGCCGGTAATGCCGGTAATTAATGCTTTGGGCATATTTCCTTCCTACTTTCGTTCTCTTTGTAAAAGATTTTGTGATTTGTAACTGGGCAATTGAGTAATTGCATAGTTCGCTTACCCAAATGCCTGTTTACTGAGCAAACAGTAAATGCGGGAATGCTATAAGGCCAGGGGATTATAGCCCAGGCGCATGGTTGCGTAAACCAAAAGAGACGAATGCCAATTGACATCCGTCTCTTTTTCAGCCTGTTGAACTGGCTGGTTGGATTATTGCTCAGCGCTGAACAAGGGGTAGGAACTGCTGAGAGCCATTAACAAGCAAATACAGATCGATTGTCTCTTCGATGCCATCCCCACTGACTGTGATGGGCACGGTGTACAGGGCACCGGCCGTTTGGCCGGGGTTGGTGTGGGTGATGGTGACACTCTTGCTGCCGGGAGGCGTGACGTTGCCTGCCGGAATGTTGACGTTGATGCCCGCGGGCACGCTGTTGGCCTGGAAGGACACGGCCGTATTAAACCCACCCGTTGGCGATACCTCAATCTGGTACTGGGCCGAGTCGCCGGGATCGGCCGTTTGCAGTTGGGGCGTGCTGCTGACCGCAAAGCCATAGGCCGAACCATAGGTAACTTCCAGCGTAGGGCGGCGAATCGAGACGCCCGCTTCAGACGAGCTGAAATATTTACCGCTGTGACGCGCACTGTCTGCTGAGTAAAGTGCCAGGCGCAACGGTTGACCGTTGGCATAGGCTTCTGCCACGGCGGCGCTCAAATCCCAGGTCTCGTACTTGCCTGCACCGCCGAGCGGCAGCGGATCAACCCAGGTTCGGGCCACATTTTCTACGGCCAGCGGAGCATTGTTCCATACCAGCGTGCTTTCGTTCCAGTCTTCATCCACCGTAAATACCTGGATCAGCGACGGCAGCGCCTCAGAAGGCAGTGAGTTACCAAAATGGTACATGGTTAGCTCAGCCGAGAGTATGGCCTGCCCCGTGGGCAGCGCATCCAGGGGAAAAGTAATGTAATATTTGGAAAAGCAGCCCCAGTCTCCCAGATTCCACTGATTTTGGATGTTAATCTGATAATCGCCCGCGTAGTTGAAGTTGCCCCAGGTATTCCAAAACGGCGGATAGCCGCCACAGTTCGTTGCCCCACCGACATGCCCATCCGGCACGGTTGCCCCATTTTCGCCGTGGCGTATGGTGACGGTATCGCTGGCGGTTACGCCCGAGGGCGGCGTGAAGCCTGGCAGACCAAAATGCATCTCGCCCCAGGTGCCTGGTGCCGTGCTGCTTAACCCCTCGGGCCAAT
>JBHIWP010000532.1:0-3098 GCA_041987425.1 Promineifilaceae bacterium (SeqCode) | reverse complement strand
CTGGCTGGCTGCTGGCTGGCAGGGAAGCCCGAACCTGAAGATGCTGTGCGGTGGCGAGGCATTGCCCGCCTCGTTGGCCAATGAGCTGGTTGCCAAAGGCGCTTCTTTGTGGAATATGTACGGGCCTACAGAAACAACGATCTGGTCGGCCTGCCATCTGGTGGAAGGCGTTGACGCCAGGGTGCCCATTGGCCGCCCGATTGCCAATACGCAGATACAGCTGCTGGATGCGCAGTTGCAGCCAGTGCCCGTGGGCGTGATTGGCGAAATTTATATTGCCGGGGAGGGATTGGCGCGGGGGTATTACGGCCGTTCCGCCCTGACTGCCGAACGCTTCCTGCCCAATCCTTTTGCCCAGGCGCCCGGCAGCAAAATGTATAAAACGGGCGATCAGGGCCGCTGGTTGCCCGATGGCAATATTGAATTTTTGGGCCGCAATGACCACCAGGTAAAAGTGCGTGGCTACCGGATTGAGCTGGGTGAGATTGAAGCCAACCTCAACCGGCATTCTGGCGTGGCCCAGGCTGTCCTGACGACGCACAAAGACGCCTCTGAATCGAGCGCCCTGGTTGCCTACATCATTGCTGCGGACCCAACTAAGCTGCCCACAACGGAAGCGCTGCGCACGCATTTAATCCAGTCGCTGCCAGACTACATGATTCCCGGCCTCTTCATCTTCTTAGACACCTTTCCGCTGACGCCAAATGGCAAAATTAATCGCAAAGCCCTGCCTGCCCCTGGCCGTGAACAAATGAGCAGCGAGCAAATCTTTGTCGCGCCCGGCACGCCGTTTGAAGAAGTGCTGGCGGAGGTGTGGGAAGAAGTGCTCAACATCAGCCCCATTGGCATTCACGACAACTTCTTTAATTTAGGGGGGCATTCCCTGCTTGCCACCCAGGTTGTTTCCCGCATTCGCGATCGCTTTGAGGTAGCTCTGCCCGTGCGTCATTTGTTCGAGGCGCCAACCATTGCCCAACTGGCCGTTTATGTGGAGCAAATCCTGCTGGATGAAATTGCGGCGCTGGATGAAGAAGAAGCCGCCCAACTTTTGGAAGAGTATTAGTAGATGAATATTTCTAGCCTGTCTGAAAATAAACGTGCCCTGCTGGCCCAACGACTCAAGAAAGCTCAGGAAAAGGCCAACAAGCCGCAAGCCATTCCTTTGCGCCCTGCTGATGCGCCAGCCGTGCTTTCTTTTTCGCAGCGCCGCCTATGGTTTCTTTCACAGTGGCAGCCGGATAACCCCGCCTACAACATGCGCTCGGTGCTGCGCCTGGTTGGCGATCTGGATGTAGCGGCCTTGCAGCAGGCGTTTAGCGCCATCGTGCAGCGTCATCAGGTGCTGCAGATGGTGTACAAATCGGGCGATGAAGATGAGGGTGGGGAACCCATTCAGGTGCTTCATCCACAACCAGCTTTAGTTTTGCACCAGACAGACCTGCGTCATTTGCCTGCGACTGAAAGAGAAGACGAACTGCGCCGCCTGGCCCATGAAGAAATTCACCGGCCATTTGATCTGGCAAGCGAACTGCCCATTCGCATTTCGCTGCTTCAGCTGGCGGCCAGAGAGCACGTGCTGCTGCTCACGGTACATCACATTGCCACCGATGATTGGTCCTGGCGAATTCTTATTGAGGAGCTAATGGCCTGCTATCGCGCCTTTAGCCAGGATGAAGCGGCCGATTTGCCTGAGCTTCCGATTCAGTACGCTGATTTTGCCCACTGGCAGCGCAGCTGGCTGGCAGCTAACGTGCTAGATGAACAGCTGGCATATTGGCAAAAAGAGCTGCAAGGTGCGCCAGCCGTGATGGACTTGCCCACAGATCGGCCGTATCCACCGATCCGAACCTATGCCGGTGCAAATTACACCTTCCATTTGCCGATTGAGCTGAGCGAGGGCGTGCAGGCTCTGGCGCAGGAAGCTGGCGTTACGTCGTTTATGGTGATGCTGGCGGCGCTCCAGCTTTTGTTGCAGCGCTACACGGGCCAGGATGATATTGTGGTGGGGTCGCCTATTGCCGGGCGGAACCGGTCTGAGATTGAAGGGCTGATTGGCTTTTTTGTGAACACGCTGGTGTTCCGCACCAGGCTGGCGGGCAACCCGACCGTGGCAGAACTGCTGCAGCAGGTGCGCGAGACAACGCTGCAGGCGTATGAGCATCAGGATTTGCCTTTTGAGCGACTGGTAGAAGCGCTGCAGCCGGAGCGTTCGCTGAGCCATACGCCGCTGTTTCAGGTGCTGTTTAATTACCACAACGCTCCTCGTACGTCCCTGTCGCTGCCCAATTTGCGCGTAGAGCGCCTGCCCATTGAAAGCGACACGGCCAAATTTGATCTGAGCCTGGCAATGGTTGATACGGCCGTAGGCATTCGGGCCACTTTTACCTACAACGTGGACCTGTTTAACGACGAAACGATTGCGCGCATGGCAGGGCATTTTTCCACCTTGCTGGAAGGAATGGTAACCAATCCCAAACGGCCGATTCACGAGCTGCCGCTGTTGACGACTGCCGAAACTCAGCAAATTGGCGGCTGGCATGGCAGCATTGCATCTTATCCTCAGCTTGCCAGCGTGCAGCAGATATTTGAAGCTCAGGTAGAACAAACGCCGGGGAATACGGCCGTTTCCTTCGAAGACACAAGTTACACCTACGCCGAACTCAACCAGCGAGCCAACCAGCTGGCGCACCATTTGCAAAGCCTGGGCGTGCAGCCAGATACGCGCGTGGGGCTGTTTGTGGAGCGCTCGCTGGATATTTTGGTAGGCATTTTGGGGGTTATGAAGGCGGGCGGGGCATACGTACCCATCGATCCGATCTATCCCCCGGATCGGATTCGCTTTATGCTGGAGGATGTAGAGGCGCCTATCCTGTTGACCCAGGCGCACCTGGCCCCGGAGCTGCCCGAGCTGGGCAAAATTGACGTTATTTGTCTGGATTCAGATTGGCCTACGATTGCCCAGAATAGCGCCGCAAATCCGCCAGTCTGCGTCAGCCCGGCCAACCTGATGTACCTGCTCTTCACCTCTGGCTCAACCGGCCAGCCAAAAGGCGTGGCCGTAGAGCATCGCAACTTTCTGAACTACATTCATGGCTTGC
>JBHIWP010000531.1:0-3105 GCA_041987425.1 Promineifilaceae bacterium (SeqCode) | reverse complement strand
CAGCGATGCGGCCTTCGGTATCTACGGCGTCGCGGGCAATGAAGAGCGAGCCACCGTTTTCCACATAGCTAGCAAGCGCCGTCACTTCTTCTGCCGCCAGCGGCGCCTGCTGGTCGATCAGAAAGACGGCGCTGGCGTCTTGCGGCGCTGCGCCGTTAACAAACAGGTTCAGTGGTTTTACGGTAAAGCCAGACTCCTCCAGCAAGGTAACGGCCGTACTGATGCCCTCCGTGCTAAACTCTTCCCACGCTCGCTCGCCGTGCCCGGTTAAAAAGTAGGCGGTTTTGACCACGGGATTAATAGTGCGTACCAGCGCGGTGTGCAGATCCCGGTCTGTTAGCGTCGATGCTTTGGCAAAGCTGCCGTCGGCACGGGTGAAAACCAGCGTGCCAGCAAAGGACAGGTCATACGCCTCGGCCAGCAATGGACTTTCGTTGGGATCAACAAATTCGTAGGTAAGCTGGCTGGTGTAAGCCTTCATCGCCTGCAGGGTGGCTTCGGCTTCGCCCTGCTGAAAGGCAGTTTCGGCCGTATAGAAGCCCAGAACGTGAACAGGCTCATCCAACGATTGCAGCAGATCGATGGTCTCGGGCAGAGGCGTGAAGGCATTTTCAGCGGTGGCATCGAAGCGCCAACTGTTGTTTTGGTAGGTGATTGAATAGAGCAGAGAGAAGACAGCCGTAAACAGCAGCGTTGTCAGCAGAGCCAGCCAATACCGCCCGCCATAGCTGGTTAGTCGTCGGCGAACGGCTTCGGGCAAGAGCCTGGCGAACAGCGCTGGCAGACCGCCGCGGCGGCTTTCCAGAACGCGAGTAGCTGCAAAGAGGCAAACGGCCGTTACCACAACGTAGTACAACACGTCTTTTATCAGAATTAAGCCACGAAAAAAGTTGTCCTGATGGTTGGCCAGAGAAAGTTCGTTGAGGATGGTAACGGCCGTATCGTCGAGGGCAAAAGAATGCGCCGGTATTATCAATAGATAGAGGGCCAGCGTCAGCCCCAACGCCAACATAAAGGCTACAATCTGACTCTCTGCCAGGGCTGAGGCCAGAATGCCGATGCCCAGCAGCGCCGCGCCATAGAGCAGCAGGCCCAGATAGGCCGTCCAAATGGGTCCTGGATCTGGATTGCCAAAGGTGAACAAAATAGCCGGAAAAACGAGCGTGAGGGCAGTGGTGAGCAGGAAGTAGATGCTGCCAGCAACAAATTTACCCAGCACGACCTCACCATCGCGCAGGGGCAGCGTCATCAGCAGTTCCAGCGTGCCGCTGCGCTGTTCCTCAGACAGCAGGCGCATGGTGAGCGCAGGCATGGCAAACAGGTAGAGGAAGCTGTAGGTGCCCAGCACATTTTGCACGTTGAGGGGCAGCGCTCCGGGCTGCGTGGCCAGAATAAACAGTTCTGAGGCAAAGATGGAGCCCGTTAGGGCAATAATGACGGTGCCGAAGATGTAGGCCAGTGGCTGCACAAAGATTGAGCCCAGCTCGCGCCAGGCAATGTGCCAGACGTTGCGCATGGCGTTCATTCGTCTGCCCTTTGTTCGTTATTATTACCTGTGGGGCGGCTGGCGTCCTGCGCAGCTCTGAGCTTTTCCAGGAAGAGCGTTTCCAGGCTAAGACGATGTGGCGTGAGCTCGAGCAGGCCCCAGCCCTGGGCCACGGCTGTTTCTGCCACGGCCGTTCGCGTTTCGTCGCGCCCATCTACCGAGAGCAAAAATTGATTGAGGCTGCTTCTGGAAACGGCCGTTACGCCTTCAATGGCGCGCAATATTTCGTCCGCCTGTGGGGAAGGCTGCGCCAGTTGTAGGGTAAGCTGGCTGCCACTCTGTTTGATCTGGCTCATCGGTAGGTCGGCCTGAATACGGCCGTTCATAATCATGATCACCCGGCTGCAAATTTGCTCAACCTCGGCCAGAATGTGGGTGCTGAGCAGCACGGTGCGCTCCCGGCCTAAATCAGCAATAAGCTGGCGGATTTCGACGATTTGTGCCGGGTCCAGCCCAATGGTAGGCTCATCCAGGATGAGCACGTCTGGATCATGCAGCAGGGCCTGGGCAACGCCCACGCGCTGGCGCATCCCCTTAGACAGCATGCCGATGAAGCTTTCGGCGCGGCTGCGTAAATCGACGGCCTTCAAAACGTCATCAACCCGCTGCCAGACGTCGTCGAGCCGCCTGATTTTTCCGATGAAGTGCAGGTAGCCTGCCACGCTCATTTCCGGGTAGAGCGGCACCGTCTCAGGCAGATAGCCCAGCCGTTCGCGCGCCTGTAGACTTTCGTATACGGTGTGGTGGCCCGCAATGTAGGCGTCGCCAGTCGTGGGCGGCATGTAGCCAGCCAGGATGCGCATGGTGGTGGTTTTACCTGCGCCATTAGGCCCCAAAAAGCCCACAATTTCGCCTGGCTGGCAGGAGAAGGAGAGGTTGGAGACGGCCGCGTGCCCCCCATATCGCTTTGTCAGATCATCTACCTTGATCATCATAGAATTTTTGCCATTGTTCCTTAAATATACCGCCGGACAGGTGCAGAATGATACCCAAAATTGGCTTTCTGAACAGCCGGTCAGGTGCCATGCGGCGAAAAATTAGGCAACTATTTATACATGGTGGACGGATTTGGCAAACGCTGGCAAAATCTTCTGTGTCTGTTCGCGTTTGGTAATGAAGAAGGAAGTAAGCATGTTGGAAACTATCGTGTTAGGGATTTTATCAAGTCTCGTTGCTACCATGTTAATAGGATTGGTCCGTTTTCGTGATTTTTTCTGGCCTTATCTGGCAAGCGGCACGGTTTACCGACGTAAATCGCTGCGCATTTCGATGGCGAATGTGCTGCGGGTGAGCGATGGCGCTCGCCTGTTGCTGGTCAAAAATCGCCAGCGCCCGGAATCATTTGGCCCATTAGGTGGCGTCATCAAGTTTTATCCGTCGGCGCGTTTGGAGGATCAGTTTGAGTTTCAAAGCCAGTCCAAGCGGTTCGATTTAGGAAATGATTTGCGGGGTTTCTTACCGGCCCGATATTTTTACGACTTTATGAAGTGGTTCGGCTCTAAGCGCGATCGAGAAGTGGAGTCGGTGACGCGAGAGCTGGTGGAGGAGCTGCGAGAGAT
>JBHIWP010000530.1:0-3112 GCA_041987425.1 Promineifilaceae bacterium (SeqCode) | reverse complement strand
GTAAACGTTTGGTTAAGCAGGGCCAACGGCCGTTCCGCACCATACTTGCCCCCGTGCTATAATCCGCCGCAGTACAGGTTAGAGTCTTACTTAAAGGAAATGGGGCAAAATGCTTCGATACAGATTGTTATTTTTCACGCTCATCATCGCTACGCTGGGGCTTTGGCTTACGGCATGTGAGTCAGAAGTAGATTTGACCCCGACGCTGCCCCCGGCAACCGCTACGGCCGTTCCCCAACCATCACCAACTGTGGAAAGCAGCACGCCGCCAGCCGTGCAAACCGGGGGAATTTTCTTTAGCGAGCTGCTGCCTGGCGTACCCGGTGACAACGGCCAGGAGTTCATCGAACTGTACAATGCTGGCACCGAGCCGGTGGACCTGATGGGCTGGTCAATTTTTTATCTGTTGGGCGAAGGACAGGCAGAAGAGCTGGTGTATCGCTGGACGGAGACGGCCGTTATCCCACCGCACGGCCACCTGCTGCTGGTGCAGGAAGGGCAGGACGTCGGCGCTGCCGCCGACGGTTTCTTTACGCAATCACTCTTTGAGCGCAAAGGGGGCCTGCTGCTGCGCAACAATATGCAGCAAACCGTTGATCTGCTGGGCTGGGGTGATGCACCTGCCGCATTTACGGCCGTGGAGCCAGCGGCCGCACCAGAGAGCGGAGCCAGCCTGGAGCGCCTGCCCGGCGGCGAAGCAGGCAACGGACAAAATAGCGGCAACAACGCTGCTGATTTCGCAGCAGCGCCGGTGCCCAATCCCCAGAACAGCGGCAGCCCCATTACGCCCCTGCCAGACGAATTTTTGACGATTACGCTCACCGCGCCAGAGGCCATTGAGCCGGGAACGCAATTTTCTTTAACGGTAGAGGTGGGGAACAGAAGCGCGTCTGCTGTGCCTAACGTTACCCTTTCCATTCCGATTGCCAGCCATTTTGAGCTGCTTGCTGCGCCTGATGGGGCCGACGTTGTGGACGGCCGTCTTACCTGGAACATTCCCGAAATTTCCGCCAATGGCAGCCAAATGGCAGAAATTAGCCTGCAAAGCCCCTTCACCTACATCGACACGCTGCTCACGGGCTACTTTGCCGACGCTGAAGGCTACCTGGCAGCCTTTGGCCCACCCCGGCTCATTGTCATGGCGGGTGGCTCCATTCCCATTGCCACCGCCCGCACGCTGGTAGGCAGTACGGTGTCGGTAGAAGGCGTGGCCACGATGTACACGGGCGGCTTTTTTGCGGGCAGCACCAGCACCAAGTTTTATATTCAAGATGAAACCGGTGGGGTGCAGGTGTTTGTGCCCGGCGGCATGAACTCCGTCAACATCGAGCTAGGTGACGTGGTGCGCGTCAGTGGTGAAATTGAGATCTTCCGCGACTCGGTGGAGGTGATTCCCGGCGACTTTGCCACAGATATCGAGGTTGTAGCCACGGAGCAGCCATTGCCAGAGCCGGGCCCGGTTTCCGGCACGGAGCTGGAGTCGGCCATCGGGCAATACGTGGTGGCGGAAGGGACAATCACCCGCATCGAGGAGTTTAACTTCTCCTATGAAGTTGATTTGCAGGATGCCGCCGGGGGCACGGTGCTGATCTACATTGAGAAAGACACGGGCGTTACGACCGAACCGCTCAGTCTGGGCAACCGGTATCGCGCGGTTGGCATTGCGGAGCTGGCCAGCGGGCAGCTTCAGCTAAAGCCGCGCCTGCAAAGTGATTTGGTGGAAATTATTCCGCCCATTGTGCTGCTGGAAATGCAGGCGGACAATACGGCCGTGCCCGGTGAAGTACTGACATATACCGTTACGGCCGCCAACTACACGGCCGAACCGCTAACCAATGTACTTATTGAATTAGAGGTGCCGGGGGGTGAAGCAAATGCAGCCCTGGTGCAGCCGGATGAAAACGGCATTTCTGCCAACGGGGTTGTGATTTGGCAGCTCGATGAAGTGGCGGCGGAGGGCGGAACGGCCGTTGTGCAATATTTCTTCACCGTGCCAGATGATCAAACAGAACCGCTGGTAGCCACCCCTGCCGAGCTAACGGCCGATGCCTACCCGGAGCCGCTTGTCTCAAACGCCTTCACAACTTTTATGGGGGATACGGTGCCAATTTGGGCCATTCAGGGTGAGGAAGAGCGTTCCCCCTATACAGGCATTGAGGCTGCGACGCGTGGGGTGGTGACGGCCGTTTTCCCGGAACTCAACGGCTTCTTTATTCAAGACATTGCCCCGGATGACAATCCTGCCACTTCTGATGGCCTGTTTGTGCTGACCGGTGCGCTGCCCATTGCGGTGCAGGTGGGGGACTTGCTGGAGATAAACGGTCGTGTGCGTGAAATCTCCGGCCAGACTACGCTCCAGGTAGATGCCCTGGATAACATCGAGCTCAACAGTCCTGGCTACACCAATATTTTTGAACCTGTGCCTTACGATCCGCCACAGGATGCCGCCGCGGCCCTGGCCTATAACGAGGCGCTCGAAGGCGTGCTGGTCGCGCTGGCTGAGCCCGCGCTGGTGGTTGGCCCCACGACCCGCTTTGGCGAGTACGCGCTTGTTTATGAGAAGTGGGGCGTGTCTACAGTGGCGCGCACCGATGAGAGCGGCTTCCTGATATACGTGGATGATGGCTCAACCGTGGCCCACGATGACCAATCCAGCCTGCCGTATGCGGTGGCCAATGGGGACGTGGTGCAGAACTTGATGGGGCCGCTGGCCTACACCTTTGGCAATTACAAGATTGAGCCGATTGTTGTACCGGAGATCGCGGTGGGGGAACGGCCGTTGCCCGCCATTCGCTCGGCCGAAAGCGATGAGTTTAGCATTGCTACCTTCAACGTAGAGAATCTGTTTTATCTGCTTACGCCGCACCCTTCCAGCCCGCCGCTGCCCACCGTGTTTGAATACCGGGCCAAGCTAGACAAAATTGCCCAGTCCATTTTGGCGATGGGTGGCCCCACCGTTATTGGCCTGCAAGAAGTGGAAAATCTGGCAGTGCTGCAAGATCTGGTTGAAGAAGAAGCGATAGCTGAGCTTGGCCTCGAGCGCCGCGCGCTGTACGTCGAGCGGGCGACCATGGCCAACCAGCGGATCGTGCCGTTGGAACGGGTGGAGCCG
>JBHIWP010000529.1:0-3115 GCA_041987425.1 Promineifilaceae bacterium (SeqCode) | reverse complement strand
TGGCTCATTTGACTGCAGCATGGACGGCAAAGGCGGTGTTACCTACCGCGCCGCAATTGAGGGCATCGAAGGGGCACATCTGGTTGACCTGGTCATTAATGGATTGAAAATACGTACGGAAAATGGACAGGTAATCACCGTCGGCACGGCTGCTGTTAATGGTCTCATTTTTGAGGATGGGAACAAACCCGGAACCCTAAACTTTAATATCGGTATGCCCCCCACCTAAGCAAGTACTCAAGCAAACCTTTCAGCACACAGATTATTGATGTGTTGACGACGATCTCAGTCAGCTGACGGCGGCTTCGCAGTTCCAGCCGCCGTCGGTCAGCTGCTCGTCAAGCAAGTACTTTACGATGCGCTAAATACCCCGACCAAAGCAAGCAACGTTTATCTTGGCTTTAATCTGGCCGTTTTTATAAATCGTTTGCTAACTTCTAAATTATTCTCCTATGCAACCTTCCACTTCTTGAACCAAATCAACGTTCTGAATAGTCTACTCCACCCTGCAACTTGCTAAAGGTCAGGTATAAGCAAATCATCCATTGTATAACTTGACAGTTATATAACTAATGTGGTATATTATCTGCCATGACGACGATTTTTGATGTAATAACTGACCCAACACGCAGGCGCATACTCGATTTGCTGCTCCAGCGCCCCCACTCCGTCGGTGAACTTGTCGATATGCTAGATATTAGCCAACCCGGCGTATCTAAGCAGCTAAAGGTATTGCGAGAGATGGGGCTTGTACATGTACAAAAAGAGGCGCAAATGCGATGGTACCATCTGAATCCCGACCCGCTAAAAGAGCTAGATAGCTGGTTAGAGGCATACAGAAGATCGTGGTCTGACCGTCACAATCGACTTGACAATTATTTACAAAAAATCCAAGCTCAGGAGATAGAAAATGATGACAAATGAGAGTGCAAAAACCCAGCTTTCGTTGCCTTCCAACCAGGAAATTTTAGTGACGCGCACCTTTGCAGCACCGCGCGATCTGGTCTGGCAGATGTGGACAACGGCCGAACATTTACAGCATTGGTGGGGGCCAGAAGGATGGACATTGCCCATCTGTGATGTAGATTTCCGCCCGGGCGGCACCTGGTTTTATTGTATGCAAGGGCCGGATGGCATGAAATCTTACGGCAAAGCAACCTACCTGGAAATTGATGCCCCAAAACGAATCGTCTATGAAGATGCCTTTGTTGATGCAGACGGTAATCTGCTTGAGGGAATGCCTGTAGGACATATCGCCCTTGAATTTGAAGAAGCAGGCGGCAAGACCACTGTAAGAAATACCGTCCGTTATCCCACTCAGGCAGATCGTGACCAGGTGGTTGAAATGGGCGTAGAGGCAGGCATTGATCAAACCTGGAACCGTCTAGAAGCTTATCTGGCACAAATGCAGTAGGCGTGTAAAAGTCGCACAGATTCTTCTGCATCTCATATAAGGAGTGGCTCTTCAGGGAGCCACTTTTTTACTTTCCTTTACTCGATCTTCAATCCACTGAGCAGTATTTCAAGCGATGATTGTGCCTCAGTCAGCACTTGTTCAGGATCATCTGCCTGGGCAATCCAAAGTGCCGCCTGATTCATGGCTCCGTTAAGCAAGTGAAAAAGAGCTTCTGTAGGAACATCCCTGATCATTCCCGCTTCCTTTAGTTCCTTTACGCCCTCGCGCAGCAACGAGGCCCCACCTTCTTCATCGATTTGCAGCCACTGCTCCCAGCCAAGTACAGCAGGTGCGTCAACGAGCAGTATTCTCTGTAACAAAGGTTCGCTTGCCACCTCAAGCCAGGCCCGACACCCGGCAACAAACCCCGCCCAGAGCGTGGTCTCATTTTTCGTGGCATCTTCAACCCGTGCTGCAATCAGATCTTGAACTTTCCTCACCACTGCCTCAAACAATCCTTGCTTTCCATTAAAGTGATGGTAGAGCGCACCCCGCGTTACGCCAGCTTCCTGAACCACCGCCTCCAATGATGTAGCCGCATACCCATGCTGCCCAAAATGGTGCGTCGCTGTCTCAATAATCAATTCCACCGTTTCTTGAGCTTCTTCTGCGGTTCTTCTAGCCATAACAAAAATTGCCTCTTGACAAACATACACGATGTACGTTAATATACGTTTACATACATACTGTATGTATATTTACAATCATGAATGAGTTTACCATGAAAAGGAGCATCATGAAAATCAACAGCTTATATCCCGTACTTCTTATCAATGATGTTGCTAAATCAAAAGAGTTTTATACAACGCACTTCCCCTTTGAAGTGACGTTCGACACGGATTGGTATGTAAGTCTACGCACCCAGGCTGAACCGGCATTTGAGCTGGCCCTGCTAGATGCAAATCATCCAACCATTCCTCAGAACTTCCGCACAGCCTATCAATCGGGCCTGATCCTTAACTTTGAGGTTGATGATGTCGACGCTGTGTACGAAAAATTTGTCGCTGCTGGCCTGCCTATCCATTTGCAAGTGCGCAGCGAGGAGTTTGGGCAACGCCATTTCATTGCTGTCGATCCAAACGGCATTCTGCTCGACATCATAAAGGTGATTCCACCTGCGGGCGACTTCGTAGAAAGCTTCTCGGAAGCGGAACGAGAAAGAATGAATGGTGCCTAAAGTAGATGAGCAATAATTAGGAAACGAATAACTACGTTGCAGCCGACCCTGAGACATCAAGGTCGGCTTTATACTTTTGACGCGTGGCTAACGGCCGTTCCCACCCCCCTCAGCAATTAACTATCAACCATTAAAGTACGCCGCATCGACTGGCTTCCCACCAGATAGCTCACTATAATAATGAGCCTATGTCAAAACTAACTCATCTGGACGAAACTGGCCAGGCCCGCATGGTGGATGTGGGCGACAAAGCCGACACCGTGCGCGTGGCCGTGGCTCGTGGCTCTGTGAAAATGCAGCCAGAAACGCTCGCCCTTATAATGGAAGGCAACATGAAAAAGGGGGATGTGCTAACTGTGGCGCAGCTGGCGGGCATTATGGCGGCCAAGCGCACCAGCGACCTCATCCCCATGTGCCATCCGCTGATGCTCAGCCACGTGGCCGTGACCTGCACGCCTAACCCCGCCCAGAACTGCGTAGAA
>JBHIWP010000528.1:0-3119 GCA_041987425.1 Promineifilaceae bacterium (SeqCode) | reverse complement strand
CCGCCGTGGGCGCCTACGCCGCCGTCGATAGCCAGCCAGATATAGGCCGGATCGATGTCCACCTGGGTAACGCCATGCTCAAAGAGATAATCTGGACCAAAGTTGTTTTCGTCTAGATTATTCAGCTCCTGGTGCGCCATCTGCTGCCAGCTCCCATTTTGCCAGGTGTAAATGGCCACAAAGTGGTTGGGCACGGGCTCAAGATCGTAGTTGCGGAAGCCCTGGCTATGGACGGCCCACAACGGCCGTTCCCCAGCGGGTACATGCAGCGGCAGTATAGCCAGTCCGTCAAATGCATTGGCGGGCAGGGTGCTTTGCACGGTGGTTAACAGGTCGTTGGTATTGGGAACGGCCGTTGATTCGGCTATGTTAATTGTGGCGATGGGACCGGGCGTGGCAGTCGGTTCGGGCGATTCCACCACCCGCGTTACTTCGACAACGTGGCTGTCTGGCGTAGGAGTTGGCAGCACTTCGGTTGCTACCGGTCTAACGACAACGGATGGCGTGCGGCGTGGTACAGAGCAGGCAGTCAAGGTTATCGTGAGCATCAGTAGAATCAGAACTTTTTTCATGATTTCTCTCAATCAGCAACGATCAGCAGCAAAGTCAATAATTCGCTGCGGAAAGTGACAAATTTGTTACGCTCTTGTACCCGGTAGCCAGGTAGGAGCGGTCGTTTCTTCACAGACATTAAGCCCTTATTGTGGCAAATAAACAAGCGCGTTTCTATATGTCTTTGTGATGTTTAGGCTACGATTGGGGTATTAAAAGCTACAAATCGAGGATTTGGGCGGCCAGGGAACGGCCGTCTTTCTTGGTTTCTTGCTGGCGGGCGTCGTGCCACTTGCGGCGGGCTTCTTCAATGTCTCGGTTGAGCTGCATCCAGTTGGGGCTGGCCAGCAGCAATCCTTCGCGGCGCACGCCAAACAGCAGGCGCGGGAACCAGAGCGTGCGCTGGTTGAGTGCTTTGGGCCAGCTGTTCATGCTGACAAAGCTGCACGCCGTGCCAAAGAAGCCATCTACCAGGCTGCGCTCGCGGGCTTTTAATTCTTTAAAGTTGTAATGCTGCGCCATTTGCGTGGAAGTGACGGTTTCGATACGACGATAGCTAATCTTCACCTGCTTAAATGGACCCTGTAATAACAGGTATGCCGGTGTGACGATGATGCCCGCTCGCCGCAGCAGGATTCCGTAGTAGATCCACAAAACGACCACAACTCCCAATACTAACCAGACCAGATACCAATACGTGCCCAGAAACGGCCGTACCAAATCCACTACCGACAATACTAGCAGCATCAGACCAAGCCATAACAGCTTGCCCCTCATGCGGCGGCTCATCTGATCATACAGCAGGAGTTTGTGCTTTTTCATGTAGGGGAATTTTTAGTGATAAGTGAAAAGTGGCTGACTTTTACTTATCACTTTTCACTTATTATTCTTTACCGATTTTACATCTGGAAAACGCCGCGCTGGTAAGGCACTACCTTATAAGTGAACTCAGTGACGTACTGCTCAAGCTGGCTGTTGAGCGTTAGCCACATTTCATTTTCTAGCAGGTCATTTAACGTTTGGCGATCGCGGCAAACAAAGCCAACCAGCCGGTTGGGGGCGCTGCCATAGGCGGTGTGCCACACTTCGCTCACCTGGAAGCCCATCATTTGCATCGCTGGCACATATCGCTGCATCACAAACTGCTGGTATGCCTGCAAATTGATGTCTTCAACTTCATAACTCAACAACAATTTTAATCCCGATGGCTTTTCTTCCATGATTGTCCTTCCTTACTGCGATGCTATGGGTAACTTTGCCTACTCCCCCATATTAGCCAAAGGAATAGTAAAAGTAAATGTACTTCCTTCTCCTAATTTACTTTCGAAACTAATTTCGCCGTCCTGCGCTTCTACCATGCGGCGGACAATAGAAAGCCCAAGCCCCCAGCCAGGCTGTTCCCGCACCTTTGCATCTTCGGCACGGAAGAACTGGGTAAATAGTTTCTCCTGATCTTCTTCGGAGATGCCCAACCCATTATCTTGAATACTGATGTAGGCGCAACGGCCGTTTGGCCAGGCGCGCACCACAATTTCACCGCCTTCTGGTGTGTACTTGTTGGCATTGCTCATCAGGTTGGAGATGACTTGGGCAATGCGGGTCGAATCGGCGTAAACTGGCGGCAGTTCGTCTTCGATCTCGATTTGCAGCGTCTGTTCCCGGTTGCTAATGCGTTCGCGCAGGCTATCGGCCACGTCGGCCACCACTTCCCGCAGGTCAAACAGTTTCAGGTCAAACTTCATACGGCCGCTTTCAATATGGTTAATGTCAGACAGATCGCTGATGAGCGAACTCATGCGGGTCAGATTGCGGCGAATGACTTCCAGGAACTGCTTCTGCTGGTCGCTTAGCGGGCCAGCAAGGCCAGCGTTCATAAGGTCAGTGTAGCCCTTGATCGAGGTCATGGGCACCCGCAGCTCATGGGCCACTAATGAAATAAAATCGCTTTTAGCCTTATTAGCTGCATGGATTGCTTCATACAGCTTGGCATTCTTAATGGCTACGGCCGCACGATCTGCCAGGCGCTCTACAAAGGCAATATCTTCGCGGTTAATCTCGACGGTTTGCTGTGTTTCCAGGGTAATGAGCCCGTTAATCTCGCCGTCCTGCATAATGGGCACGGCAAGCTGTACGCTGGCAGGCGTGCCATCTACCGATTCTTCTTCGGTGACGTTACGAGTAAGTACAGAACGGCCGTCTTTCATCACCTGCCGCACAACAGGATGGTCCAGCTCTACATAGCGGGCTTCGCTGTGCTCCTCCTCACCCCGGAACACCATCAGGCGCAAAATTTGGCCAATTGGCCTGTTCAGCAGCCCAGTGTCCTCGCTCAGCACTTCTTCAAATAGACCAATTGAGCCACCGGCGGCATTGGTTAGCGCAATGGCCCAGTTAAGCGACAGGCTAAGCACCTGGTTGAGCTCTAACGAACGGTTTAGCTGCTGGTCGATGCGTTGAAAGAGTGAGAGTTCTTCCACGCGGCGGGCCAGTGCCTGATCGGTTTGGGTAAAGAGGCGGGCATTTTCAATGGCAATGGCCGCCTGGTTGGCAAAGGTCACCAGTAGGCC
>JBHIWP010000527.1:0-3126 GCA_041987425.1 Promineifilaceae bacterium (SeqCode) | reverse complement strand
CTGGAATGCACCTCCAGCAAGCCATACAGTCTTTCCACAATTTGCATGCCGGGCTTGACGCCAACGGATTTAAGGGCCACATCGGTAATGCGATTAATTTCAATACCGGGCGAAATTTCAATCCATAGTGATGCGTCGCCGGGCAGGGGCAGAAAACCGCGGGCCACCGTGCCCAAAAAGGCGGCATGTTGGAGCTGTAAATTATCTAAAAAGACATAACTGCGAAGTTCAACGGACACGTTAACGACTCCTTCTATCAGGCTCAAGCTGCCATGCGCTGGTCGGTTTGGCGCGGGGCTGCCATTCGTCCATTTCTAAATCAGGCTCTTTGCCGGTAAGCTTATCGATGAGGTAATGCAGCCGCAGCATGAAAATTTCGTCATAGTCAGTAACGCCACAGACGTCGCACTGGTAAGCAGGCACGTTGGGAATGACCATGAGGTGGTCGCTAAGCGGGCTGTAATAAGCAATTTTTGTGGGCTGAAATTTCCCTATCCGACAATGATGGCAATCCATAACTAACTTCCTGTGCAAACTTTAGTAACTGGGTAATTGAGTAAATGGGTAATTATGGTTCAATTACTCAGTTACGTAATTACACAATTTCTTATCCTAATAACCGGTGGGCGAAACGGCCGTTCCCGCCACTTCACCGCCTGCTTCTTTTACAATACGTACGCCTGCACTAGCACCCAGCCGGGTGGCTCCAGCGGCGATCATCGTTTGGGCATCGGCGTAGTTGCGCACGCCCCCAGCCGCCTTCACGCCAATGTCCGGCCCTACCACTTTGCGCATCAGGGCCACATCTTCGGCCGTGGCGCCGCCGGGACCAAACCCAGTAGACGTTTTAACAAAATCAGCCCCGGCAAGCTTAGAGAGATGGGAGGCAATCACTTTTTCCTCGTCTGTAAGCAGGGCAGCTTCAATAATCACCTTCACCAGCGCATTACCAGCGTGGGCGGCACGCACCACTGCACCAATATCTTCCTTCACTGTGCGGTAATCTTGCGATTTAAGCGCGCCAACGTTGATCACCATATCGATCTCCGTGGCGCCGTCGCGGATGGCCTGCTGCGTTTCGTAGGCCTTCACCGTACCCGGCGTGGCGCCCAGCGGGAAACCAACAACGGTACAGACCTTGACGCCGGAATCTTTAAGCAGCTGGGCGGCCAGCTTTACGTGCGCCGGATTAATGCAGACAGAGGCAAAGCCATAGGTGCGTGCTTCGTAGCAAAGCTGGGCAATCTGGTCCTGCGAGGCGTCTGGCTTGAGCAGGGTGTGGTCGATGTAGCGGGCGACGCTGTTGTCCTGCGGCCGTACGCCCAGCGTAGCCGTAACGCGGCTGGCTCCAGCCTGCACAACCCGCTCCACTTTGTCGGCGCAGTTTTGCACGCAAGAGCCATCGGTGCAGTTACAGCCGGAACCCGCACTGGTGGCCTGGGGCTGGTTTAGCCGCAGCAGCACCTCGCGGGTGATTTCTTCAATGATTCGTTCGACGGCTGCTTGATTTTGCATTGGACTGATTACACTAATTACTCAATTGCCCAATTACGTAATTATGTAATTGGGTAATCAGGTAATTTTACTTGGTAAAGCGCTTCTCGATTGCCATAATTTTATCCACCCGGCGGGCGTGACGGTCGCCGCCGAAGTCGGTGGCGAGCCAGGTTTGCACAATTTGCTGAGCAAGATTTGGGCCGATGAGACCTGCACCCAGGGTGAGGACATTGGCGTTGTTGTGTTCCCGGCTGTTAACGGCCGTTGCCTGGTCATAACACATGGCGGCGCGCACGCCTGGGACCTTGTTGGCGGCCATGCAGCTGCCAATCCCTGCGCCGTCTATGATGATGCCGCGCCAGGCCTGCCCGGTGCCCACCAGTTGGGCCACCGCATAAGCGAAGTCTGGATAGTCTACCGAATCCGTGCTGTGCGTGCCACAATCTACTACTTTATACGCTGGCAGGGTTGTCGCCAGCATTTTTTTGAGCGATTCTTTGAGCCCATAGCCGCCGTGGTCTGCCCCAATGGCAATAGCTTCTGTGCCCGACGGGGCCACGTTTGGCGGAGCGACCGTTTGTTCTTCTAGCCGAATGTGGCGTTCCAGGGCCGCCTGGCGAGCGAGCGGGGTAATGAGGGCGTTTGAGGGGATGGAATAAGTTGACTTGGGGGGGAGTTGGTTGATTAAATCGGCGTCTATGAGCGGCCGTTTTTCTCCAGAGGTAACCTCCCCCATCACTCGATTCACTACCTGGCGCACCAGCGCCTGAATCTCTTCTGGACGATAACTCATAATTAGTTCAAAGGGTGCTCAAAATGGGGCACCACTTCCCAATCGGTTACAGGCCAATAAACAACCATCGCCTTTCCAATTATATTTTCTTCTGGCAAAAATCCCCAGGAATGCGAATCGCTGGAGCTATTTCGGTTATCGCCAAGCACAAAAAACTCATCAGCGGGTACTGTCCAGTCGCCTGAATAAGTTGGCTCTGCCTGAATGTATGGTTCCGCCAACAAGACGCCATTAACCATTATCTGCCGATCTCGAATTTCTACATGGTCACCGGGCACACCAATGACCCGCTTAATCAAATTAAGATCGCTGTTTGGATGTTTGAAAACAACGATATCGCCGTGGTCTGGGTCATTTAAATAGTAGCTGAAATTATTAATCAACAAATATTGGCCGTTTTCTAGCGTCGGATTCATGCTGCTGCCGTCGATACGGTAGCGACCAACGAAGCTGTTGACCAACCAAAAGATAAAGAATGTGAGCAGGAGCGTCTCGACAATTTCACGGACGACAAGCTCCGTAGGCTGTTTGACTTCACTAACGGTAGGCGTGTCGTGGAATGGGGGTTGTGGAACGTTAGACTCAGTTAGAGCCATGAAATGATTTCTCCTGAAGATATTGGAAATTATAGACGACGCCAAAAAGTGTAGCAAACCGGGTTAATTGGCGCAGTTATACTTAATGCCCAATGGGCTGGGTTATCGTAGTAAAGATTGACGGATTCGTAAAGTATTTGTTGCGGTTGCTACACAAACAGTCACAAAGCATTTGGTTTGCACACCGTTTGAGGCGCGGCTATACTTATGCTTCACGATGGCTCCGTAGCTCAGCTGGCA
>JBHIWP010000526.1:0-3166 GCA_041987425.1 Promineifilaceae bacterium (SeqCode) | reverse complement strand
GGCTTAACGTCAGGCGTCAAGCCAGCGTTAATTCCGTATTATCACCTGCAAAATAAGCAGACCGTGGCTGGCACTGGCAACGTAAGCGTAACCATCGGCCACGTCGATGCCCCAAACGATTCCGGGCGTATCGTACTCACCCGCCAGCTCGGGATTATGCGGGTCAGCAACATCAAGCACCAGGATTGAGCTCTCCACGCCCACAAATGCGTGGTTCCCTACCACTTTTACTTCCTGAGCGTAGGCGGGTGTTTCGTAGAAACCTACTTCCCGCGGCTGGGTCGGGTCCGATACGTCAAAGATCCGTAGGCCATTTTCGCCATCGGCCAGATAGGCGAGTGAATCAGCAACCTGGAGGGATACGGCCGTTCCCGCCGTATCAACAAAGCCCACCTCCACCGGATTGGCCGGATCAGAGACGTCAACAACGCGCAATCCCTGATCTTCCAAGGCTACATAAGCGTATAAACCGGAAACAAACAAATCAAAAACGTGGTCCGTGCCTACCTCAAAATAGATGCTAACCGGCTGTGGATTGGCGGGATCAGAAATATCTGCAATGCCCAGGCCACCCTCGCGGTTGGCCGTAAAAATGTGTGATTCCACAAGCTGCGACTTTAGCGTAAAGCCCGGGGGATGGTAAAAGCCCAGCTTAACGGGATTGACCGGGTCAGAAACGTCCAAAACCTCCAGCCCCAGGCCGTCGGCCAGGAATAAAAGCGGGTCGGCAAAGTGCACGCCCTGGCCCGCCGTTGAGCCAGCGGGATCAAAAAAGCCAACTTCTGTGGGATTCGCCGGATCAGAAACATCCACCACGCGCAGGCCGCCGGATGCATCCGCCACGTAAGCATAATCGCCAGCCACCGTTACATCACGTACGTTTCCCAGCTCGCCGTTGGCCCCTGTTTGAGTCAGCTGCACCGGAGGTTGGGGGGTCGGCGTTGGCAACGCAACTGTGGCGGTAGGCTGAGGCGATGGCGTCGGTTGGGGCTGCGTTGGCGTCGGCTGGGCAACTTCTTCAGGAGATGTAGGGGACGCAATTGGGGCCGATTCCGGCTGTGAGCAGCCAGCTAACAGAACAATTAGGAAGGCTGCTATCATTAATTTTCTGGGAAAAATCATTTAATATGCCTCCTACCTACGGGTCTGCCCGACTTAGCGGTAATTGTCTTTCGTTATCTATCCAGTCGAAATAAAAGCGTATTGGCTGACTGCGAACCAGATTGAAATTGAACGTGGGAAAGTTGCGCGTCTTCTGGAAGCTGAAAGGCGACCCATCCCTTCACCTGCTGCCCAGGTACAAGCATGCCCTCTTTCAACTTTCGCAGGGCATCGTTTTCGTAAAATTGATTGCGAATTTCGAATTCGTAGGCAAAACCCTCGGTATCAAACAGCAGCCACTGGCCCAAGCGAAATTTGAGGGGATCATTTGAATAGTTGGCATACTCTACCAGCGCACGAATGCTTCTGACGTTTGCCGGGGTAAGTGTGCCAGAGTCATAAACAACCCCATCCTTCCAGGCCTGAACACGGACGTTGTATCCATCCGCACTGGCCCACTGATTTAAGCTATAAATCCCTGTATTCATTAATCCGATATCCTAATCTGACCTAAATCAACATCTTGCCCATCTTCTATCTCAAAAATTAAATCCTCACCCGCACTATCCGTCAACATTTGTAAAGTTATCAAACCGCTTTCGGCAGGGTTTAGCTTTATGCCATATCGACCAACCGGTACTTCTTCAATGCTGAATTCACCATTGGAAGTAACAGCGGAAAGTGAATCAGCGCTGGAGCACTCGAAGAATTGCTGAAGAAAAATATTTATACGAATAGGACAAATCATAACCGAGAACTCAGAGGAAGGTAGCTCACCAGATTGTTCAACAAGCATTCCGCTGACCTTTACAACTTGGTTTTGCTGACTACAGGATATGAGCGTAATTACTGTTACAAGGAAAAATATGATTCGGAAAGATTTCGATCGATGCATAATAATGAATAATCCCAGATGAAATACAGATGCGGCCGAACGTCCGCAGAGAGGAAACTAATGTGTTGGCAGCGGTCCCTTTTCCAATACTCGTTCTAAAGCGACGGCCACTGCCTCTAGTTCCTGCTGGTTTCCAGTCCAGGCATTCCAGCCCAGGTGTGAGGCGCCAATCTGGAGTTCGTAGCAGTGATGGCGAACGGCCGCATCCTGAAGGTCCGCTTCGCTCAGGTCTGGTGCCGAGAGCGTGCGCTGCCAAAGGTCGGCAGCGGCAATACCGGGATGCCAATCGCTCCAAAACGTACACCAGGCCACATCGTATAAGAAATCGCCGAATGCCGAGCATTTCCAGGAAAACACGGCCGTTACCTGCGCAGCGTCATCCGAAACCAGAACGTTTTGATGCAGCAGGTCACCGTGAATAAGGTCTCGACGCTCCGGGCAAGCTGGCAGCAGTTCGTCGATGCGCGACTCGCAGATCCGGAAGAGCGTATCTATGCGTGGGATTTCTGCCAGCTTTGCCCGCCAGCCGCTCACGTGGGCGTTGGGATCGTCCACCAGCCCGCTGCGAAGCCAGCGTCGCCAGCTAATGGAAGAGTCTGGATTAAACCAGACCACGCGATCCTCCTTGGTGGTAGGCACAGCGCGCAGGGCGGCGAGCAGCTGGCCCATGGCCTTGCCCACGGCGTCTCCTTCCGCGGCAGCAGTGGTCTCAACGAAACGGCCGTAATGCCGCCTGGAGATAGCGTAGTTGAAACCAAATGCCTTGCCCAGGTCGATCACCTCAGGTACCGGCAGGTCAGGCCCTCGGAATCGCATGGCGGCGGCATCAGTGGCAAAGCCCTCAGACATCTGGCTGAGTCTCAGCACAAACGCTTCTGTGCCGACCCGGTAGGCAAAGGCCGAGGACCAGAAACCACCTGTTAATAATGTTAGCTCCGTGACCTCAGCCGCATGGTGCGCTGTAAGCCATTGCGATACTTGTTCCAGGGAAGGGTAAGGTTGCGATTCAGTCAATCAGTTACTCCAGTAAAGATAAAATTGTAGGTGTGAGTAATCCAGATAGAAAAGGTCTCTTTTGTTTTCTCTGTAAAGATAGGAAACGAGATGGCTACCTTCTCTAGTGTGACTATAAGGACTGCCAGGACAGCTTTCACGTGAGGTGTGCCATCA
>JBHIWP010000525.1:0-3169 GCA_041987425.1 Promineifilaceae bacterium (SeqCode) | reverse complement strand
GGATCATGTGAAGCATTGCCACGGCCATTCCTTCAGGGCCGGAATATGATGATCAACGCCTCTTTGCCAAGCTCATTTTAGATGGGGCGCAGGCCGGACTGAGCTGGATTACTATCTTGCGCAAGCGAGAAAATTATTGGCAGGCGTTTGATAATTTTGATCCGGAAAAGATTGCCCGCTATGATGACGCCAAAATTGCGGAGCTGCTGCAGAATCCGGGGATTGTGCGCAATCGGCTCAAGGTGCAGTCAGCGGTAAAAAATGCGCAGGGCTATCTGGAAATTATGGAGAAGGAAGGATTGTTTAGTACCTTTTTGTGGGATTTTGTAGACGGCCGTCCCATCCAAAACAGCTGGCGCAGCATGAAGAAGGTTCCAACAGAAACGGCTGAATCCCAGGCGATGTCCAAAGCCCTCAAGCAGCGCGGCTTTAGCTTTGTCGGCCCAACCATCGTCTATGCCTTTATGCAGGCTGTTGGTATGGTGAATGATCACGTTCTAGACTGTTTCCGCCATGCTGAACTGCGCCGATGAGCCGACCAAATTCTTATCACAGCGAACAGCCGTTTTCTGTCAAGGCAACAAAGGAATTCGCACAAGCTGTTCGCAGCAAGCTTACACAGCGTTCAGGCAAACCAGCTTAGCCCTTCGCGCAGGAAGTTGTCTACAATGCGTTCCAGGTTCATTGCCGCAGCCAGTGCGTTTGCTTCCCGCATCGTTTTAGGCGAGAGGTTAGCCATGAGTGCCTCTGCCTCGGCGAGAACGGCCGTTTGGTTTGCGTTCAGCTTCTGATGGGTGCGTAGAAATTGAACGAGCGCAGCCGCTTCAGCCTGGTTACCTCGCTGCCATTGCAAAACAGGCAAATAAACCACATTGTTTAGCAGGTAGTCAGAAATTTGCTGATCGCGAGCCCGATTCAGGCTGGCGATCAAAAACCGGGTCATCTCACGCCACTGCTGGCGGGCGTAGGCAATTAGCGCCTCGATAAAATCTACTTCAACCAAATTACGCTGTTCGTTTACCTCGGTGAATAATCGCCGACAAATGTGCGCCGCCTGCTCCGCCTCTGCCAACATCCCTTTAGATTGATAATAAGAAGCGAGTCCCTTTTGAGCAAAAGCCATCGTTAGCGTCTGGTCATTTTGGGCAGCGAGCGCGTACGCTTTTTGCAGAGCTTTCGCCGCTTCATCAGGCCGGTTTAGGCTAAACAGCCGCCGGGCGATGCCGTCTAGCACAATTGCTTCGTAATAGGTGTCTTCTAATTCTTGGAACGCCGTCAACGCCTGCTGCGCGTAATCCAACGCGCTTTCAGCATCCCCCATGAAATCGGTGTAGTAGGATAGGGATACGTAGAGTACGCCAAACATCACCGGCTTTTGTGTTTCGGTGGCGATGGCCTCCATTTCATCGAGCAGTTTGGGAATGGCGTCGAAGGTACGCATTTGCAGATTGCTGCCCACCAGAATGTTATAAGCGTCGAACAGGTCATCCAGGGCGACATTTTCTCTAAGGATGGGGATGGCAGCTTTCGCCGGGCCTACGGCCGTAGCTGCATCCCCCAGAATACGCGCGCTGTTGCTTTCCGCCACGGCGATTTGAGTATATAGCAGGCGCTGTTTTTTAGTTGCGTTGGTGGTGTGCCAGCCTTCTGCTTCTAGCCGTTGCCGCGCTTCAGCAAACAAGGTGCGGGCGGCATGAAACCAGCTTTGCTGGTAATGGAGGCGGGTTAACGGCCGTCTCATCGCCGTCACCCATTCCCACGCTGCCTTCGGTTCAACGGTAACAAGCTGTTCAATTGCCCAACGCCAGGCGGGTATCAGGTTGTCGTAAGTGGCTACCAGGTCAGGCAATTCTTTAAGATAGGTGGGGCGATGGTACGATTGGCTGCGCGACGCAATGAAGTCAGCAAAGTAGTGGGCATGGCGATGGCGCAGGGTGACAGCGGCCTCCTGTTCAAGCTGCTCGGCGGCAAACTCTCGCAGCAGGGGATGCACGGCGTAACGGCCGTTTTCCAATTTGAGCAGCGCCTTATCCACCAAAACTGCTAACTGGGCTGGCGCCGCCTCGGCAATGGCGTGTGCTTCCTCCTGCGTAAATGAAGTCGGGAAGATAGACAGATTGGCAAAGATTGGGCGCAAATCGGGCGAAAGCAGCTCCCAGGAGTGCATAAACACTGCCCGTAAACTGCGGTGACGCTCCGGAATGTTTTGGAAGGGCGAAGAGAGGTAGCCCAAATTCTCTTTAATCTTGTGCACAATTTCAGTGCAGCGGGCGTGGCGCACAGAGCCTGCGGCCAGCTCAATGCCCAGCGGAATGCCTTCCAGCAGGCGGCACATTTGTGTAATGGCGGGCGTGTCTTCGGCATCAGGGGCGAAAGTGAACTGGTGACGCTGGGCGTGAGTCACAAACAGCCTCGCTGCGTCACTTTCCAGAGGTGCCTCAGCCTCTTGAGGCAGCCCTGATAGATCAAAAACGGTTTCCTCCATCAGGTTCAGCCGTTCACGTGAAGTAACCATTAGCGTCACGGCTGGGGCTTCGCGAAGCAGGTGGGTGATGAAGCTGCTGCTTTGATTTATCAAATGCTCCAAATTGTCGAAGATGAGCAGCATTTCGCGTTCACGCAGGGCGGCAACTGCCTGTGCTGTGGGGGATTCTCGCCCACCTAGCGGCAGCCCCAGCGTTTGCATCAGGTGCAGGGGGATGGCATCGCTGGAAACGGCCGTCTCCATTCCCACAAATGAGACAAAAAAGATGCCGTCTAAAAACATGCCCTGCTTGTTGGCGGCAATATGGCGCGCACTCTCCAGGGCCAGGCGCGTCTTGCCAATGCCCCCGATGCCAAACAGCGTAATCAGCCGTCGGGAAGGCTCTGCCAAAAGCGCAGTCAGAGTGCTGATTTCTGCTTCGCGGCCAATAAATTTGTCTGTGGTCGGGGGAAGTTGTGTCGGCGGTGGCGTGTTCAGGCTGGCTAAACGCTCGTACAGCGCCGTGGTTTTTGCCGAGACGGGCACGCCCAACTCATCTTCAAAAAGCTGAACTGCTTCTGCATATTGCTGCAGCGCCAACGGCCGTTGCCCAGTGCTTTCTCGGACTCCAGCATGTTGACCAGCTCCACTGTGGAGAAGAAGCGCACCCGCTTGCCATGTGCACGGATGGCGTGAATGCCAAGG
>JBHIWP010000524.1:0-3175 GCA_041987425.1 Promineifilaceae bacterium (SeqCode) | reverse complement strand
GGTTAGACGCCTGTTTGCCGCCATCTTCGACACGATTGATCTGGACGGCGACGCGCAAATTACCCGCGATGAGTACAAGCTGTTCTTTGAAGCGTGGGGCATTGATACGGCGCTGGCCAACGCTGCATTCTCCCAAATGGATTTTAACGAGGACGGCCGTCTCTCACGAGAAGTATTTCTACAGTACGGCACCAACTTCTACATTAACGACGAGCCTGACGTGGCCGGTAACTCTCTATTTGGCCCTTTGGAATGATGTTGTCAACATTTTTTCTTTAATGGACACTCTTCACGAGCTTGATATTTGCCCGAAGCCATTCATTCTTCCCCGCCTTAAGAATCAGGTCAACAGTTCTTGCTCATACGGATAATGCGACAAAACTTCATGCCCCTCTGGTGTGATGAGCACCTGGTCTTCTAGCTTGACGCCGGGGCCACCTTCCCAGCGCCCCACGTAGCTTTCCACACACAACACCATGCCCGGCGCTAGCACCCCATTGTAGCTCAATTCATTCCAGTTCCAGGGGAAAGGCACGTCGGGGTATTCGTCGCACAGGCCAACGCCATGGTACAGCGTAGAGTAGTAGCGGAACTGATCGCGGGGGTAGACTACGGCCGTATGGCTCAATTCCTTAAACGTGACGCCAGGGCGCAGGATTTCCGTGTTTTTCTGCACCTGTTCATAGGCCATCTTGTAAATCTCTTTTTGTGCGGTCGTGGGCGCGCCATCGCCGCATAACCAGGTGCGCGAAATATCGACGCAAATGCCGTAGGGGCCAATCAGGTCGGTATCAAAGCCCATCAGCTCCCCCGCCTGAATGGGGCGGCTGCTGCACTCCTGAAACCAGGGGTTGGCCCGGGGTCCGGCAGCCAACAGGCGCGTCTCGATCCATTCGCCGCCGCGGGCGATATTTTCCGCATGCAGATAGCTCCACAGCCGCTGCTCGGTGATACCCGGCTGGAAATGCTGGCGCATCACGTCAATAGAGCGGTCGCAAGCGACAATTGCCCGACGCATGGCCGTGATTTCCGCTTCGTGTTTAATGAGCCGGGCCAGCTCCATGATCTCCTCGCCGTTCATGACTTCCAGCCCATGGGCTTCCAAGGCGTGAATGCCAACGGCCGTACCGTGATCCAGCGCCAAGCGTCTGTTGCCGCCCCCATGCTTTGCCACCAGATCGGCAATTTCCGCCGCCCACAGCGCCGCTTTGGCTTCATACTGCGCACCCGCGCCAAAGTAGTAGTGGCTGATGGCCGGTCGCACTTCGGTGACAATCGGCGTATGGTCGCTGAGAAATTCGCAGCCGTGAAACTCAAAAATGATCACCGGTCCTTCGGTGGCGACAAAGGCATAGCGGGCGGCGTTGTGGGTGATCCATAGCTGCATGTTGGTGCTGTCGGTGGCATAGCGGGTATTGAGCGGATCGTAAAGCAGGATGCCCGCGTAGTCGAAGGCACGTAGCTGCTCACGCACCCTGTCCAGCCGGTACTGCCGAATCACCTGCAGGTCGGGCGCGGGCAGCCCGGCGGCGGCCCATTCAGACTCGGCCAGTTCTCCTGGCCCCAGCACGTGCATGTGCAGGCTTTTGGCATACTCAATGGTTTCTGGGGAGGGCTGCTGCAAGGCACTAATTTTTGAGCGGTGCTTGCCGGTGATGGAAGGGGTTGCCATTCTGAACTCCTCATTTTTCTAACAGTTTGCTCGAAGAAGACTAGGACGCAGATGAACGCAAATTTTGATTCGATAGGCTGTGATATTGGAGAATTATACGGGAGGGGCGAACAACCAACCAATCTTACCCGGTACTAAAGTCACCTTCAATACGGCCGTTTCCTGTCGCACAATAAGCGGCGGAGATTGCAGAATAAGCGGCGTAAGCCTCGCCGCCAAGTAGACGAACCTGTAAAGGAAGCGCGGCAAATGAAACAACCCGATAAAAACAACGCTCGTTCGGGGCGAATTCCCCCTTCAAAACGACTGTCCGGCGAAATTGGCATCCTGCTCGTTTTACTGTTTGTCTTAGCCCTGCTTCTGGTGGCCCGGCCGGCACAAGGCGCGGGAACCGTCGGCAGCGGCACGCCCGCAAGCTGCACCGAGGCGGCCCTTAACGCGGCTCTGTCCGGCGGCGGCAGCGTTAGCTTCAACTGCGGCGGCAGCCACACCATTACGCTCACCGGCCAAAAAACCATCAATAGCAACACCACCCTTAATGGCGGCGGGCAAATCACGCTCAGCGGCGGCAACAGCACCCGCCTGTTTAATCTGCAAAACGGCGCCAGCCTGACGCTGCAAAACATCACCCTGCGCAACGGCTCCAGCAGCGGCGACGGCGGCGCGATTTACGTGGAGCGGCTCAGCACGCTTACCCTGGCCAACAGCGCCATCAATAATTCGACGGCGGCCAACGGCGGCGCAATTGCCCTGAACGGCTGGGGCTCCAGCGATGCGGGCGGCACGCTTATCGTCACGGGCAGCAGCTTCAGCGGCAACACATCGACCGCGGCGGCCATCCCTGGCGGGGGCAACGGCGGCGGCGCACTTTACATTACGGGCGGCTCCACGGCGACCGTTAGCGGCAGCACGTTTAGCAACAACGTCTCGGTCAACGGCGGCGGCATCCACATTTTGGGCGCGGACCTCACCGTAAGCGACAGCACGTTTACGGGCAACGTAGCCAACAACAGCGCCGGAGGCGGCGGTGGCGGGGCCATCTATGTGGATGGCACCAAAAACTTCAGCGGCGCAATTGATATTTCTACCAGCACGTTCAGTAACAACCAGAGCAATCAGCTGGGTGGGGCCATTTTCAGCTTCCCCGAAGGCACCGGAAGCACCCTCATTGACCAATCGCTATTTGAGGACAACTCGGCCACCGGCAGCGGCCAGGGCGGCGCGATTTATCACCAAAGCGCCACCGGCAATGGACCGCTAAACATCAGCAACAGCACCTTTATGAACAACAACGCCCACGCCACCGACGGCGGCGCCAGCTCCGGCGGAGCACTGTGGCTGTTAGATGCGCCGGTCACCATCACCAGCAGCACGTTTGCAGGCAACGATGCCACCACGCCCATTCCCCTGGCTGATGATGACTGGCGGCGCGGCTTTGGTGGGGCCATTCGCACGAGCGACACCACGACGATTGTGAACAGCACCATTGTGAACAACACGGCG
>JBHIWP010000523.1:0-3179 GCA_041987425.1 Promineifilaceae bacterium (SeqCode) | reverse complement strand
CAGTTTTGCTGGGGCAGCTCACGCCTGCTGAGCTAAACGAGCTGGCAACCGGCCTGCTCGGTGGCCCGGTCTCACCCGGGCTGCAGGCGCTGCTGGTGAGTCGGGGTGAAGGCAATCCATTTTTCACAGAGCAAATCGTGCGCTACCTGCAAGAGCAAAATTTGTTGGAACAATCTACTGCTGGCTGGCGGGTGACGGCCGTGCAGCAAACCGTTTTACCCCGGGACGTGCACGCCCTGCTGGTCGCCCGCCTGGACCGCCTGACGGCCCGGGTTAAAAATGGAGTACAGCATGCGGCCGTTTTGGGGCGCGAATTTGAGGTTCAGCTGTTAACGTTGATGCTGCAAGACGAAGAAAACATAGGCGAGATTCTGCGCGAAGCCAAACAGACAGCTATCTGGACCGCCCTGAACGAATTACGCTATCTCTTCCGGCACGCTCTGGTGCGCGATGCCGCCTACAAAATGCAGCTGCGATCCCGTCGGCAGGCGCTGCACGATCTGGCCGTTGCTGCTCTGGAAACACTTTACGCCACTGACCTCACCCCGCATTACGGCGCGCTGGCCTACCACGCCGAACGTGCCAATTTAGAGGCCAAAGCCCGCGACTACCTGCACAAAGCCGGGGACGTGGCCCGCGCAGCCTACCAAAATATTGAAGCGCTGGATTATTACGGCCGTGCCCTCGCCCTCACCTCCCAAACAGACCACCTGCTGCAGTTTAATCTGCACGCCTCTCGCGAGGAAATTTACCATCTACTGGGAGAGCGTGAGTTACAGCGCAGCGAAATTGAAATGATGGCACAAATAGCCACATCCCTTCAGGATACGCAAAAACAAGCCGAGGTAGAGCTAAGAACCGGACGGCTGTCTGAAGTGATAAGTGACCATCCGGTCGTAATCAGAGCCTCACGAAAAGCCATTGAGCTTGCCCAACAAATTGGTGATTACACCCGGTGTGCTTATGGGCATATCAACTGGTGCAAAGCGTTATTTTGGCAGGGAGATTATGAAGGAGCCAAAGCGCAAGCTCAAAGAGCCCTTGCCTACCTTCAACAATCAAGCAACCGTCAGGGGGAAGAGCAGGCTTTAACCTATTTGGGCCGTATCGAAATGCAGCAAGGCAACTATCGAGCAGCAGAGCGGCATTATCGGGAAGGGCTGGCAATTGCCCAAGAGCTGGGTAATCCCGCATTTAAGGCAAGCATTTTAAACAATCTTGGCCTGCTCTTCAGTCATCAACAGCAGCACATTCTGGCGAAGGAAAACTTTGAACAAGCGCTGATTCTCTACCGAGAAATTGGCAGCCGGGAAGGCGAAGGGGCCGCGCTAAATAATTTAGGAATTGCCTGTCACGTGCTTGGGGCCTATGAGGAAGCGTATTTTTATTATGAGCAGGCCCTTTTTATCAACCGTGCGGTGGGAACCAAACAAGAGCAGGCTATTGCTTTAAACAACCTGGGAGAAGTGCTGACCAAACAGCAAAAACACCCGGAAGCGCAAACTTTTTTCGCCCAGGCATTGGAAATTGAACAAGAAACAGGCGCACGATATTTGGAAGCCCACACTATGACGATGCTGGGATTTAGCCTGCTTGAGCTAAGGCAAATCAAAGAGGCAAAAACATCTTTTTTAAATGCGCTCACGTTGCGCACGGAATTAGATCAATCACATTTGCTGACGCTGCCCCAGGTGGGCCTGGTCTGTGTAAGCCAGGCACAAGGAAGGTTGCAGAAGCAAAACTCACTGCTCAATACTGTATTGAATAAGCTAGAGTCCACCAATCTAGATGGATTAGAAGATCCCCTGAACACCTATTGGATCTGTTATCGACTGTTGGCAGGCGTAGGAGATAAACGAGCAGAGCCCCTTTTAAAGAAGGCCCATCGTCTGTTAATTGAGCAAAGTCAAAGAATTCCAGATGAAATCAGTCGGAATTCATTTTTGTATAACATTCCTGAACACCGACTGATTTTGGAAACGGCCGCAGCCGACAAAAAGTCGCCTAACTCCCCGCTGGGTAACTAACCATGAACGAAGGAGAACTGTTGGTTACAAGAATAAAACCCGCCCTGGGTCCAACATTCTGAAAAGTATAGCTACATACCGTATCGCAATAGAGCGAATGGGTCTGTTGACTTTGCGAATCCTTTAGATCAAATTGGGAGCCTACACCATTCGTAATTGTTATTGTTGCCTGTACATCTTTGTTCCCATTTACGCGCTGGGTCTCTAGATTAAATATGCTGCCGCCTGTTGTATGCCCACCGCTGCCCAACGGCCCTTCGCTAGACCAGCCAAAGGAGCGCAGCAGGTGCAGCCACTCAGCGGAGTTTATTTTCTCGGGTGCCTGTTTGGTAACTTCATGGATGTGCTTGAGGAACGAGATCTCCGTGTAGCTATCCAAAATTTTTGCCAGCTGTTCTTCAGTGCCGCTGCCTTCCAGAAATAGATTGACCAGCTCATCGTCATCGTCGGGCATGATATAGCTCTGGAACTCTGTATACAGCTTAAAGACGTCGTCACTTCCTTCCATGCCATCATACTCTCGTTCATCGGGCATAATCGCAGCGAGCGTATCCAGAATGACGGTAATAACTGGAGCAACGGCCGTTACAATCTCGCGCCCCGTCATGGAATTGGCTACGCCCCGCACCGGATAACTTTGCTGCAACGGAAAGCTGTTGATCCAGCTGCGCCAGTTGTCGTCCAGCTTGTCACATTCATGCGCATAGATAATTTGCCCGGCCTCATCTTTGACCCGACGCAGGATTTCGGTTTGGATGAACGGCCGTATCTCCGGAATAGGATGCTTGTCGGTGTCCTCACGAAAATGGCTGGACATATCGTCATCCAGCATGTCTTGAAAGTCGAGAACAATCACGGGCCCGGCCAGCAGCAGCGCGTAGGCGTCGGCGAACATTTCTTCGAGCCAATTCAACCGCCAATCACCGGCAGCGATTCCGGCAGCAGCCGCTCGCTGCAGCAGCTCATCGCGCAGGAAGTTTTGCGTGTGAGGATGACGGCCGTTCCAATACAAATGGTGACCAACTTCGTGGGGTATGGCTAAATAATCCCGCGAAGGGTGGATACCGCTTTGGATGGAAGCATAGGCCACGCTGATGAGCAGCCCGTGATAATAGGGCACCAGCCGCGAGCGAACAGATTTTGCCAGATATG
>JBHIWP010000522.1:0-3224 GCA_041987425.1 Promineifilaceae bacterium (SeqCode) | reverse complement strand
TACGAAAACAGCACCCCGGAGCTGGACCTGCTGGCGGCTACCGCCTGGGCCGTGCCGGGCTGCTACGGCGCCCGCTTTGCCGGGGGCGGGTTTGGTGGCTTCATGCAGATTCTGGTGGCAGAAACGGCCGTTCCCCAGCTCATTGAATCGATTAACACAGCGTTTGCAGCGGAATACGGTCGTACGCCCCCCAGCCTCGTCACCAAACTCACCGACGGCGCAGAAGTCATTGGCACCAACGAATTTGAGTAATAAACGAACGCACGCATAGCAAGCTTTAGCTGTTGGAAAACACAACACTAAAGTTGCTTCACAGCCTGCTCTTAAGTCGAATGGGTTCAGCATGACACGCTCCAATTGTCATTCTGAACGAAGTGAAGAATCCCTCTAAATCTGGCCTGGCAATAACCTGGTCATTGGCAAGATTTTTCACTGGTGTAAGGCTCCAGGGATGCTTCGGAGGACCTCAGCATGACAAGGATTTAATGCCAGTATCTCCATTCTTCACCTTCTGAGATCTGACCAGGGAGATATTGAACTAAAGCTATTGCTTCAGTGTTTTCGGGTGTCAATCTCACTGGCATCTTCAGATATTGACCCACTCGTTTCATAAATTGCAAAACTGTCTTTGCCGTTTGCTCATCATTAATTTCTCGTGGATCCACATCAAACTCAATTTGGCCTTTCGTGAAACAATGACTGTGAAGAGCTGCATTTCCAATTATCACTCTAACTAACCGGCTGATCTGCCTTTCGTCATCAAATAAGTTAGCAGCATTTCTAGTTAGTTTGTGTTGCTTTTGTCGCCCAATATAAAATTCAGTTTCAAAATCATTTGCATGGAGAAAATCTAACAATTTTTGCCAGTCGTCTATTGTTGTATCTAAAACATAGATTTCACGTAAAGACCCATCTTTCTCAAAGATAGCATCAAAATCTGGCTCATGACATTCATTTCTGTTCATTGTGGAATGATTTTCCTTCAGCACTTACTGGCTGACGAAGTGGAGACGCAGGAGGTGAAGCTCTTCGTAATCGACGGATTCGTTGAGGGCGACATAGACCGGGCGCAGGTAGTCGGTGCCGTGTGCGGCGAATGCGGCCAGGGCTTGCTGCTGCTGGTCGGGCGTCAGGTCTGAGTGGGCCAGCAGGTTGCTGGCGCGCAGGGTTTCGCCTGCCTGTACTGCTTTCCACAGGTGATTCAAAATGGTGCTGCGCTTGACGCTGTACTGCTGGCATAGTTCGGGGAGGGAACGGCCGTTATTATACAAATTCAGCACCTCATACGTCCGTCCACCCGGCGTGCCGTTGCTTGAAGTAACGGTTGTCGGGGCCGTGTTGCGAACTTCCTCTACTCCATTTTCCGCACAATAATTTTGGATGATTGGCACGAACACATCGGCAAAGTTGCTCAGCTTGGCCGCGCCCACGCCGTACAGCGTGCCAAAGCTGGCCCGCGACTGCGGAAAATAGGTCGCCATCTCCACCAGCGTGCGGTCAGAGAAGATGACGTAGGGCGGCACGCCTGCCTCGTCGGCCAGCGCCTTGCGCTTTTGGCGCAGCAATTGGAACAGCGCCTGGTCGTAGTTGGCGTAAGCCGTGGCTGACGGAGCCGCCTGCGGCTTGTCTGGCAAGGTGCCACGCACGGGCTCACCCTTAAAGACCGCGTACGCCTTGGGCGTCAGCTTCAGGCTGCCAAATTCCATATCCTGCACCATTAAATCCTGCTGCACAAACTGGCGAGCCAGATACTGCCACTCCTTCTTGCTAAACTCCAGGCCAATATTGTACGTAGACAGCCTGTCGTGCCCGCGCTGCAGCACCTTTTGGCTCTGCGAGCCGCGTAGCACGTCGATGATGTGGTTGATGCCAAACAGCTCCCCCGTGCGCTTGACACAGGAGAGGAACTTTTGCGCCGGAATGGTCAAATCGACCAGATCGCCCGCCTCGGTGGTGCAGTTGTCGCACGTCTGGCAGTCGTCTTTGTTGTATGTCTCGCCGAAGTAGCTGAGCAACGGCCGTCTGCGGCACACATTCGTCTCTACAAATCCCAGCATCGCCTCCAGACGCGCTCGTGCCCCTGCCTGCTGGCCAGGGTCCTGCTGGCTGATGAAAAAGTTGATCGTCTGCACATCGGCATAGCTGAACAGCAGCAAACAGTCAGACGGCAGGCCATCCCGCCCGGCACGGCCGATTTGCTGGTAGTAGCTCTCTAAATTTTTGGGCAGATCGTAATGCAAAATGAAGCGCACGTTGGACTTGTTGATCCCCATGCCAAAAGCAATCGTGGCTACCATGATGGGCACATCGTCACGAATGAACTGCTGCTGGTTGCGTCTACGAGCGTTGTCATCCATGCCCGCATGGTAGGGCAGCACCGACCAGCCGCGCCGCGCCAGTTCACCGGCCAAAAAATCCACCTGCTTACGCGTGGCGCAGTAGATAATGCCAGATTCATCGGGATGTGCCTGCAAAAAGTGGATGGTTTGGGCCAGGCCGTCGGTTTTAGGCTCCACTGCCAGCATCAAATTGTCACGGTCGAAGCTGGCTACAAATTCGTCGGCGTCGGCAATTTCCAGGCTGGTTTTGATGTCCTGGCGCACGCGCTCGGTGGCCGTGGCCGTTACGGCCAGGCAAACAGCATCGGGCAAACGGCGGCGCAGAGCCACCAGCTGGCGATACTCGGGGCGGAAGTCGTGGCCCCATTCGCTGATGCAGTGGGCTTCGTCGATGGTGAGGCAATCGACGTTGCACTGATCGAGCAGGGCCAAAGTGCGCGGCTGCACCAGCGTTTCCGGCGCGGCGTAGAGCAGCTTGGCCTCGCCGGAGCGAATCTGGTCGGCCACCCAGTCGTAGCCCACATGGTCCAGGGTGCTGTTGAGATAAACGGCCGTCACCCCCAACGCCCGCAGCTGCATTACCTGGTCTTCCATCAAGGAAATGAGCGGCGACACGACTACGGTGAGGCCGGGGAATTCCAGCGCAGGCAGCTGATAGCACAGCGATTTACCGCTGCCGGTAGGCATCACCACCAGGGAATCTTGCTTGTCGAGGACGTTCTGAATGATGTCTTCCTGTAACGGACGGAAGCTGTCGTAGCCAAATATTTGCTTGAGTTGGGACTGGATCATGCCAGGTATTTTAGGGGAAAAGCGGTGAATCGAAAAGCCTGGGATTTCGACGCAAAGGACGCAAAGAATAAGAAGGCGCAAAGGGAGAATTTT
>JBHIWP010000521.1:0-3247 GCA_041987425.1 Promineifilaceae bacterium (SeqCode) | reverse complement strand
CTCAGCCAGCTATGTACTTAAATCCAGCCCAGTAAAATGGGGATTGCCCTAGTGCAATGGCTTCTAATTGCGCCGTTTGCAGGGCGTGCGCCACGCTTTCAGGCGCTGCCGAAACGGCCGTACCGCTCAGCCTCTCGTAAAAGCGCTGCATCAGCTGCGCCGAGGCTTCATCATCGATGGCCCAGTCAGTGAGGAGCAAGCCGCTGGCGCCTGCGGCCAGGAATCCACGCCCCATGCCCAGCAGCCCGCCGCCACGCGGGGTGCCACGGCCCGTCTCGCAGGCGCTCAAAACAACCAGGGGACGCTGCGGCAGGCGTAGTTGATACAGGTCGGCAACCGTAAACCGACTGTCAGACAGCTCAATCCAGGAAAAGTAAGGGTTGTCAGGGCGAAAGGTGGCGTGCGTGGCCAGGTGCAGCAAGCGGGCCTGCGGCGCTGCGGCTGCCAGGGCGCTTTTGGTCACGGCCGTTTCCAGGGCAGTGCTCGTTTGCCAGGTCGGCGCCAGCGTGCGGGCTACCGCTTCTGCTTCGCCAATGGTGTGGGGCAAACGGCCGTTGCTAGAATAGCCAAACACATAAGCCTGGGGCCGCTCTGAGACCGCTTCTGCCAAACTCTCCCCTCTGTTCAATATCACATCCAGCGCCGATAAATGCGTAATTTGATGCCGGTTAATCAGGTAATCCGTGCCGTCAAAGAGCGCCGCCACGGGGAGTTTGTGCCAGGCAGGGGGCAATACCAGGAAAAGGTGGGAGCAGTCTGCCAGGGCAGCGCGCAAGGGTGCCAGCAGCGCCTGATAAAGGCGGCCCAAATGGGACTGGGCCAGCCGCGGATTTACCGCTTTGCCACCCTGCGCTGTATGGACGCGCTGCACATAAAAGCGCCAGGAATTTAGCTGCCGCTCCAACGTCTGCACAGGCACTAGATCCGGCACTACCTGAACATCCAATTGAGAAAGAAGCAGCGCCTGGACAGGGCCGTTTGCCAGGTATAGCTGCAACACCATTTCGCCAGGCTTTAGCTTGGCCTGTAGAGCCCGTAAAAAGTCAAAAGCTGGCAGCTCATGGCGCACATCTGCCCCCGTGGGTGTGGGTAGGCGACGTACGCGAATGCGCCTTGTAAGCTCACTAATTCGGGCCTCTGCACCCACAATCTGTTCCCGCACTTGCGCCACGTTTACGTTACCGTCTCCTGCCGCTAAACGGTTTTGGTACCAGTGCCACGCCTGCCTTTCTGCCTGTAGCTCTGCTTCTAACTCCGCATCCGCCGCTTCTGCTGGCGTGCCTAACGCCTGAGCCGAATGCACAAAAGGAACCGTTTGCACCAGGTTCAAAATCGGCAGCAAATGCACCAGGGAACGAGACTGCGCCTGCACCACTTGATGCGTCAGGCCAAGATAATCTTCATAAACGGGCAGTTTGTCATCTAAATAGCTAACGTGAAACTCGTCTAAAGATAAAAATGATTTTAGTAGTTCGCACTGCTGAATCGCCTTCTGGTACTGTTGCTCAGCCGCCTGAAGTTCGCCCTGGCGTTCCTTAATTTCGCCCAGCAGCGTATGAGCCTGCACCTTCAGTTCGGTAAGGTGATAGGTATGGGCAATGTCTACTGCCTGCATTGCCCGCTGCTGCGCCTGCTTCCAATCTGGCGCCTTCAGGGCAAGGGCACCACGCGCCAGCACCAGCTGCAGCCGCACTACAAGTGCAGGTTGCTCCGCTGCTGTCGTCTTCTGAAGAACGCGGAATGCAATACGGCGGGCCGTGTAGGGCCTCTGTGTCATTAAGGCCAATTCTGCCCGATTGGCGTCCAGCAGCAGCAGGCGGCCCCAGGCGCCTTGCCGGTACAGCTGTCGGCGCGCCCTGGCCAGAAACTGCTCGGCCGTTTCTAGGTGACCAAGGCGCTGGTAACCCACCGCCTGTAAAATCAGGCAGCGGGCATATTCCCGTCTCATCTTGTTATTGTGAAACAGCTGTCCCGCCTCTGAAGCCAGGGCCAGCATTTCCTGGATTAAGTTTAATTGGCGATAGACAAGCGCCCGGTACATATTCACGTTGGCAACTTCAATAGGCAGGGAAACGGCCGTAAAACCGGCGTGGGCTGCTTCCAGGTAGCGCAGCGCAAGCTGATATTGCCCACGATGAAAGGCTAAAATGCCCAGGTTCAAGTCAACTCGGGCTACTTCCTGATCGTATTGCACCTCCGCCAGCGTTTTGCGCGCCGCGCGCAGCAGCACATCAGCAGCGACAAACTGATTCATTGTTTGCAGCAAATGAGCCTTATTAACGTCTAAAAGAGCCGCCTGTTCCGGCTTGTTGTGCTTCAGGTAAATATCACGCGCGTGTTCATACGTAGCCAGGGCAGTGGCAAAATCTCCCATCTCCTCATAGACCCAGCCTATTGTTCTGTCTAGATTAGCCTGGTAATTTTCTGCCTTTTCGCCGATTGCTTCGCAAGCTGACTGGGCTTTTTGCGCCTGGGCTATCGCCTGTTTGTAGTCACCTAAATCGCGCAAAATCGCTACCTGATTGATCTGTAAGCCAACCACAGCCAAGGAATCATCAATCTGCTGAAAATATTGTTCTGCCTGCTGAAAGCAAGCTAGAGAATCGGCATATTTATTTAGGGCATAATTAGCATTCCCCTGAGTCCACAGCGCCATGCCGCGCGCCTGGCCTGTACCCAATCTGTGGGCCACGGCAACGGCCGTATTGGCCACAACCAGAGCACGCTGTGCATTACGCAAAAGCTCTGTATATACAAAATTATCTAAGTGCTTCAGCACATTAAATGATAATTGTGGATGAAAATGGTCCAGGGTGGTGTTTAGATCAGATTGGGGGGAAAGATTAATCAGGTGGTTGGCAATTTCTTCAGAGGTCACGGTATGGTCAGATCGGGTAATGAAAGCAAAATGTTGGCCAATTCAAGGTAAATATTGTACTGACCTGAGCGCAGGTTGGCGAATTGAAAATAACCAACCTCGTCAACCTCGGTACGGGCCACAATTTCATCGCCATGCCACGCTATCGCAGTACCGTTTAAAAGAGCATCTGGCTCTTCTTCATTAATGAGTTGACCTTCAATTTGCCAGCTTTCGGCCGCAGGGGCCGCTGCTTCTTTAGAAAGAACAACTTGAAAAGAGCCAACACGATAAACAACGCTTTCATCCGCTTCGCCCCGCATTACGATCCCCGGTTGGAGCGGCGGCTGCACAATGGCCTGCAAAATCTCTTTGCCCGTGGCCCTAAGG
>JBHIWP010000520.1:0-3280 GCA_041987425.1 Promineifilaceae bacterium (SeqCode) | reverse complement strand
AAAGAAAATCAGAACGGACGCCTTCGGTATGAAGCCGGGCAATCTCAAAACAGCAGACCCCGTTTCATATCGGGTTCCTGTTGATCAGGATGCTTCGCTTCGTCGATCTCGACGGACGGCGCCTCACCGATGACCTCGACCAAGGCGCGAAGCAAGCCAGCTTGCGGCGCAGGCACGCGATCGATCCACGAGGCCAACAGCTGACCGTCGACGTGCGACGGCAGCGCAGAAATGCGACGAAATTGGAGCTGTTTAGCGAGAATCGTTTTTGGGGTAGCGTTGAAGGCGGTGAGCAGACGAACGGCCGTCAACGCTACAATGACCGGCCCCAGCAGCGGCTCGCCAGGATAGAAGCGAGGCAAAATGGGCGTGAGCAGCAAGGCCAGAACCAATACCAACAGCCCGGCGGCCAGACGCAAAATGAAGTGAGCGGCGGCTTCTGCTTCGCTGTGTTCATGCTTGTGAATAAAAGCGGCCGTAAAGCCAAACATTTGCACGCGCTCTAGCAGCCGCACAAAAAAGAAAGCCAGGGCAAAGAGGCCAAAGTCCTCGGGAAAAAGCAGGCGAGCAAGAATAATGGAGCGGGTGAAGCCAATCACCAGCGTCATGGCTGAGGCGGCAATCGTGTAGGTAGAACCAACGGCCGTTTGCCGGGCCACGGAAGGGTCTTCTGGTTGAGGTGCCGGGGGTGAAACATTGACCATCTGCCTAAGTGTATCCTAGCAGCGCAAAATAGTTAAACCGCAATAGGCATTGGCATAATAAGCGAACTCAGGTGGATTTATATTTTAAGCTGGCGGACGTCATCAAAGTTGTAATAAATAGACGATAGAGTCAATAATAGCCCAGCGTAGGCGCAGCAAAAAGATAAATGCTCGGAAATGCAGCTTGTTTCCGCAACTTTTCCTTCGTACTCTTGATTCAGGGAAGCTATGAGCTTATTACCGCCCCAACAATCTGACCGAGATGGCAGAGCAGGTCAACTGCGTGCGCTGGCTCAGCGTTTGTCTGCCTATATTCCGGTTACCCTTACCCGACGAATATTGCAAGATGAGCTGTTGGTGCCGGGCCAGCCAGCACAGATTACGGCCGCCACAATGTTTGCCGATATGTCTGGCTTTACGCAGATGGCCGAGTCGCTGGCCGTGAATGGGGCACGGGGCACGGAAGCGCTAAGCCGCGCCTTGCTGATGACCTTCACCTCCCTGGTTAACGCAATTCACGATGCGGGCGGCGCGGTCAGCCACTTTCATGGCGATGCCATGATGATCTACTTTCCCGACGCAGACGGCCAGGCCGCTTCACGCGCTTTGGCTTCGGCGCAGTTTATGCAGCGCCTAATGCAAACCAATTTTGCCCAAGTTAATATGATGCAGGCAGCCGCAGAGGAGAGCCACGCGCTTTCCATAAAGATTGGCGTGGGCTACGGCCGTTGCCTGGAAATGGTGGTGGGCGATTCCAGCAGCATGGAGTTTGTGCTTGCCGGAGCCGCTGTCGACGAAGCCGTGGCGGCGCAAGTGCAGGCGGCTGCCGGGCAGGTGGTAGCCAGCCAGGCAGCCTTAAAGGCGGCTGGCCTCCCCGCTGAAGAACTGTTTCGCCTGGTAGACGAACTGCCACCCGTACCCAGCGCTCAGGAAGGCTTTTATTGGGAAGCCTATGAACAGGCGGCATTAATGCGCTTGATTACGGCCGTTCCCGCCTTTATTCCCCCGTCACTGTTCGAACGGCTGCAAGATCGCAGCAGCCAATCCATTTCAGAGCATCGTTCCGTAACCTCAATGTTTGTTCAGTTTGAGGGCATTGATTTTGCAGACCCGGCTGCAGGCGAACGGCTGCAAGCTTATTATCAATGGGCCTGGAAAACCGTGCAGCGGTATGGCGGGCCAAACAGCCGGGTAAACCGCGTCTTAACTGGCGATAAGGGAAACCAGCTGCATATATTATTTGGTGCGCCTATAGGATGATTCGCGTTGTACAGGGCATGTATAACAACGCCAGAAGCAGAGTACGGGTGGATGGCTCGTACAGTGAGGAGTTTGAGGTTACTGTTGGTGTTCATCAGGGCTCAGTGCTCAGTCCCCTCCTCTTCATTATTGTACTGGAAGCCCTATCCCGGGAATTCCGTACTGGTTCACCCTGGGAGCTGTTCTTTGCTGATGATCTTGTCATTGTTGCTGAGTCTCTTGAGGAGTGTGTTGCTAAGGTCAAGGTGTGGAAAAATGGCATGGAGGCAAAGGGCTTTAGAGTAAATATGCCAAAGACTAAGTTCATGGTATCTGGCCTAGAGCTTGACGTGCTCAGGGACTCTGGCAAGTTCCCCTGCAGTGTATGTCGCTCCGGGGTAGGTGCTGCATCCATATTCTGCACGAAGTGCAAGCATTGGGTGCACAAAAAGTGCTCTGGTCTGAAAACATTGACTCCGGATCCCTCATACGTGTGTCCAAGATGTTTGGGTGCACCGAGTGTCCGTCCTATTGATGGTAGGCCCTTAAAAACAGTTCAGGTTGATGATTGTGAGCTTGAGGTGGTTGACCGCTTCTGTTACCTGGGTGACATGTTGAGCGCTGGTGGTGGCTGTATGGCTGCTGCCATTGCTCGTTGCAAGTCTGCTTGGGGTAAATTCAGACAGCTCCTACCTCTGCTCACGGCGCGTAGTATCTGCTTCAAAACAAAAGGACGTGTGTTCAACTCATGTGTTCGTAGTGCTATGCTGCATGCATCTGAAACCTGGCCTATGTCCTCTGCCGCACTCCACCGCCTACGGCGTAATGAGCGCGCTATGATTCGTTGGATATGCGGAGTGAAGATATCTGATGAGGTGAATACAGCTGTTCTGTATGCTAAGCTTGACATGCAGGACCTTGACACTGTCATTCGTGAGAGGCGTCTGAGATGGTTCGGCCATGTTGTTCGCTCATCTAGTGAAATCAATTGTGTTAGGGTTAGAGAAGTTGTAGGCAAGCGGGGTCAAGGACGTCCAAAGAAAACATGGAATGAATGTGTCCAAGGTGACCTAAAGGCCTGCGGCCTCTCAGAAGAAAGCGCTTATGACAGAGTAGCGTGGCGCTCTGCCATAAGGAAGTGTCGACTGGAGCCTACCCCGCTTGTCGGGAGCGCCCCTTTGAGTACGGCTCCGCCGACTCATGGACGGTGCACCCGCTCCAGTATAAACAAAACTAACAGGATATGATGATGATGATGATGATGATGATGGATGATGGATGATGGATGATGGATGATGGATGATGCTGTGAGGGCTGACAAATAACAATAGCAATAA
>JBHIWP010000519.1:0-3302 GCA_041987425.1 Promineifilaceae bacterium (SeqCode) | reverse complement strand
CCTTTTTTTGACAAGACAATATTTGACAAGGTGACAAAGTGATAGAGTGACAGGGTGAAGCAAACGCAACTTCACACCTATCACCTTTCACTTTTTTACTTTTCACTTTTCACTTCTAACTTCTCACTCTCTCACTTCTTCAAAAACACGGCCGTTCCCGCCAATCCCACCACCGTCACCAAACCAGCCAGCGCAGCCAGCGTCAGGCCATCTGGGGCAATGAGCGGCTGAGCGCGCAGCGCCTGCCACAGCAGCAGCAGCACAAATCCCAGGTAGCCCAGACCGCCAATGGCCACCAGTGCCGTGCGACGGCCGTCTGACAAGCGCTGGCTAAAACGGCGATTGACAAAGATGCCCAGCAGCGGAATCAGCTGCAGCGCGTGCAGCCCCACAAAGTGCGCCGGGCGAATGTCGCCACCTTCCGTGCTCCAGCCCACAAAGGGCAAGCCTGCACCGCCGTCTTCCACACCGACGCTGTGCGCGCCTACGATTGTCACACGTTCCCCTGCCTGCATGGCAGAAAGCTGATCCGGCGTTGGCTGCGTCATCAAAAAGCCGAGCATGGCCCCCGCGGCCGTTACCACCAAGCCCAGCCGCAGCGCCCAGGCAAACGGCCGATTGTCCATCTTTTGCCGCATCAGCAAAACGGCCGTGGCGATGTTCATAAACCAGATGACCATAACAAACCAGCCCATAAAGCCAAACAGAATCGCATCAAGCGGCGTAGCCACGTTAAAATGGCTGGGTAAGCCGCGTGCTGCCTGCACAAAAATAGCCACATACTCCACCAAAAAGCCCAGTGCCGTCAGGCCACCAATCCAGCGCACCAGCCGGGGATGCCCCTCCACGTAACTGAGCAGCCAGGCCAGCGTGCCGGTGTACAGTGTAATTGAAATAGCAAACTTCATCGGCTTGACCCAGACGGGCGCGCCGGTTACCAGGCGAGAATCAAAAATGGATAAGACAATCGTCGCCATAAACAGCACCAGGCTGCCAAGAACTGACCACATCAGGAATCGTTCCGTTCCAAAAACGCGCCGCCACAGCTCTGTCTCTTCTTGCTCTTCTCTTATTCGCGTGATGAAAGTACTCATTTTATTTACCTCCGCAGTAAAGATCATTTGTTGTTGCCCACCAGAGCAACAAAGAAAGGGCTTTTTCACCGTCGGTCATTTCTAACCTTCGGTATCCTTAATTTACGGGAGGCAAGGTCACATGCAGCAGTGCCAGTCGTCACATAACGGTCACATGACTGCATAGGGAATAGCGCAATTGCAGCACCATTACTACAATTGCGTCATGAGTGATAATTTTCGTACTGATAACTTTGTTCTCTATAAAAATCAGGCGGCCCGTGTAACCAGCGTCGGTGCCAAAAAGATCGATATTGTGTTACAAGATGGCACGGCCGTTTCCGTTAGACCCAAAGACATTGAGCTGCTGCATCCAGGCCCACTGCGCGGATTCGGCGAACTGGCCAAACCAAAGGGCGAGCTGCTGACCGCCTGGGAATTGCTGGTTGGTGAAGCCACCACTTTAAGCGAACTGTCTGAACTGGCTTACGACGATTTTACCCCGGCAACGGCCTGGGCTATCTGGCAAGCAGTCATGGATGGCCTCTACTTCAGTGGAACGCTGGCGGATATTACTGTACACACGCCAGAGGAAGTGGCCGCAGAAAAAGCAGCGCGCGCTGAAAAAGAGGCCGAAGCGGCAATATGGGAAGCATTTACCAACCGCATCGGCCAGAACGAATTTTTGCCGGAAGACGGCCGTTTCCTGCAGGAAATTGCCGCCGTGGCTATGGGCCAGCAGGAACGCAGCCAGGTGCTGCGCAACCTGAACCAAAGCGAAACCCCGGAAAATGCTCACGCCCTGCTGCTGCGGCTGGGCTACTGGGACGAAACGGTGAATCCCTATCCCACCCGCGTCGGCGTCACCACCAGCCAGCCGCAGGTCCCCCTGCCGGGCTTGCCAGCCGAAGAGCGGCGCGATCTCACTCACCTGACGGCGCTGGCCATCGACGATGCTGGCAGCAGCGATCCAGACGATGCCCTGAGCTGGGAAGACGGCCGTCTTTGGGTGCATATTGCCGACGTGGCTGCCCTGATTACGCCAGACAGCCCCGTCGACCTGGAAGCGCGCGCCCGCGGGGCCAACCTCTACCTGCCTGAGGGCACCATCCACATGCTGCCAGAAGCGGCCACCGACCTGCTGGCGCTCGGCCGCCAGGAGACGTCGCCAGCCCTCTCCTTTGCCCTGGACGTGCAGCAAGACGGCACGATCACCAACCTGGAAATAATGCCCAGCACGGTGCGCGTGACCCGCATGAGCTACGACGAGGCCCAAACGCAGCTGGATGTCTCGCCGCTGCGCGAGCTGCTGGCCATTGCGCAGGCTTTTGAGGCGCGGCGCGTTGCCAACGGCGCGGTGCAGATTGATTTGCCAGAGGTAAAAATTCGGCTGAATGATGCGGGGGATGTGGAAATACGGCCGCTCCCCGCCCTGCAAAGCCGCGATCTGGTGCGCGAGGCCATGTTGATGACCGGCGAGGCGGTGGCCCAGTTTGCCCGGCGGCACAATATTCCCATCCCCTTCACCACGCAGGACCCGCCCACAGAAATTGTGGAAGGGGATACGCCATCGGCCAACTTTGCCCGCCGCCGCACGATGACGGGCAGCCAGCCAGGCAGCAGCCCTGGCCCACATGCCGGGCTGGGGCTAGACCAATACGCGCAGGCAACCAGTCCGCTGCGCCGTTACCTGGATCTGGTGGTGCACCAGCAGCTGCGTGCCTTTTTGCGTGGGGAACCGCTGCTTGATGAGCAGGCAGTGATGGAGCGCGTCGGTGCGGCCCACGCCATAAGCGGGGACGTGCGCTATGCAGAACGACTGTCGAATGCCCACTGGACGGCCGTTCATCTGCTGCGGCAGCCTGACTGGACGGGGGAAGGCGTTGTGGTGGATCGCCGAGGGAAGCGAGACCTGGTTTTGCTCCCCACGCTAGGCAGCGAGGCTGGCATCTATAATCACAAAGACACGCCAGTGGACAGTGTGGTTGAGGTCAAACTAAAAGACGTCAACCTGCCACAAAGAGAAGCGTACTTTGCCTATAAGTAAACAGCAGAGCCGGAACCGCAATGGGCTAGCGTCGAAAACGACGTTGGCGGCCCCGTGGTGAGCTACTGTTAGCTTCAGAAGCTGATGCCTTATGCTCGGGCACGGACGGCAACGGAGCGTCCGCCTTCAGGCCTGCTTTAATAAGGCGGCGCATTTCGGCATCAATTTTTGGATGCCTTTTC
>JBHIWP010000518.1:0-3331 GCA_041987425.1 Promineifilaceae bacterium (SeqCode) | reverse complement strand
CTGCGGTGCGCTGCCAAAGCGTTCCGCTTTGAGCTGATTGCGGTACATTGCCAGCGGATTCATGGCTCCGTTAGCATGGGCGTTGACGCTAAAATTGGCAAAATCATCAACGGCGAGGCTGTATTCATGCATGTAGCGCCGCATTAGCAGCGCACCTACACCGGCAATAGTCAGTCCGTGAATGGCTTCGTAGTCGGCGTCGAGGGTGCTGGAGAGAACGGCCGTCACCGAACTGCCCACCTGATCCGTCATTTTCTCCACGCCAACCACCAGGGCTGTTTCCACCAGGCCGCTCTTGACGGCCAGGATGCCCTGCCGCAGGGCCGCCCCGCCAGAGGCATCGGCTGCTTCCACAGTCACGGCTTCGATGCCGCGCAGCCCGGCAAAATCGGCCACGAGCGCGCCAAGATGCATCTGGTTGCTGAGCTGCCCGGCAGCCATGTTGCCCACAAACAGGGCGTCTACTTTGGTAATATGGGCATCATCCAGCGCTGCTTCGATGGCATACCATGCCAGGTGGCGAATGGAGGTGTCCCACATCTCTTTCACTTCAGTTTGGCCCAGGCCAATGATTGATACGTCGTTCATAAGTTTGTTTTTGCTTTACATAAATTAAGTTGCAAGTGGCAGGTTGCAAGTAAAGCATACCTGCCACTTGCAACCTCCTTACTTGCAACCTGCTTTACGAAAGTTTTAGCTTATCCCGATACCGGGTATAGGTGGCGTAGTTAATCTCGGTGCGACGGCTGATATAGGCTTCGGTCGTTGTGCCCAGGTGCTGTACCTCCGGCAGCCTGTCGGTTACGGTGAGGTCGAAGGCATCGGAGCCAGCGCCGGAGCCGTAGCTAACCATCAAGATGCGGTCGCCCGGTTCGGCGATGTCCAAAATGGCGGTGAGACCAATCATGCAGGAGCCGGAATAGGTGTTGCCGATGCGCGGGCTTAATAGCCCTGGCTCAATTTGCTCTTTAGAAAAGCCAAGCTGCGCCGCCACTCGCTGGGGAAATTTGGCGTTGGGCTGATGGAACACGGCCCAATCGTAGTCGCCGGAGGTGGTGCCCAAGGATTCCATGATCATTTCGGCCGCGCCGGTCACGTGCTTAAAGTAAGCCGGTTCGCCGGTGAAGCGGTCGCCGTGCGAAGGATATTCGGCATGGGCGCGCCGCCAGAAGTCGGGCGTGTCCGTTACAAAGGAGTAGGAGCCGCTAATAATGGCAACCGACTCATCGCCAGGGCCAAGCAAAACGGCCGCGCCGCCTGCTGCGGCCGTATATTCCAGGGCGTCGCCGGGCCGTCCCTGGGCCGTGTCCATGCCAATGCTAAAGGCATAGCGTGCCATGCCCGAGCCCACAAAGCCGATAGCCGCCTGCATCGCCTCGGTACCTGCTTTACAGGCAAACTCCCAGTCACCGGCCATGGTGTTGGGCACCGCGCCAATGGCCTCGGCAACGATGGTGCTGCTAGGCTTAACGGCGTAGGGATGGCTCTCGCTGCCCACCCATACAGCGCGGATCTCTTGCGGGTTAATGCGCGCGCGCAGGAGGGCATTTCGGGCGGCCTCAATCGACATGGTAATGACATCTTCGTCCAGGCCATTAACCGCCTTTTCTTTGATGGGCGTGCCGCCCGTGCCGTTGGTCCACATTTTAGAAACCTCGCTGGCGGGCAGGCGGTAGCGGGGCACATAGGCGCCATAGCCCACAATGCCCACCGCGCGGTCGGGTTTCATCAAGCCATCTTTGGGTTTGAATTCGCTCATTATTACCTCGAAAGAAGTAATTGAGTAATTAAGTAATTGGTTAATTTAGCAGGTTGCCATCCCAATTACGCAGTTACTCAATTACCTAATTACAGAATTTAATGTCGTTTTAGATTCTGCCAGAAGCTGGGTCGCTCGCTCCACGCGGATGTTTTGCTCGGCCACCAGCTGGTCGGCTATTTTTTGGACGAGGCCGTCGCTGGCGCCAGCCGCCAGCGCCACCTGGCGGGCGTGTAGGCGCATGTGGCCTTTTTGAATGCCAACCGTGGCCAACGCTTTAATTGCTGCCAGATTTTGGGCCAGACCAACGGCTGTCATAATTTCGGCCAGTTCACCGGCGCTGCTTACGTTCAATAATTTCATGGCGACTTTGGCTGTGGGATGCACTTTGGTAGCGCCGCCGACGATGCCCACGGAAAGCGGCAGCGTCATTTCGCCACGCAGGTCGCCATTTTCATCCATGTGCCAGTCAGTCAATGCCCGATATTGGCCGCTGCGAGCGGCGTAGGCGTGGGCGCCTGCTTCTACGGCGCGCCAGTCGTTGCCGGTGGCAATGCACACGGCGTCGATGCCGTTCATAATGCCCTTGTTGTGCGTGGCGGCACGATACGGATCGACAATGGCAAAGGCGTTGGCCTCTTCAATGAGGCGGGCCACGTCGCCACCGGGGATATCGTGTTTGGCCAGCACCTCGGCCGGAACGGTGCAGCGGGCCGTGGCCGTACGCCGGTCGGTGAGGTTGGAGAGGATGCGCAGGTTGGTACGGCCGTTTGTCAGTTCACTTACTAGCGGAGCCATGGCTTCAACGGCCGTATTGATGGCGTTGGCGCCCATGGCGTCGCGGCAGTCATACAGCAGGTGCACCACCAGCATGGGGCCGACGGGGGTGTGGGGAAACGGCCGTAGCTCAATATCCCGCGCCCCGCCGCCGCGCCGCACGATGTTTTGGCTGCACTCATTGGCCAGGGCCATAAGCCGCGCCTTGTTGGCGGCCAGGGCGGTCAGCGCCGCGTCCATATCCGGAATGTCCAGCACCTGAATCTGGCCAATCATTACTGGGTCAGACGACTGCGTGTGGAAGCCACCTCCGGCGCGAATGAGCTTGGCTGAGTGGCTGACGGCGGCGATCACGCTGGGTTCTTCCACGGCCATGGGAACGAGGTAGTCACGGCCGTTGATCAAAAAGTTGGCCGCCACGCCCAGGGGCAGGGCAAACGTGCCCAGGGCGTTTTCCACCATTTTGTCTGCCTGGCCGTTTTCCAGGCCATGCTCCAGCAGCACCTGTTCCTCTTCTTCGGTCAGGTCGGCCCATTCAGCCACGATGCTGATGCGCTCGCGCAGGGATTTTTTGTAAAAACCGGGTAGTCGTGACGATTTCTCGCTCAACTGTCTCTCCTCTTTGTTCGGTAATCGGTGGTCAGTGACCAGTTATCAGTATTCAGTAATCTAGCTACCTGACACAAAATAAAAAGATGAGATGACAGCCAGCAAACCTGTTAAATTAGAAGTAGACCATTTCAAAATAACAGGAGTTGCCAATGACTGTCATCCAAACCTATCATACAATGATTA
>JBHIWP010000517.1:0-3335 GCA_041987425.1 Promineifilaceae bacterium (SeqCode) | reverse complement strand
TGTCTCACCATCGAAGCGGTTCATGTTTACGCGTACGAAGGTACGAGGCCTGAACCGTAGAATTCAGACATTTCTTTCAGTAAAGTATTACCTATAATAACTCACCACCACTTTAGAGCAAAACCTGCGCGGTGCACGGGTGGTGAAGGCGTTTGCCCAGGAAGATGCAGAAATCGGCCGTTTTAATGCGCAGAACGAAACCTGGTTCTCTCTTTCTGCTCTCTCCTCTCGCTTGCAGGCGATCAACATTCCCATGATGGATTTGATTGCCAATTTGGGTACGGTGGCGGTGATTGGCTACGGCGGCTGGCTGGTGACGCAGGACGCGCTGACGTTAGGTGAATTGGTTGCTTTCACTACCTATCTGGGTCAACTCACGACGCCGGTGCGCCGCATCGGACTGGTGCTGCCCGCCATAATCATGGCCTCCGCTTCTGGACAGCGCATCTTTGAAATCCTCGATCAGATACCAGACGTGACCGACGCACCCGATGCTGTTGATTTGCCTAAAATCAGGGGCCGGGTGCAGTTTGAGAACGTCTCGTTTGGCTACCTGAAGCGACATCGCGTCTTGAAAAACATCAGCTTTCGTGCCGAACCCGGGCAGGTAATTGCTTTGCTAGGGGCTACGGGCGCGGGCAAATCGACCATCATGAATTTGCTGCCCCGCTTTTACGATCCTACCGGTGGGCGAGTGCTGGTGGATGACCGCGATTTGCGCCAGGTGTCGCTGGCCTCGCTGCGCAGCCAGATGGGTATCGTGCTGCAAGAGACGACCTTATTTGCCGCCACGATTGGCGAAAACATTGCCTTTAGCCAGCCAGAAGCCACCGAAGCCGATATTATCGTCGCCGCCAAAGCGGCCCAGGCCCATGACTTCATTAGCACACTGCCCGGCGGCTACGAAACGTACGTAGGCGAGCGGGGCGTAACGCTTTCTGGCGGGCAGAAGCAGCGCATTGCCATTGCCCGGGCGCTGCTGGCCGATCCGGCCATTCTCATTTTGGACGACGCCACGGCCAGCGTGGACACGCAAACGGAGCGATTGATTCAGCAGGCGCTGCAAAACTTGATGCACGGCCGTACCACCTTCGTCATTGCCCACCGCCTGAGCACCGTCCGCCGCGCTGACCTGATTCTGGTGCTGGAAAAAGGTGAGATTGTGGCCCGCGGTACACACGACGACCTGCTGGAGCGCTCAGGGCATTATCAGGAAATTTATAATAAGCAGCTGCGGCCGCAGGAGCGGAGTTTACCAGTGGGCGAGTAGGCGAGTTGGCAAGTAGGCAAGTGACATGCACAGTTGCAATCAAAAGGACTTTTAAGTGAGTTTTTCAATCGGATCATCCGGCCCAAACTTAGGGCCACGCGGGGCGCTGCACCGCTTTGGGCAGGAGGAGGGCGGGCAGCTATTTAACCAGCGGGTGGTGGTGCGGATGTTGGCGTATTTACGGCCGTACGGCCGTTACATGGCCATCGCCACCGCTTTAATGCTGGTTGCCACAGGCATGACGCTGCTGGTACCCTACCTGATCAAAATTGCCATTGATGAGCACATTTCTGCGAGCAATACTGGCGGCTTGCTTCGCGTAGCGATTTACATTGCTCTGGCCTTTATACTGCTTTATGGTGCGTCGGCCGGGCAGCGATATCTGCTGGGCTGGGTGGGGCAGCGAGTCTTGGCCAACATGCGGGAACAGATGTTTCGCCATTTGCAGGCGCTGCCGCTAGCCTACCACGACACGCACATCGTCGGCGTCACCGTCTCGCGGGTGATGAATGACGTGGCCGTCATCAACGACCTGCTGTCGCAAGGGCTGGTGACGCTGATCGGGGACTTGCTGGTGCTGCTGGGCATCATTATTGTGATGCTGACGATGAACCCGCGGCTGGCGCTGATTGCCTTTACCGTGCTGCCGCTGATGGTGCTGGTAACGGTGCTGTTTTCGCGCAAAGCCAAGGTTGCTTTCCGGCGTACGCGCTCCAGCGTAGCGGCCGTGGTGGGCGATCTGGCCGAGGGCATTGCCGGAATGCGCGTTATTCAGGCGTTTGCCCAGGAAGAGGTGGCGCAGGCCCGCTTTGATTCGATCAATGAATCGAACAAAGTAGCGCACGTCGATGCCATGTCGCTTTCGTTTGTCTTTTTGCCTTCGATTGAATTTATGGGGATGTTAGCAACGGCCGTTGTCCTCTGGTTTGGTGGTGTGGCGGTGAGCCGCGGCGACGTGACGCTGGGGGTGCTGGTTGCCTTTTTGGCGTATGTCACCCGCTTTTTCCAGCCCATTCAGGAGCTGAGCCAGCTTTACACCACGATGCAGTCAGCCATGGCCGGAGGGGCAGAGGTACTGCGCCTGATCGACACGGAGCCATCCGTGGCCGACGCGCCCGATGCCATCGCGATGCCCCGGGTGCGCGGTGAGGTTGAACTGCGCGATGTTTGCTTCCGCTACCGGCCAGAAACGCCGGAGGTGCTGCACAACATCAACCTGTGCATTGCCGCCGGGCAGACGGTGGCCCTGGTTGGCCCAACCGGCGCGGGCAAAAGCTCCATTGCCAATCTCATTGCCCGATTCTACGATGCTACCGAGGGCCAGGTGTTGATTGATGGACTGGACGTGCAGACCGTGCAGCAGCAGTCGCTGCGAGCGCAAACCGGAATCGTGTCGCAAGACCCATTTCTCTTTTCTGGCACTATCGGAGAAAATATTCGCTTTGGCAATGCAGACGCGCCGGAAACGGCCGTCATCCAAGCTGCCAAACTGGCTAACGCTCACGAATTTATCGATGCCTTGCCCGAAGGCTACGAAACGCAGATTTTGGAGGGCGGGGTGAATATCTCGCTGGGGCAGCGGCAGCTTATCTGCATCGCCCGCGCCGTGCTGGCCGATCCGCGCCTGCTCATTCTGGATGAGGCCACCGCCAATGTGGATACATTGACCGAGGCGCTCATCCAGGAGGCGCTGGAACGCCTGCTGCAAGGCCGCACGGCTATCGTCATTGCCCACCGCCTGAGCACCATTCGTCGCGCCGATTTGATTTGCGTGGTGCAAGACGGCCGTATCGTTGAAAAAGGGGCGCATGAAGAGCTGCTGGCGCAGGGTGGACTATATCGCGAATTGTATGAGCGGCAGTTTGTGAACGACCTGAGGGAGTGACAGGAGTAAACAGCGAGCAGTGAAAAGTAAAAAGTAGGCCACTTTTTACTTTTCTAGTCACCTGACACAAATCAGATGAAGTAAGGCACATCTCTAATGGAGATGGGCAAATTATTAATTAAGCACCTTTCCAACATATCAAAACCAATCCGGAAGACACTCAAATCCCGGCGGTCAACC
>JBHIWP010000516.1:0-3352 GCA_041987425.1 Promineifilaceae bacterium (SeqCode) | reverse complement strand
TTTACCGATTACTGTTTGTGATTTGCTACAATTATACCTGTAACCCCATCATTTTAGAAAAAGGAACGGTCGTTATGAATTTAACACTTTCGCTAGGGCAAATGGACGTAAAGCTGGGCGATCCGGCAGCAAATTGGGAGACGGTAAAAAAAATGACCGCAGAAGCAGCGCGGCGCGGCTCTGATCTGGTTGTGTTCCCTGAATTATGGTCTACGGGCTACGATCTGGAAAATGCGGCCGAATACGCCACGCCAACGGATGCGGGAATTTTTGCCCAGGTGGCGGCCCTGGCCCAGACGCATGAGATCGCCATTTTAGGCTCCTGTTTGTCACTGCTGGGCGAGGGGCAGTTTGGCAATACGGCCGTCTACTTTGACGGCAACGGCCGTTCCCTGGGCGAATACAGCAAGCTTCATTTGTTCCGGCTGATGCAGGAGGAACAGTTCCTAACGGCCGGGCCGCAGCGGACGCTGGTGGAGACTGCATGGGGCAAAGCGGGTCTGACGATCTGCTACGATTTGCGCTTCCCGGAGCTGTTTCGCCGCTATGCGCTGGCCGGGGCTCAGCTTGTGTTTGTGCCTGCGGAGTGGCCCCATCCGCGACTGGCGCACTGGCGCACCTTGCTGCGCGCGCGGGCCATCGAAAATCAGATGTTTGTGGTGGCCTGCAACCGGGTTGGCCGCAGCAAGCAGACCGACTTTTTCGGCCATTCTTGCATCATAGATCCCTGGGGTGAGAGCGTCATTGAGCTGGGAGAAGGAGAAATGTTGGGAACGGCCGTCATTGACATTGCTAAGGTAAATGAGGTTCGCGCCAAAATCCCCGTGTTCGACGATCGCCGCCCTGATGTTTATTAGCATGATGTCAGAGGGGCCATCCGTTTCTGAAAGCAAATGATTATGCAAAAATCTTCCTTGCGTGCGTCTAATGCTAAGGAGGCTTCTATAAAGGAGGTTTTTGATTTTGCTGACCCTAACGGTAAACGGACAAACGCATACAGTTGACGCAGACCCGGCGATGCCGCTGTTATGGCTGTTGCGGGATTTGCTGGGGTTCACAGGGACTAAGTATGGCTGTGGCATTGGGCTTTGTGGCATTTGTACGGTTCACGTCGATGGTCAGCCACAGCGCTCGTGTATTTCTCCTGTTGGCGCTCTGGCAGGAAGCCAGATCACAACGATCGAAGGCTTGTCTCCAGATGGCAGCCATCCCGTGCAAAGGGCCTGGCTAGAAGAACAGGTTACGCAGTGTGGCTATTGCCAACCGGGACAAATCATGACGGCCGTTTCCCTGATCGCCACCATTCCCAACCCATCTGACGCGGAGATTGACAGTGCAATGACCCATGTCCTGTGTCGCTGCGGCACCTATCAGCGCATTCGCCAGGCTGTTCGACGCGCTGCTGAGGAAATGGCATGACAACGCCAAATCCTATCCCAATCAGCCGCCGGCAATTCTTCAAAATTATGGGTGCCACGGGAACGAGCCTGGTTGTGGGCATTTACTTGAGCGGCTGCCAGGAGCCATCGTCGCAAACAGGTACGGTAGCACCTGTCGATACTCTGGTGCCAACGGCTGTTCCCCCAACTGAGCCGCCAATTTTGCCAACTGCTACACCAACCGATGAAGCAACACCAGAACCGATTGCAGCGAATGCCGATGCCGTTTTAGCCCCGAACATCTACCTCGAGATCAATGCCAACGGGCAAGTTGCTGTTACCGCCTTCCAGTCTGAAATGGGGCAGGGAATCCGTACCGCCATCGCCATGATCCTGGCCGAAGAACTAGATATACCGTGGGAAGCGGTCAAAACTATTGAGCAGGCAAAGGCAGATCCGGCTTTCGGCGACCAGGTAACGGGCGGCAGCTTAAGCGTTTCGAGACATTTTATGACCCTGCGTCGCGCCGGGGCCGTTGCGCGCCGCCTTTTGATCAATGCAGCGGCGCAGCATTGGCAGGTTGAGCCTGATGCGTGCAGCACGCAGCCGGGTTTTGTTGTCCATCCAAATGGGCAAGACCAATTAGCTTATGGGCAACTGGTGGCGGCGGCGTCATTGCTTGAAGTGCCGCGCACGTCAGAAGTGACGCTCAAACCTATTTCTGAATTTCGCATTCTAGGCCAGCGCCTGGGCAATTGGGATGCTGCCGATATGATTACCGGGCGCGCAATCTTTGGCAGCGACTTTCGCATGCCGGATATGGCCTTTGCGGCAATTGCCAGATGCCCGACTTTCGGTGGACGCGCCACCACATTTGACGCCTCAGATGCGTTGCAAATTTCTGGCGTACAGAGCGTAGAGCGCATTGGCGACGTGATTGCCGTCATTGCAGACAACAGCTGGGCGGCGTTTAAGGGACGTGATGCGCTGGTTGTTGAGTGGGATGAAGGGGAAACGGGAGCTCTCTCCTCTGAAATTATTTATGCTGATCTTGCCAGAAATTTCCCTGAATCTGAGGACGAGGAGGAGGATGTGTTAACGGCCGTTTACGACATTCCCTTCCAGGCACACATGACCATGGAGCCGATGAACTGTACCGCCTATATCCACGACGGTATTTGCGAGGTGTGGGCACCAACGCAGAACCCGCAGGGCGTGCATAATGCCATTGTCAGAGAGGCAGGCTTTAGGTCAGAGGATGTGACTGTGCACGTTCTGCTGATGGGCGGCGGCTTTGGTCGCCGTTTGAACGTAGATTACGCGGTAGAAGCGGTGCTTGTCGCTAAAACCATTGGCCATCCGGTTCAGGTGGTGTGGAGCCGGAATGATGATGTACAGCACGATTTTTACCATCCCATGAGCCGCCATTATGCTTCTGTCGACTTGAACAATATTGCTGACCGCTCGATTCGCAATTCTGCTTCAAGAGATATACCCGTTGGCGATTGGCGTTCAGTATCCAACTTTGCCGAAGCGTTTGCCCAAGAATGTTTTTTTGATGAAATTGCCCACGCCTTAGATCGTGATCCGTATGAATTGCGCATGGAGCATTATGATGAACGGGCGCGCACGGTGCTGGAACTGGTGGCAGCGCAATGTGATTGGGGCAGCCCCCTACCAGATGGCTGGGGGCGAGGCATTGCTTATCATGCCTCTTTTGGCGTGACGCACGTGGCCCAAGTCGCCGAAGTTGAGGTAAGTAACACAGGTGTTGTGCGGGTTCATCGTGTTTTTTGTGCCGTTGATTGTGGGCTGGTGATTAATCCAAATGGGGCTGAGGCACAAATAGAAGGTGGTATTGTGTTTGGTCTGACTGCGGCATTAAAGGCAAAAATTACCGTGGAAAACGGCCGTATCCAACAAAGTAATTTTCACGATTGCCCCATCTTGACCTTCGACGAAATGCCACAAAT
>JBHIWP010000515.1:0-3371 GCA_041987425.1 Promineifilaceae bacterium (SeqCode) | reverse complement strand
TATCGGCTGGGCCCCCTCCAATGGCTCCTTCCAGGCAATGGTTACCGCCATGCGCGCTACCTGGGGCGATGAGCAAACCCGCGAGTGGCTCACCGGCATCCAGGCCAATAACCCCGTCGTTTACAGCGGCAATACCCCCATCGTTTCCGGCGTTGCTGCGGGCGAGGTGGATGTAGGTTTTGTCAACCACTACTATCTTTACCGCTTCCTGGCTGAGGAAGGCGAAGGCTTCTCCGCGCGCAACTACTTCTTGCCCGGCGGTGGCCCCGGTTCTCTGATAATGGTCTCTGGTGCTGGCATCCTCAATACGGCACCAAACGCCGAGAACGCCCAGCGCTTCATCGACTTTCTGCTGTCTGCCGAGGCCCAGCAATACTTTGCCGACGAGACGTACGAGTATCCCGTGGCAGAAGGCGTAGCCATTAATCCTGGTTTGCCACCTTTTTCTGAGCTAGACGCATTAGCCCTCAACGTTACGATGAACGAGCTTGCTGACCTGCAAGGAACGCAGGATATGCTGCTGGAATTGGGCATCATTGAGTAAAACAATACTATAAATTGCGCCAAATTTTGTAGCCGCAGATTCTTCCCACGCCAATTGAGTGAGGAAAAATCTGCGGCTATTTGGGCGATCTTTAACTATGGTTAACTTTTGACTTAACCGACCACATATTTTGCTTGATCGTTTGTTAATTAAAAAGTTGACCGCCCCCCCTTGTTTCTCTAGTTAACCACAGGATAATTCAATCGAGGGTAGCCGAACTGTTTCGGCATAATATTTTTCAGCTAATTGGCAGGAAGCAAAAATGGGTGTTACAGATTTTGGCAGCGTGCGCACACTGCCCAGAATCAAAATTGAATTAGACCAGACCTGGCTGCGTCAGCGGCACTGGTCACCTTTTCATTGGCTGCTGGTGGGCAGCGCCGGTATCGTTGCGGCGCTGATTTTGCTCGTTCCGGTTTATTTGCTGCTGCGCGTGGGCACTGGCTGGGCCGAGGCCCTGCACACGCTTTCCCAGCCGCGTACGCTGGAAATTTTGGGCAATACGTTAGGACTGGCCATAGCCGTTACGGCCGCTTCTGCACTTATCGCCGTTCCCCTGGCCTGGCTCACCACCTGTACCGACTTGCCGGGCAAGCGGCTTTGGGCAGTGATTGTTGCGCTTCCCCTGGTTGTGCCCAGCTATGTAGCGGCTTATCTTTTTGCATCAATCCTCACCCCCAAAGGCTTACTGCAGCAGCTCTTGCATCCCATCTTCGGCGTTGAACGGCTGCCGAACTTTTACGGTTTCCCCGGAGCCTTTCTGGTGCTTACGCTGGTGAGCTATCCCTTCATCTTCCTTACCGTGCGCAGCGCCTTGAAGAAGATGGACCCGGCGCTGGTGGAAGCAGCGCGTAGCCTGGGGCTGTCGCCGTGGCAGGCATTTTGGCGCGTGACGCTGCCTTATTTACGGCCGTCCATAACCGCCGGTGGGCTGCTGGTGATGCTTTATACCCTGCGAGACTTTGGGGCCGTCACCATGCTGCAATACTCCACCTTCACCCGCATCATTTACAACCGCTACCTGGGCTATCGGCTGGACATGGCGGCGGCAATGGCTTTGGTGCTGGTGGTCATAACGGCCGTTATCCTTTACCTGGAGCAGCGCAGCCAGGGCAATGCCCGCTATGCTCGCGTATCCATCGGCGTGGCTCGCGCTCAAACTCCGGCAAAGCTGGGGCGCTGGCGCTGGGCGGGGCTTGGCTTCACGGGCCTGCTTTCTTTCTGGGCGCTGGTTGTACCCTCCCTGGGGCTGGCCTATTGGTTCTGGCGCGGCCTCAATCAGGATTGGGCGGTTAAGGCCATTGGCGTCACGCAGACCAATGTAGAGTCGCTGCTGTCGCTGGTAGAGCCAGCCTGGCATTCGTTCTCTGCCTCTCTGTTGGGGGCCGGGTTGGCCATGCTTCTGGCGCTGCCTATTGCCGTTTTGGTCGTGCGCCGCCCGGGGCGTTTGAGCCGCCTGTTTGAACGGCTTTCTTACGCCAGCTTTGCCCTGCCGGGCATTGTTGTGGCGTTGGCCTACGTCTTTTTTGGCACCAATTATGCGTCATCTCTTTACCAGACTCTGCCCATGCTGCTGGTGGCTTACGTCGTTTTGTTTGTGCCGCAGGCGGTGGGGGCACAGCGCAGTTCGCTGCTGCAGGTGGCCCCCAGCCTGGAAGAAGCGGCCCAAAGTTTGGGTAGACGGCCGTCTACCATTTTCCGCCGCATTACCCTGCCTTTGGTAAAGCCGGGAATGCTAGCCGGTGCGGCGCTGGTTTTCCTCACCTGCATGAAAGAGCTGCCAGCCACGCTTATTTTGAGCCCGCTTGGCTTCAATACGCTGTCAGCCCAGATCTGGTCTAACATTGGCGAAGCGTTCTTCGCCCGCGCCGCCGCCCCAACCCTGCTGCTGCTCCTGCTCTCTTCCATCCCCCTGGCCTGGATGACCCTCCGCGAGACGGAATAGTTAATTGTTAATGGATAATTGTAAATGGTTACTGGTGTGCTTCTCCACAGATCATTAACAATTTACCATTAATCGATAACCATTTACCATTTGCCGATGCCCACCGTTACCTGCCGCAACCTGTATAAAACGTTTGAAGGCCAGCCTGTGGTGCAGGACGTCAGCCTGTCGGTGCCGCCTGGGGAAATTTTGGTGCTGCTGGGGCCAAGCGGGTGCGGCAAGACGACGACGCTGCGCCTGATTGCCGGATTCGAAAAGCTGGACGACGGCCGTATCGAAATCAATAATCAGCTTGTGGCCGATGGCTCGCGCCACGTTCCCCCAGAAAAGCGTCGCATTGGGATCGTCTTTCAGGATTACGCTATCTTTCCCCACCTGAGTTTGGCGCAAAACGTTGGGTTTGGCCTCAAGCGAGGTGAGACCGAACGCGTGGAGGAGATGCTGAATTTTGTGGGCCTGGCTGGCCTGGGGGAGCGGATGCCGCACCAGCTTTCTGGCGGGCAGCAGCAGCGCGTGGCCCTGGCCCGGGCGCTGGCGCCGCGTCCGGTGGTGCTGCTGCTGGATGAACCGTTTTCTAACCTGGATGCCGCCCTGCGCGTGGAGATGCGCCAGGAGGTGCGTCGCTTGTTAAAGGCGAGCGGAACAACGGCCGTATTCGTGACGCACGATCAGGAAGAGGCGCTCTACATGGGAGACCAGGTTGGGGTGATGAACGCTGGCCGATTGGAGCAGGTGGGATCCCCCGAAGCGATTTTCCACCAGCCGCGCACCCGCTTTGTGGCTGAATTTTTGGGCCAGACGGATTTTTTGCCCGGTAGGGCAACGCCACGCGGCGTTGAGACGTCCTTGGGACTGCTGCCTCAGTCATTGCCCCTGACCGAA
>JBHIWP010000514.1:0-3374 GCA_041987425.1 Promineifilaceae bacterium (SeqCode) | reverse complement strand
CGTTTTGTTTTTACTGTGGTATTTTGGCAGGAAAAAAGAGCAGCCTTAGGTTTTATTCTTTGCCCAATAGCAGATCAAACTCTTCTGCTGCGTCCAGAAGTAAGCCGCGAGGTCGCGTCAGGCTAAACATCTGCCACTGATCATCATGAGGGAAGCTGTCGATGAACCAGCAGAGCGCCACGATTTGCGGTTCGCCATTGACGGCTTGCAGCGCGTTTGTAAGCCAGCCCGCGGGATAATTTTCCGCGGGCAGCTCGCCAGCGAGCGGATCAAAGGTGTTGGCGGCATTGATATAAACTGGTTTACCCAATGTGTATGGATAGCTATTAATGATAGCCAGCCAATCTTCATAAACGCGAAAGCCAGCCTGGCCCTCTCCCAGCTCAGGCAAGTGAATATCTAAAAGCGGCTCCTGGGCGCGCTGGTGCGGCGTGAGCGAGGCAGCATTGATACGGCCAAATGCCTGGACGGCGAACCCATCTGGGCTGGTATCGCTGATGCCTACGGCCGTTTTCGCCGCCGCGCCCTCATTGATAAAGTGTACCATCGTGTTCATATAGTTGAGCCAGGGTAGATCCATCTGAGAGGGGATGCTGCCATCCTGGTCGTTGTTCCACGGATTAATTGGGCCAACCAGCACGCGCACCTGCTTGTTTTCGCTGCGAATCGTTTCGATAGCGTTGTTATGATTGCCCGTGTCTGTCGCATAGCCATTAAACACCTGGGCGTACCACGCTGGCGTAACGGGATTATCGGCTGTCTGGGTGTTAGCCCCGTTGGTGTTGACGTTGCTGCCAATGATGAAGCCGTGAACGTTGGCCAGACGTGCGTCCCGCGCCAGGCGGCGTAGATAATCAAGATAGACGTCGAGCGCGGCGTAATCATCTGGCGGGGGGATACTTTGCCCCTGATCATACTCCACGCGCACCAGCGTGCGCAGGCCGTTGGCATCGGCTTGCTGCACCCTTTGGGCCAGGTCATCAATGCCCCAGTAGAACTCATCGGCCAGCCGGGCGTAGGTAATTTCTACCGTCCAGCCCTGACGGCCGTGCCAGTCGCGTACGGGATTGGCAAAAACAACGCCAAGCTTGGTGGGGATTTGCGGCTCGTCGGGCGGATTGGGGGTGAGAACGGCCGTCTGCTTCGTCGCCCATGTCTGGCACCCCGTGTCACAACTATGATACACCTCTATGGCAGCGTCCTGCTCAGGGCGAACCAAACGCCAGCGCCACTGCCAGACGCCTGCTTCATTCTGCTCACCGTGTTCAATGAGGGTGGATTCGGCCGTTCCCATTTCCAGGAATACGTGCGTCCAGGGAGTTACATCTTGCACCCAAACGGTCAGCGATCCGTCTTGCTCACTTTCAATGCTAATTTGAGGCCAGCTTTGTACATGGCTCCCGTCGTTTTGTGGAATATAGGCGATTTGCCCGGAGATGGGTAAGAGCCAGTAGACAACTGAGAAGAGAAGCAGCACGATGATAAGCGTGAGCGGCGAGCGCAGGTTTAGTTTCATTCAGGGTCGCTCATAGTCTCAGGCAGGTAGGGGAGGGAGAAGGTAACGGCCGTTCCGGTTGGCGGTTCGGTGCTGCTAGTGATAGTTAAACGCCCATTATGCTGCCGCACGATCTCCTCCACAATAGCCAAACCTAAGCCGCTCCCAGGCACGTCTCGCCGCACGCGGAAGAATTGCTGCGTCAGCTGGGGTAGATACGCTTCCGCCACGCCGCTGCCCGTGTCGCGCACCTCGCAGCGCACCCCATCACCATCAACCGCCAGCGAAACGGAGACCGAATCACCCGGTTGGCAATATTTCATGGCATTGTCGAGCAGGTTGATGAACACCTGTTTTAGCTTATCAGCATTGCCCAAAATGGGTCGAATAGGCGTGTCGCAAAAAAAGTCGAGGTTAATGGCTTGCGCTTCGGCCAGCAAGATAAGCGCAGCAATTGCCTCTTCGGCAATGAGAATGATGTCTACTTTTGTCTTATCAAACGGCTGGCTGATTTTTAGCCGTCCCAGCTCCAAAGTACTGTGAATAAGCTTGGTGAGCCGCTGGGTCTGCTGGTGCACAATTTCCAGAGAGTGGGCCTGTAGGTCCGGCGAGATGTTTGCGGAGCGGGAGACTTCTAAATGAGAGAGAATTGAGGTAAGCGGCGTACGCAGTTCGTGCGAGATTTTCCCCCAATAAAGCTGCAATTCGATTTCGTGCTGCCTTTGTTCGCTTAGATCGCGCAAAAAGATGAGCCGGGCGTTTCCAACAGGGCCAACCCAAACATCGACGATGATATCTTTGGAAAAGCTGAGGGGAAAGTGCTGTAACGCGCTGTCTCGCTTAATCTTTTGTAGAAGACGGCCGTAACCCTCACTCTCTGTTAGCTCACCGCTTGCCTTTAACAAACGGTAAGCGGTTCTGTTGGCAAACCGCACGGCCAAGGTCGGCGACAGGATGATGATGCCAAAGGGAAACGTCTGCCAGACGGATGATTGCTTGAAATCAAAAAGCGGCTGGCTGCTGGCTTCGCGCCAGACCAGCCATACGATAATGATTAAGACGACGATTACCCAAAATAGGGCCGTCTTTAACTCAAAAATCATGGTGCAAAATTAGCAGGATTCATCATCTGGGCAAGCAAGACGATAGCCAAATCCCCGCACGGTAAGCAACAGCTTTGGTTCTTTCGCATTCTCCTCCAGTTTAACACGAAGCCGCTGAATGTGGGTATCAACGGTGCGGGTATTGACGTCCGTACCGGCATAGCCCCACACGTTGCGCAAAAGCGTTTCGCGGCCAAACACCTGCCCTGGATGGCGCATGAGAAGGGCCAGAATTTCAAATTCAATGGCCGTAAGCGGCAATTCTTCCCCGTTCCTGAAGGCGATTCCATCCTCTGTAAGCAGCTCAATGGGACCACAAACCAGTTTGGCCCGCTCCTTTTGCTTGAAGAGTCGCAAAAGCGCCCGGACCTGGGCCAACAGCTCCTGGGGATTGTAGGGCTTTGTGAGGTAGACATCTGCACCTAAGTCAAGGCCAAACACTTTTTCCTCAAGCGTATCTTTGGCCGTCAGCATGAGGATGGGGGTGTAGTGAGGCTGCTGGCGTACGTGCTGGCAAATTTTATAGCCATCCATATCGGGCAGCATGATGTCTAGAACCACCAGGCTGGGGTTAAGGCTAAGTTTTTCTATTGCTTCGTATGCAAATGTGCAAATTTGTTCATCTGTTGACTTTGGCGTTGTAGAAATCCTTGAGAATCGGCCACACCTCGTCGCGGTAACTGACCTTCGCGGCGGCCTCGGCATCGAGGGCTGGCAACGGCTGCCCGGCCTGTGCGACCGACGCGGTCAGCATAAGAACCGGCACCAGCAGGGCA
>JBHIWP010000513.1:0-3376 GCA_041987425.1 Promineifilaceae bacterium (SeqCode) | reverse complement strand
GCGGCACATTGCCACCGCCGCCACAGCATTCATTAAAGTCCAGGCTGTCAAAATTTGTACCCAGGGCCGGGGTAAGTGGGTTGGGGCCGTTTGGCTCTTGAATCGACAGGCTAGGCAGCAGCGCGGCTGATTCAGCTCGAAGTTCTGCTAACTGCGTTTCACTGCGGATGCTATCCTGCTCGTTTAGATCGATCTCGCCTCTCTCCCAGCGATGGAGCTGGTTGTTGGGGTCGAGCAAGCCTGCTGGCACGTCCTGAAGATTGATTGTGTACGGGGCGGCTATTTGCGAATCCGGCACAGTCAAGTCGCCTGCTTCGACAATGTCCCCAGAGGCGGGGGCAAAGGCCTGAAGCGCCTGTTGTCGACTGGCCGTTTCTGGTGCAGGGTTGGATGCCAGCCCCACAAGCCAGGCGCCGACTGCCAGCAAGGCTAATGGCAGGATAAGGCGCGATAGTTTGCGATAAAACATGTGAACCTCCTTCACGGTAATTCTGTTGGGTTATTTACACAGCTGGGCGCGTGTGCAAGGCCCTGTGCACACTAGCCACTCTATGTTGAATCACTACTTTGGTTGAATCACTTCTTTAAGGTAACGGTCGGAGGAACGGCCGTAACATTTGCGCTCTCTACTGACAGTAGGCATGCTTTCTTAAAAGGTGCCTTTCAGTATGGTATCTATTGTGCTGAATGCATAAAGTAAAACAGAGCAACTGCCCAACCGGCTAATTGCTCTGTTTAGTGTCATTAAAATAAATCTTGTAATAACCACAAATGCGAGATGCTCTTTCTAAAATTTTGAATCGGCTGGCATTATATTAAGTCAACAGTAGATAAGCCAGTAAGAATATTACGACAATGGCTATCGTAACCAATACCCCCAAAATAATATTTAGGTTACGGGCGCTTTGCTTGGCGCTGCGCACTGCCTGAGGCCTTATTGCCGGAGTCGTTGGCAGGGTTTTCTTCAGATCTTCCACAATCTTGTCTGATTTCGAAGCAGGTTCGGCCGTTTTGCCTACAATGGTGGGACTTTCCTCAACTGTTTCGGCCGGAGGCCGTACGTGTGTCGGGGCAGCTGGTTCTTTAAGCCATTCAGGTAGCGGTTCAGTGGCACCGGTCGTTTCAGCGACAGGCTGCGCAGGAACGGCCGTTACTCTTGGCTCGGCCTCCTCTTCGCGTAGCCAATCAGGAAGCTCATCTGTTTCTGATTGTGCCAGCACGTCCATGGGTTCAGAGGTGTCCACAGCCTGCGCCGTTGTAGGTGCCAGCCTGGCTTCCGCCTGGAGGGCATCTAGCTGTTTTCTGGCATTTTCATGGTTGGGGCTTAAAGACAGCGTCTTGCTTAGATACGCTGCCTGCTTTTGTGGGGAGTCAACCAACAGGCTGAGCAAATACCAGCCCTGCGCCTGTTCTGGATCGTCATTCAGCAATTCCGCCAGCTGGCGCTGCGCCCCTACTTTGTCCCCTGTTCTTGCTGCCGTAATTGCCTCTTTTAGCCGGTGGTCCATATGAAACCTTCCTTATGAGCCATCATTTACATAACAATACTACTGATTAGGCAACATTGTAGCATGGCTTGAACAAAATTTCGAGGGGGTAAATGAAAACTAATTTTGGCTGCGCAGTTGGCGCAGGCTAGGGCAGGGATAGAGGTGATGGGCTTTTTGTACGGCCGTAAAATCAATTTGCGAAAGCCAGCCATTATCCAGGGACAAAAAATGAGTTAAAACAAGGATCAGATCACAAACGGGCAGCCCCATGACATTACAGTAACAGCCCTGCAGCTGGGCAACGGGCCGGAATTGCGGATGCTGGATGGCATAGGCCCCCGCTTTGTCTAGCGGGTCACCTGTTGCAACGTAGTCTTCAATTTCTGTCTCGGAATAAGCGCGCATGTGCACTACGGCCGTGCTGACGCCTGACCATTCACGGCCGCTGTCGGGTTCAAGCAGCACAAAGCCTGTATGAACTTCGTGCTTTTTGTTTCGCAGCCGGAGCAGCATTTGTCGGGCTTCAGCTGCATCCATCGGTTTATTAAGCATCTCACCGTCAAAAGCCACGGTCGTATCGGCTGCCAGTATAAGGGTGCTGGTGGGTAGAACGGCCGTATTCAACCGCTCCATAATTGCATTCGATTTTAGCCTGGCAGTTTCTATCACATTTTTGGTCGGATCTGGTAGCGTCACGCTGTCTTCATCCACGTCTGCAGCCATTACTTGAAAAGGAAAATTTATCAGGCGCAACAGTTCCCGGCGGCGGGGGGATTGAGAAGCTAAGATAAAGTGAGCAGGTGTCATAATGAAAAAAAAGGCCAGGCCCATAGGGCACTAGCCTTTTACACTTTTTTACAAAGTAAGTCTTACTTCAATTCAACAACAGCACCAGCTTCTTCCAGCTTGGCTTTTGCTTCTTCGGCTGCTTCTTTGCTAACAGCTTCCATGATTGTGCCCAGGTTGTCTACAACTTCCTTGGCTTCCTTCAGGCCCAAAGCTGTTAAAGCGCGAACCTCTTTAATAACGTTGATCTTCTTCGGACCAACCTCTTTCAGAACCACGTCAAACTCTGTCTGTTCTTCCGCAGCTTCCGCTTCAGCAGCGCCAGCCATCATGCCAGGCATAGCGCCCATAGCGATAGGTGCAGCGGCGCTAACGCCCCATTTTTCTTCCAGCATTTTGGTTAATTCAGCAGCTTCCAACAGGGTCAGGCTGCTCAGTTCATCTACAATTTTTTCTAAATCGGCCACTTTTAATATCCTCCGAAAAATTTATGTTTTGACTATTTAATTTGCAGCATAAAGCAGCTTAAGCCGCTTCTGCTGCACCTTCTTCACTTTTTGCGTAAGCATCAACAACGTTCACTACCTGGCGCACACCGCTGGCCAAAACTGAGGCCACGTTACGTGCCGGGGCGCTGATCAGGCCAGCAAGCTGAGCCCGCAACTGTTCCAGGCTGGGTAGTTTTGCTAATGCTTCTACTTGCTCAGCGGTTAAGAACTCAGTGCCCATGAAACCGCCGCGCAAAGTCACCTTTTCTTCATCTTTAGCAAAGTCCACCAGGGCCTTTGCCAGCGATGGGGCCTCCTGCAGGGCAAAGCCCGTTGCTAGCTGTCCTTCTAGAAAATTATCTGGCGGCATTATGTCCGCTTTTTCCAGGGCCAGTTTGAACAGCGTGTTCTTGTGCGGCCAGACGTACGTGTCCGAGAGAGTTTGACCTTCCTGGGTCTTTAACCGGTGTCGCGACCAAATTGCGTTTTGCGATGAGTCACCGAGCGGAATTGTGCCTTCATCAACCAGTACTGCAGATTGCCACAATCCAATTTGCACCGCTTGTTGAATACCGTTCTTCGCGCCTTGCATTTCGGCTTTGACAATCGCAT
>JBHIWP010000512.1:0-3388 GCA_041987425.1 Promineifilaceae bacterium (SeqCode) | reverse complement strand
GGCAAAAGATGCACTTGCCGGGGCAAGAATACGGCTTGGTGAGCACCGTTACCACCGTTACGCCCGCCTGGCTGCGGATGGGCTTCATTTGCAGGTGGGTGCGCACCTCGGGGTCAAATTCGGCCCAGCCTGCTTGGCACAGCTCTTCGTATAGGCGAATGACGTTGCTTTTGGAGAGCCAGGGCAGCCCCTGGCGGGCATAGGTGCGCATGGTGTGCTGGTACTTTTTGGAGGTAAGCGGCCGTTTCCTTAACAGCGCCGCCACCAGTTCCAAAAACATCGGCTCCTGGCCCTCTGCCAGCAGCACCGGCTCATTGCGCGACTGCCACTCAGCCACCTTCACCTGTACCTGGTCTGGCGGTATTAAAATATTTGGCGTTTGTTTCTTAGCCATAAAATTAACTTATCAACAGGTTTTCACAGATTCGCTCACAGAATCCACCTGGCTTTTGCTCAATTATCCACAACTTACCCACAAGTTGTTCAAAGTAAACACGGATAACGCAAATGGCACGGATAGTCACGGACATCTCCTTTACTCTAATCTGCGTGTATCCGTTTTATCCGTGTAATCTGTGTTCTATTTTTCTTGTTTTAACTTTTAAAGATTTGCTATCTTTTCTTGCATTAAGCGAGTTCAGCCACTAATTCTACCACAGTGCGCAAGGTGTCTACGTCGAAGACGGTGAGGTTCATGGTGGTGACAGGTGAATCGAGCCAGAGCGACAGCCGCTCCTTTACGCGCTCGCGAGGGCCAACCAGGGCCACATCATCAATGAGCGCGCCGGGGACTTTCATCATGGCCATGCCTTTGTCGCCAGCCAGGTACAAATCCTGGATTTCGGCCGCGGCTGCTTCGTAACCATAGCGCGCAGCCAGATCGTTGTAGAAGTTTTTGCCTTTGGCGCCCATACCGCCGATGTACAGCGCCAGCATCGGGCGCAGCATATTGTAAGCCACCTCTACATCATCATGAATCACGACCGACACGGTAGGCGCAATGTCGAAATTGGCGATGCTCTTTTCACCAACAGCCTTGGCAAAACCGGCCTCGATGTGCGGCCTGTAGATTTCGTCGTATTTTTGGGGGGAGAAGAAGATGGGCAGCCAGCCGTCGGCAATTTCGGCGGTGAGTTCCACGTTTTGTGGGCCGATTGCCGCCAGGTAGATAGGAATGTCTGGCTGGGCTTCCAGCGTGCTTTTGAGCGGCTTGCCCAGGCCGGTGGCGTCATCGCCCGTATAGGGAATCTGGTACAGCCCACCATCATAGGTGACGGGCGCTTCGCGCTTAAAAATGGCGCGGACGATGTCGACGTATTCGCGGGAGCGGGTCAGCGGCCGTTTGTAACTGACACCGTGCCAGCCTTCAACGACCTGAGGCCCTGACAGGCCCAGGCCCATGAGGAAACGGCCGTTGCTAAGCTGGTTCATCGTCATGGCCGTCATGGCCGCGTTGGCCGGGGTGCGGCCAGGCATTTGCATGATGGCCGTGCCCAGCTTTATGTTCTCCGTCTGCGCGCCCAGCCAGGCCAGCGGCGAAACGGCATCAGAGCCGTACGCTTCGGCCGTCCACACGGCATAAACGCCCAACCGATCGGCTTCTTTGACCAGCTCAATTGGCAGCTCAATCCGCCGTCCAGCATAGCCCAACATAATTCCTAAACGCATAGCACGCTCCGTAATGGTTAATGGTAAATGGTTAATTGTTAACGGTAAGAAACAACATTTTGTCGAATTGTAAGGCAGGAGAGGCAAAAGCCAAAAAAAGAACCATTGGAAAAGTGGGTTGACAACGGCCGTCTGCTAATGTTAGCATAAGCGCCATGCAACAGATTTCCTGGCTAGACGTCCCTATGTTTTACGGTACCTGCGGAAATAGCCGCGCCGCTGACTGCTGCCAGGGGATAAAGATGAGGCGTTAGCCACACGATTTGCCACACACCCTTTTAATAAACAGCAGCAAGGCGCGATTTGTACAAGATCGCGCCTTTTTTGTTTCTAAGGAGGATTTGTTTAATGACGCAAACAGGGGCAAACGGCCGTTCCCACCTGGCCGTTCAGGTGCAAGGGCTGGGCAAAATTTTTAAGCTAAAACAGAAAGCGCCAGGCGTGCTGGGCAGCCTGCACGCGATGTGGCGACCCATTACGCGAGAGGTAACGGCCGTTTCCGATATCAACTTTGAATTGGAGCGCGGGGAACTTCTAGCCTTTATTGGGCCCAACGGCGCCGGTAAATCCACCACCATCAAGATGCTCACCGGCATCCTTTTCCCCAGTGATGGACAGGCCACCGTGCTGGGCTACACGCCCTGGCGGCAGCGCCGCCAGCTGGCCTACCAGATTGGCTCCGTCTTCGGGCAAAAGCCACAGCTTTGGTACCACCTGCCGCCAGAGGATACGTTTCGCCTGTTTAGCCGCATCTACGAGCTGGATGAATCCGACTACCAGCGGCGGCGCAGCTTTCTGGTGGAAGCCTTTCAAATCCAGGATTTCTTGCAGACGCCGGTGCGTAAGCTGAGCCTGGGGCAGCGTATGAAGTGCGAAATCGCCGCTTCGCTGCTGCACGGCCCGCGCATCATCTTTTTGGATGAGCCGACAATAGGGCTGGATGTGGTCGCCAAGCAGCAGATTCGCCACGCCATTCGCCACCTGAACGAGACGGAAAATGTGACGATTTTCCTCACCAGCCACGATGCGGGCGATGTAGAAACCCTGTCCAAGCGAGTGATTGTGATCAACCACGGCCGTATCATTTTCGATGACCGCACCTCGGCCCTCAAACGGCAATATATGACGCAAAAAATTATCGATGTCCGCTTTTCAGAGCCTCTGGAGGGCGCGTTTGCGCTGCCCCATGTAACCACACTAAAACAAGGCACCTACGGCGTAAAACTGTCGTTCAACAGTCAGGACGTACCGGTAGAGCAGGTAATTCAGCAGGTCATCGCCACCAAGCCTTGTCTAGACATCACTATCACGGATCCGCCCCTGGAAGAAATCATTCGCGAAATCTACCAGAATTAACAATCGTCAAAATCACGAGGCGTTATTTAGGTGAATTATGATCTTACCTTTGCAAAACAGTTTACGAAAATATGGCACCATCACGCTGACCAATTTGCAGAACCAGTTGGCCTACGCCTGGGACGCCGCTTCGCGTTCGGTGATGATCATGCTGTTCATGTTTATCTTTGTGCAGCTGTGGACGGCCGTTTACGAAAACCAGGGCACCTCCACCATTGCCGGGCTCACCCTGGCAAATACCATCTGGTATTTTCTTTTTGCCGAAATGGTGGAGCTGGGCAAATTCCGCCACGACCAGACGATTTCTGATGAAGTGAAGGATGGCTCGATTGCCTATACATTGGTACGGCCGTACAACTACCTG
>JBHIWP010000511.1:0-3390 GCA_041987425.1 Promineifilaceae bacterium (SeqCode) | reverse complement strand
CGGCCGTCCAATCCATTTCCGCTTCTGCCAGACTGTTTACCGACACGGTCACGGCGTCCGGTGCTTTTGGCAACGGCCGCATGGGCGGGCGGGTAATTGCTTCTCCATCATCCAGTTCAGGGCGTTGAAACACCTCTGTTTTTTGCTCGGCCACGGGAACGACAGGAGCCTGCCGCGTCGTGCCGGAGAGGGGCGCATAAATAGGGCCGGTTTCTTCCTGGCTGCGCTGGCGGTAGGTGGTGAGGATACGGCCCAATTGCCCCGCAGTCCGGTAGCGGCCGGCCGGTTCTTTAGCCAGTAGCTTGTTAATGATGTGCGCCAGTTGCGCAGGAATGGCGGGGTTGAATTCTGTAACTAGGGGCGGAGGCGTATGCAGATGCTTCAAAGCCATTGCTGTATGAGATTCGGCGGCGAAGGGCAGCCGCCCGGTCAGCATTTCGAACAAGATTATGCCGATAGCGTATACATCGGAAGCCGGGGTTGGTGCATCCCCCGCAGCCTGTTCCGGTGAGAAGTATTGAGGCGTGCCCCATACCTGGCTTACCTGCTGCACCTGGGTAGCTGTGCTGATGGCGCGGGCAATGCCAAAATCGGCCACCTTTACCCGATCGTCCACCGTGACGATAATGTTTTGCGGTTTGACGTCACAATGAACAAGGTTTGCCCGGTGCGCATAGCCGATGCCGTTACATACCTGGATGATCAGGTCCAGGGCGCGGCTGATGGGCATTGGCTCTCCGCTGTGGCTGTGGATAATCTCTTTGAGCGTCTTGCCTTCCACACACTCCATCACGATGTAGTGTTTATATTCATCCTGGCCGATGTCGTGCACGGTGACAATGTTGGGGTGGGCCAGATTGGCGGCCGCATGGGCCTCTTGCTGGAACCGCTTGAGGAAGCCATGGTCGTTGGTGAAGCTTTCGTGCATCATTTTGACAGCAACAATGCGACCCAGGGCGCGATCTTTGGCCTTGTACACCACAGACATGCCGCCACTGCCAATGCGTTCGATGAGTTCGTAACGGCCGTTTAACACCGGATTTTGTTCGCTCATGCCTGTAGTTTAAGTGCGTTACGTTTTGTGCGCAAGAGTTGTCACATTCTGCTTAATATGATAGCATTTCAGCGCTTCTTGGCGGGTGTAGCGTAGTGGTTAACGCGTCTGGTTGTGGCCCAGAAGACCGTGGGTTCAAATCCCACCACTCGCCCCTAAAGGCAGTAAAAAGTGATAAGTGAAACGTGATTCCAACTTTCACTTATCACTTTTTACTTTTAACTAAGCTTTTACCTGCGCCCGTAGCTCAATGGATAGAGCACTTGGCTTCGAACCAAGGGGTTGGGAGTTCGAATCTCTCCGGGCGTATCTTCTCTAATTGGCCTCGTTCCTGGGCTGTGTCAGGCTTGCTCCTTCCCCCGATTCCCCCATAATCTTCAAGAACCGGTCTATGAGCTTCTTGCTGATTTGGTCAAATTCCTGTCCGGCCAAAGGAACCTGCCCGCCCGCCATCATGCCGTGGCCACCTGCTTTCCCTGGAGGTATGATCACGTGCTGCACCAGCAAACCAGCGTCCTGCCCCATTGGCTCAGTTCGGATCGAGAGATACAACGTTTGCTCATGAATGCCCAGACAGAGCACCGCCCGTGCACCGTCCAGGCGAATCAGCAAATCAGCCATTTCTGCTGCAAGATCGGGAATGTGCATGCTTCCCAAATTAGCTACCACCGACTGAGTATAGACGCGGGCGGCTTCGAGGCCCTTGGCAAAAGCCTGAAAATATGCCTTTGGCAGGCCCGCCTGCTCGATCTGTATTAGCTTGCTGTGGTCCACCTTTGCCAGCAGTTTAAGGTAAACGATTTCATCAAGGGTGGAAGCACCGCGCGACAAACCGCGCGTGTCTGTTCTGAGCGCGTAGAACAGCGCAGTAGCCAGATCAATATCCGGCTCAACTTCGGCAGCTTCCAGGTACTGGTCCATCAATGTGGCGGAAGCGCCAATCTCTGGCTGTATGTCTGCATAGGGCACCGGTCCAATTGCTTCTCGCAACGGGTGGTGATGGTCGATGACAATATGGGGCGTGTAGCTCTCGGGCAATCGATTATTGCCTGCGCCTGGCTGCGTATCTACCAGGGCCACGGCCGTATACTGGCTGAGGTCCGGCAGCACATCACTGTGTTCCCACTCGGGCGTTAAGATGTTGAGCATGGCCCGATTCTCCGGCCGTAAGACAAGCCCGCTGTACAGCAATCGGCTGGGGATGTTCCAGGCCTGGCTGAGCAAGACCGCAAGCGCCTTGCCAGAAGCCAGTGCATCTGGGTCAGGATTATCATGCGTCAAAATAAGTACAGGGCCGCGTCCAGCTGCTTTTTTTAACTGGGCCAGTCGGGTTGCGCTTGGTAAACTATTTTCGGAGCGGTTCATTTGATTAAACTCGCGTTTCTGAAGGCTTTTAAACTATTTTTGCATCTCGCCGGGAAAAGGTCAACGAAAACTGTCAGGTATCGTGCAGGTTCGTGCACTATTTACCTCAACCATTTCATTGGACGCAGCCTTTATTTTGATGTAAAGTGGAGAAGTCTTAGCTAATTTCATACTGTACAGGGAGCTGGGGAGGCCCGGCTGAGAGGGTGACCGTTTGTCACCGACCTGCGAACCTGATCCGGGTAATGCCGGCGGAGGAATTGCGACTTTGCGTTTTAGAAGCCATCCGGATCAGGGTGGCTTTTTTGTTTTGTTTACCGCAAAGCGCGCAGAGATGTCTGCTTTTTCCTTAGCCTTCTTCATGTTCTTTGCGGTGAGATTTGTGGAGCGAACCGATGGCGCTATTGATTTTTGCCAATGGAATGTTGGATGAGGTGGAATGGATACGGCCGTATCTCACACAGGCAACGGCCGTTTGGGCCGCCAATGGGGGTAGTCGGCACCTGCTTCGGTTGGGACACCTGCCAGACCGCGTGATTGGCGACATGGATTCCCTGGAGCCGGAGCTGCAGCAGTGGCTCAGCAGTAACCAGATTCCGTTTGACCAGCATCCGCCAGAAAAAGACGAAACGGACCTGGAGCTGGCGCTGCTGCTGGCAGCGGAACAGCCTGACAAGGAAATCTGGCTGTTTGGCATGTTAGGCGGGCGGCTGGACCAAACCTTAGCCAACATTTTCTTGCTCACCCATGCGGCGCTGGTTGGCAAGACCGTGCGGCTCATTACCCAAACGGAGCGCGCCTGGCTGGTGCGCCAGCAAACGGAAATAAGAGGGCAGGTAGGCGATCTCGTGTCCCTTATACCCCTGGCTGGCGATGCGCATGGGGTGCAGACCACTGGATTGCAGTGGATTTTACAGGCCGAAACGCTCCGGTTTGGGCAGGCGCGCGGCGTCAGTAACCGGCTAACGGCC
>JBHIWP010000510.1:0-3393 GCA_041987425.1 Promineifilaceae bacterium (SeqCode) | reverse complement strand
AACGGCCCGAATCATCATAAAAAGAAGAATGCCCGCTGCGCTCCAGCCAATGTATAAAAGCTCGGCATTCTGTAGAGCGGTTAAAATCTCGCGGGGATCTACCAGCCAAAAAATAATCGCAATTGAAATTGCGCTCATTCCCATGCCAATCCAAAACTGACGTCGATTTTGACCAGAACTTTCCATAGTTGCGGGATTATAGCAAGAACCAAACAGCTTCGCATAAATAGACGCCTGTCCAGGGTCCGTCTGTATAAATTCCGTTAAAAATATGGTGTTTTGCCGTCACCAGTACACTGGTTCAATTGTACTTTTAGCCGATACCACGTATATTCTTTATAGAAATTTTATCTTGATTAGAATTTACTTTGTAGTAACGGTCATTAAGGAACCGGCCAATGAAAACCCACATCATCCATATTCAAAAATGGGCGCGTGCAGAAGCACCAACCGAAGCAGAACTACTCCAACAGCTGGAATCTGAAGGATTAAAGCCCCAAAGATGGCGCAGTGAACCTCAAGATGTTTTTCCTGCACATGAACATCCCTATGAAAAGGTAATTGTGGTTTTAGCCGGATCAATCACTTTTGGCTTTCCTATTGAAGGGGAACCTACCACTCTCTATCCGGGTGACCGCCTTGATCTGCCCGCTGGCGTAATGCACAATGCCGTGGCGGGCAAAAGCGGCGTCGCGTGCCTGGAAGCACAACGTTCGGTAAAATAACTCCTTTCTACAAGTAAAGGAGCGCAGAATGGAATATCTGAATTTAGGCAAGACTGGCCTGAAGGTGTCGCGCATCTGTTTGGGGATGATGAGCTATGGCACGCCGGAGTGGAGGGATTGGGTTTTGGACGAGGCGGCGGCACGGCCGTTTATCCAGCGGGCCATAGAGCTAGGCGTTAACTTTTTTGATACGGCCGACATGTACTCGCTAGGCGTGAGTGAGGAAGTAACCGGTAGACTCCTAAAAGAGTTTGCCAACCGAGAAGAAGTTGTCCTGGCGACCAAAGTCTATTTCCCCATCGGCAAAGGGCCCAACGGCGGCGGCCTCTCTCGCAAGCACATCATGGAAGCCATCGACAACTCGCTGCGTCGCTTAGGCACCGATTACGTCGATCTCTACCAGATTCACCGCTGGGACTATGACACCCCCATCGAAGAAACAATGGAAGCCCTGCACGATGTTGTGAAAGCGGGCAAGGCGCTCTACATTGGCGCTTCCAGCATGTATGCCTGGCAGTTTGCCAAGGCACAGTATACGGCCGATCTGAACGGCTGGACGCGCTTTTCCGCCATGCAGAACCACATGAACGCCGTCTACCGCGAGGAAGAGCGGGAGATGCTGCCGCTTTGTCTGGAGCAAGGCGTGGGGGTTATTCCCTGGAGCCCGCTGGCCAGAGGCTTTCTGGCAGGAAACCGCAAGCGTGAGGCCAGCGATCCCACCGCCAGGGCCAAAAGCGATGAGTTTGCCAAAGGGATGTACTACGAATCTGAAGATTTTGACGTGGTGGATGCCGTTGTAGCCATTGCCGAGAAAAGAGGCGTTTCCCCGGCGCAAATTGCCCTGGCCTGGCTGCTGCACAAACCTGGCGTCACGGCACCCATCATTGGCGCGACCAAGATGCACCACCTGGAGCAGGCAGTTGAGGCAGTGAATATCTCTCTGAGTGCGGAAGAAATCGAGCAGATTGAGGCCCCCTATAAACCCCATCCTATTCTGGGGCATGAGTAGCAAAAAGCACATTGCCTCTAACAAAGTACTGTCACATCTTGGAAGTTAAGCAGATCGAATGGGTCGCACTTTTAAACTTGATGGTTTCTTAACGCCTAAATTGAATCTCTTATCATTCTCTTAATGCTTTTGTGTGTACACTCAAACTGAAAATATTCTACTGAGAACAAAGGTCATTAAGGTATGAAACCAATAGCAAATTGGAAAAAGACGCTGCCGCTGGTATTAGTTGGCGGTATGATCCCGGCCATCTTATTGCTCAGCGGCGATTACGGTTGGCCCACCCGGGTATTGGTTCCCCTTGTCACCATGTTGAGTCTGATATTTGCCGCCATGGCACTATGGGCTTTTGCCAACCGTCACACAGTTGGTTCTGAGTGGTGGCAAGACGACACTGCTTCAGGCTGGCGTGGTTATTAGCCGTCACCTTGAATTGCCGGTTCCCGACGGCAATTCGGTGTTGGAAAACAAATAGGTATAATCATGCTCCAAGATCAAACCGTGGCGCTTGGTGAGTCTACGACCATGCAAAAGACGAAAGTATTAATTGTGGATGATGAACATGCCATCCGGCGTTTTTTACGCACCTCGCTTTCCGCGCATGGGTACGATGTTCACGAAGCGGCCACTGGCGAAGATGCCATCATGCAGGTCATCAACTTACGACCAGACCTCGTCATCCTGGATCTAGGGCTGCCGGGAATAGGTGGCATCGAGGTGACCCGGCGCATTCGACAGTGGTCCCAGACACCCATCGTAATTCTATCGGTGCAAAACCAGGATACGGATAAGATTGAGGCGCTGGATGCTGGAGCCGATGATTATCTCACCAAACCGTTTAGCGTGGGCGAACTGACGGCCCGGCTGCGCGTGGCTATGCGGCACATGCGACAAGAGGAACCGGAACTGGTCTTTGTCAGCGGCAAGCTGCGGGTCGATCTAACGGCGCGAGTGGTGACGTATGATGGGCAGGAAGTGCAGCTAACGCCCACCGAGTATGATTTACTCAGGCTCTTAATCAGGTATGCTGGGCGTGTCCTGACACACCAGCAGCTGCTAAAAGAAGTACGCGGAACCGGATTTCAAGCAGAAACCCATTTGTTGCGTGTTCACATGAGCAATCTGCGGCGCAAAATCGAAGCAGATCCGTCTAATCCGCAATTTATTTTAACCGAACCGGGCGTTGGCTACCGGTTAAAGGTGGCCTATTAATCGGCGATTTCTGGCGACACCATCGCGGCAACCGGCAGGGACATCAAAAAAGCAGCCCCACCCCCTGGCCGGTTTTGTGCCCAAACACGGCCGTTCTGCGCCTCCACAATGCCTCTAACAATAGACAAGCCCAAGCCCGTTCCGCCGATGCCCCCCGGATCAAGGCGGAAGAATTTGGTAAAAATGTGCTCCAGCTCTGCTTCTGGCACGCCAGCCCCCCGATCCTTTACCGCAATTATTACGCTTTCGTCTTGCTGAAAGGCTTCAATTTCAATCGGCTCCTCTGGCGGTGCATACTTTAGCGCGTTGTCTACCAGGTTCATCAGCGCCTGCACCATCAGGGTTAGATCGATCATTACTGGCGGCAAGTCGCGAGGAATGTGCCGCTTGATCGGGCGCCCTTTCAACCGGTTCGGCATTTGTGCCAGTGTCGTTCCTACCAGTTCC
>JBHIWP010000509.1:0-3396 GCA_041987425.1 Promineifilaceae bacterium (SeqCode) | reverse complement strand
TGCTGCTGACATTGATGTTGCAGTTGTTTTATTGCCCATCTTATCAGCCATAGGTAAGAAAAATAAATTTGCGAAAACAGCTCCATACAGCGTGGTAATGAGCGCCGCTGCCATACCGCCACCAAGATTATCTGCTCCGCCTTCACCACCAAATCCCGCTAACATAAGCACCAGACCGATCAGTGTCCCGACCATACCCCAGGCCGGTGCCAGATCACCCATAGACTTTAACATGGATTTTTGAACACCTTCTCTTTTTTCACGGTATTCAATTCTTGTCTCCATGATCTCCGTTAATTCTTCAAGAGAATAACCATCAACAACCATTTGGACACCATCCTTAAAGAAATAATTCCCAATGCCGTCCACTGCTTTTTCTAGATCTGCGGCTCCCTTCCGACCAACGTCTGCAACTTCGACAGCTTCATCAACTAATGGCCCCATTTTATCATCAGCAGGTTTAAGTACAGCGCCAATAGCTTTCCCCAGCGTCTGCCAACCCGTAGGTGCCGTTGTCGGCCGTGGTAAGCGTGACAACCGTGGCCTCATCGCTGCTAACAAATTCGATAGTGACACCCTTAATAGGGTCTTCACCTTGCACACCGCTATCCACACAGGCTCCATCACCATTTACATCTCTGTAAACTGCTCCGGTGATGTAGCCAGTATCGCCTTGCTCACCTTGCTGGGCCTGAACGGTACCCGCCAGCAGCAAAATGGCACACAGCAGAAGAATGGATAGTCCGGTTTGTTTAATCAGTTTCATCATTGACCTCCTAGAATGTAAGACAAATAATCAATTTGAATCTGGCTCGGCAGGGTAAGCCACCACAATGAGCCGATGCGAATTATCCGTATGGGGCCAGCAAGTTACCAGCGTGAGCCGCTCATCATCTGTTGGCTGAATCCATGAAGCGTTTTCCAGGCGAACCTCAATTGGCTGGTCGCGTTCTGGCAATATCTCTACCTCGGCGACGGTGTAGTGATGCGGGATTGAGCGATCATACACCGTAATTTCGGCGCCAATTTCCAGATCAACCAGTTGGCCAAACACCTCACCATGAATGTTGTGATGTCCATTTAGTACGGTGTTGCCCGGTTGCCCCAAGGGGGCGGTAGTGTTGTGCCAGCCCGCCTCATAGGCTGCTGGAACCTGCCACTGATAATAGGTCTGACCCTCGCTTTGGATGGCCGATAACGTTACGTCTACTACCGGAGCGTCCACCCCAATGCTAGGAATTACGATGCGTTGCGGTTGATTCTCCAGGGTGGAGCGAGGTGCATCGTTTAGGGAGACAAAGTTAACGGGCAAGTTAATTTCCGTACTGTTCGTGGCATCATTATCGGCCGTTTCCACCACCTCGGTCGCGTCGGGTACTGGTGTAATGACAACGGTGATGACGGGTAAAGGCGTGGGGCGCACGGCCGTTTGCGCGTGTGTCGGATTGATAAAGAAAATCGCGGCGGCGAATAGCACCACAAATAAGCCAATTACGATAAGGGCCACCCCTAGCGGGATCGTTGTTTCGTCAGAGTCCTTTTTTGCCATTTGTTTTGTGAGCCGTCTGTATGCAGAAAAACGGCCGCTTACGGCACCAGTATAAACCACAAGCTGGCTTATGTAAAGCAGCGACCGCCAAATGATTTCATAATCTGGCAACCAGCTGGGGCAGCACCGTGCCAGCCGGACCAGATAAAACAAAATCCATCCAGCGGCTAAGGGGCGTCGATTGTGGATTAATTTCAACGGTAACGGCACCGTTTTCCAAAGCCAGAAGGGGCAGCGAAGCGGCTGGATGAACCAAAGCAGAGGTGCCAACGGAGAGGAAAAGATCGCAAGTGCGTGCGGCCTGAACGGCCGTTGCCAAAGCCCCGGCCGGTAAACTTTCGCCAAACCACACCACATTCGGCCGTAGCAGTTCATTGCAGATGGGGCAGTGCGGCGGCACGGCGTCGCTATCCGCCCAGCTTTCAATGAAATGTTCATTGCCAAAGCATTTGGTCTCGGTGATGTTGCCGTGCAGCGCAATAACGTTGCGGCTGCCAGCGCGCTGATGCAGGCCATCTACATTCTGCGTGATGAGCGAAAACTGCGGGACGCGTGCCGCCAGTTCGGCCAGGGCCATATGCCCTGGATTGGGTGCAGCCTGCCCGACAATCTCGCGTCGCCAGGCATACCATTCCCATACCAGCTTGGGGTCGCGACGAAAGGCCTGCGGCGTGGCCAGCTCTTGAGGATCATATTTGGCCCACAGCCCGGTCTGCGCTTCCCGGAACGTCGGCACGCCGCTTTCGGCGGAGATGCCTGCGCCGGTCAAAACCGCCACGTGGTGCGCACTTCTTAGCTTTTCGATAAGTGGTTCTGGAATATTAGATTGAATGGACATCTGATTTTTTGTATGTAATTCTATGCCTGCCAGGCATAAAGTTATTGGAAGTGTGCATACTTTACATATTATAAGCTTTACATATAATGATAACAGACAGCAACAAGCATTTTGCCAATGGAGCAATAATTTGAGTGCAGATACCCTGGAAACTCCACAGTTCGCTCACAAAATCGAAGCCGAGTTTGCCCGCATTCTTGATTATTATGGCATAGAATGGCAGTATGAACCGCAAACATTTCCTTTGGTATGGGACAATGCCGGTAACGTGACGCAGGCTTTTTCTCCAGATTTTTATCTGCCCAACCAAGACCTATACATTGAACTAACGACGCTGCGCCCAAAGCTTATCCGGCACAAGAATCGCAAAATAAAGCGGCTCAAGGAATTGTACCCCGAGGTTAATATTAAGCTGTTTAAAAGAGACGACTTACGCAATTTAATGATCAAATTTGGTCTGGATGCCCAGGCGCTGCCCATAATTGGCACAGAAGCGCAGGATGACGACATATGATGACAACGCTGCCACCAGAGGCGTATGGTGAATTGAATGACGGCATTTCCAGGGTGTTGTTTTCGGCAGAAGAAATTGCGGCCAAAGTCAGCGAGATAGGGAATTTGATTTCGGTGGATTACAACGGCCGTTACCCTTTGCTGGTAGGCGTTCTCAATGGGGTGGTGCCCTTTATGGCCGACCTGCTGCGGGCAATTACCATTCCCGTTGAGGTAGACTACCTTGCCATTGCCAGCTACTCAGCAGAATCGCGCGAGCGGGGCCTGGTGCGCCTGGAAAAAGATTTAGACGAATCCATCAAGGACAGGCACATTGTTTTTGTTGAAGATATGATTGACACAGGGCTGACGCTCAACTACCTGTTGCGGAATTTGCGAGCGCGTGAGCCTGCCAGCATTGAGGTCTGCGCGCTGTTCAATAAGGCCCGTCGCCGCCTGATCAATTTGCCCATCAGATACAAAGGATTCGATTTGCCCGATCGGTTTGTGGTGGGGT
>JBHIWP010000508.1:0-3399 GCA_041987425.1 Promineifilaceae bacterium (SeqCode) | reverse complement strand
ATACGTAGGAAAATCCCCGCCGATCAAACTAAATAGCGCGCCGCGTGTCGGGTGCAAGTTCTTAGTTAGAACAGACTCTGTATGAAGAGAAACACCCATTTCACTTAGGCGGTGAACAAGGGGTAAATCGCGTAAATTAAACGGTCTGATCATCAGGTTTACAGTGTAGCAACAGGCGAAAAGCCAGACAAGTATCCCAGGGCCTATATTGAGAAATCTTCATCAATTGGTAAGACAATACCGTAATCGGTAAACCAAGTATATTGGCCTAATTATACCGCAAAAAGTGCCAACCATCTCCCACATAATTCCTTACCTTCCCCCACAAACGTGCTATAATGAGCCCGATTTGTTTTCATGTAAAGGTAAAAGCGATTGTAAATGCTCGCTTGCGTAAAAATCTATTTTCTCGTTTTTTACGCAACGCCTTTGCAAGATATCCACTGAGCTGTGGAGGAAGGAGATCCATGTCATCTTTATTACTCACCCTACGCGAAAGTGTTCGGTATCGTGGGAGGAGTGGTCATTACAGTTGGATTGCCCACCGCATATCCGGGTTAGCTATCTTGGGTTTTCTCGTAATACACGTGTGGGATACGGCCAACGTTCACTTCTACCCGGAATTGTACGCCTGGTCACTGGCTGTTTTTAAACATCCCTTTTTTGCTGTTGGTGAAATAGGCATTATGGCGGCCGTTTTATATCACGCTTTTAACGGGGTCCGCATTACCATTCTAGATTTTAAGCCGGAGTGGTGGATGTATCAGCAGCGCAGCGCCACTATCGTTTGGATTTTGTTTGCGGTGGTATTTACCCCCATTGGCATCTTTATGCTGGTAGAGTTTATTAGTCGCTGCAGCGGACTTGGCGCCGCCTGTTGGGCAATTCCTCGTCTGAGCGAGTTTATAGGCTAAAGGCGTCCTCTCTTGAGCAAAGGGCTGTGGTAAACGGCCGTACTCAATCGCGCGTTAGTTAACCCAACCTATTCGTAAATGCGTCCTATGGGAGCAACTATATGACAACTGCAACACCCTCAATAACACGCCGCAAGGTACAACTAAAACACAATTTTGAACGATATGCCTTTCTTTTTATGCGCATGTCTGGGCTCGTCTTACTTATTCTCGCCGTGGGCCACATGATTATTCAGCATGTGCTCAACAGCAGCGGCAATCTAACGCTTATATTTGTCGCTGAGCAGTGGAAATCTTGGGGCTGGAAAGTATATGATATTTTCCTACTTCTGTTTGCTATTCCTCATGGCATTAATGGACTGCGCTACGTCCTGGGAGATTACATCCACAATCCCCGCATCCTTAGAGTAATCAATATCCTTTTGGCTGTTTTTGTCGTGGTCACCGTAATTTGGGCCGCAGTAGGAATTGCCCTGTTTGATCCGGAAGCTGCCCGCCAGGCTGCCCAAAACTTGCCCGGCTAATTATTATTTTCAACCGTAAAAAAGTGCAGGATAACCATGGCTAACGTAAAAATACACACATTCGACGCCGTCATCGTAGGAGCGGGCGGCGCCGGACTTATGGCAGCGCTGTACGCCAGCAAAAGCGCCAACGTTGCCGTCATTTCTAAGCTGTACCCCACGCGCTCCCATACCGGCGCGGCTCAAGGCGGCATCGGTGCCGCTCTGGGCAATATGGAAGAAGACAAATGGGAATGGCACGCCTATGACACTGTGAAAGGGTCTGACTATTTAGCAGATCAAGACGCAGTAGATGTTTTATGTAAAGAAGCAGTCGATACGATAGTTGAACTTGAACATATGGGGCTGCCCTTTGATCGCTACCCGAACGGCAAGATTTCCCAACGCCGATTTGGCGGCCACACCAATAATGAAACAGGCCAGCCCGTGCAGCGCGCCTGCCATGCCGCCGACCGCACTGGCCACATGATTTTGCAAACCCTTTACCAGCAGTGCATTAAAAATAAAGTTAACTTCTTCGACGAATTTCACGTTGTAGATCTGATCCGGGTGGATAACACCGTGCGCGGCGTGGTGGCCCTGCAGATTAGCACCGGCGAGTTCCACGTCTTTCACAGCAAGGCCGTGCATTTTGCCACCGGTGGCTGGGGGCGCTGCTGGGAAGTAACCTCAAACGCACACTCGCTTACGGGTGATGGCGCAGCTATCTGTCTGCGGCGCGGCATACCCCTGGAAGATATGGAATTTTTCCAATTTCATCCCACCGGCATTTTTCGCCTGGGCGTGCTTATCACCGAAGGCGTGCGCGGAGAGGGTGGCGTCTTGATAAACAATGATGGCGAGCGATTTATGGAAAAGTACGCTCCTACCATTAAAGATTTGGCCAGCCGTGACGTGGTTAGCCGGGCGATGTTCCTGGAGATGCAGGCGGGACGTGGCATTAACGGGCAAAATTATATTCATCTAGATATTCGTCCTGAAACGGTCAATCATTACTTTGCAGAAGCCGGGGATAGCCGCCGAATTGATCGGGAATATATCGAGGCCAAACTGCCTGATATTGCTGATTTTACCCGCACCTATCTGGGGGTAGACCCGGTTAAGGAGCCGATGCCGGTTCAGCCTACGGCCCATTATGCCATGGGCGGCATTCCCACGGATGTAGACGGCCGTGTTCTTGCTAATGTAGAAGGCACGAAAATTGATGGCCTCTACGCTGCTGGTGAATGCGCCTGCGTTTCCGTGCACGGCGCGAACCGGCTGGGCACCAACTCTCTGGTTGACCTGGTGGTCTTTGGCCGCCGCTCCGGTAAGCACATGGCAGAATATTGCAAGCAGGCCGATCTGCTGCCGCTGCCAGACGATCCAACTGCGGAAGTGATGGCTGAGTTTGAGAGGATTCGTAACGGCAGCGGGGGCACAAAATCCGTTGAACTGCGTGAAAGAATGCAAAAAACGATGACCGCCAACGTTGGCGTGTTCCGCACGGATGAATCGATGAGCGCGGCCATTGCCCTATTGGGTGAACTGCGTGAAACCTACAGTCGCAACATCCAGATTGACGATAAAGGGCGAAGATTCAACACCGATTTACTGGAAGCGTGGGAATTGGGCTGCTTGCTGGAGCTGGCGGAGGTTACGGCCGTTTCTGCCCTGGCCCGCAAAGAAAGCCGAGGCGGCCACGCCCGAGAAGATTACCAAAAGCGCAACGATGCAGAATGGTTAAAACACACGTTTTACTTCCGCACCGAAGACGGTGGTCATCGTTTGGCTTACAAACCCGTCACCCTGGGTCGCTACGAACCTAAGGAACGCGTCTACTAAATTACCTCAATTACTTAATTACCCAGTTACAGGGTGTAATTGGGTAATTAAGTAATTGGGCAACTGAGGAGAATCCTATGCAAGTACAATTACGCATCCGCCGCTTTAACCCGGAAAAGGACAGCGTGCCGTGGTGG
>JBHIWP010000507.1:0-3492 GCA_041987425.1 Promineifilaceae bacterium (SeqCode) | reverse complement strand
GTGCCCAGCGCGCCGAACGGCACGGCTTTGACCCGTATGCGCAAACGGCCGCACGCATCCGCGCCCTGGAGCAAATAGGCCACCCCGCCGAAAAGATTGAGCTGCTCATCCTGGGTGGTACCTGGTCCAGCTACCGCCGCGACTACCAGGAGTGGTTTGTTAAGCGCTGCCTGGACGCCATGAACGAAGAAGATTCCGAGACGCTGGTGCAGGCGCAGCAGAAAAACGCCGTTGGCCCGCGTCGCAACGTGGGGCTGGTGGTAGAAACGCGCCAGGATCACGTAGATGTGGACGAACTGCGCTGGCTGCGCTACCTGGGCGTGACCAAGGTGCAGGTAGGCATCCAGAGCCTGGATGAGCGGGTCCTGGCGCTGAACAATCGCGGCCACGACGTGCAATCTACCCGCGATGCCTTCCGTCTGCTGCGGCTGGCTGGCTTCAAGATTCACGGCCACTGGATGGCCAACCTGCTCGGGGCCACGCCGGAAAGCGACGTGGAAGATTTCGGCCGTATCTGGTCCGATGAATCGATCCGGCCGGACGAACTCAAGCTTTACCCCTGCATGCTGGTAGAAAATGCCGAACTGTATGACTATTGGCAGCGCGGCGAATACCAGCCTTATGATGAGGAAACGCTGACCGAACTGCTGGTGGCCTGCAAGGTGCAGGTGCCGCGCTACGTGCGGCTCAACCGGGTTATTCGCGACTTCCCCACAACCAACGTGGTAGCGGGCAACAAAAAAGCAAACCTGCGCCAGATTGCTCTGCAGCGCATGGTCGATCGTGGCCTGCAGTGCCAGTGCATTCGCTGCCGCGAAGTGCGGCGGCACAAGGTCACGCGAAAAGACGTGGAACTGCGCATCGAAACGTACGAAACCGACGCCACAACCGAGCACTTTCTTAGCTTTGAGACCGACGATGACAAAATCGCTGGCTTTTTGCGGCTTTCGCTGCCGCATGGGGACATACCTCACCCGCTGCCGGAACTTGAGAATCACGCCATGATTCGCGAAGTGCACGTCTACGGCCCGGCGCTCAACCTGGGCGAAGACAGCAGCGGCGAGGCGCAGCACATGGGGCTGGGGTCGGAGCTAATCAACAAGGCAAAAGAGATGGCACGGGCGGCGGGCTACGGCCGTATTGCCGTCATCAGCGCCATTGGCACGCGAGAGTATTACGCCAAACACCACAATTTTGAGATGGACGGCCTCTACATGACGGCCGATTTAATTGTGAATGGTGAATTGTGAATTTCTAATGGTTAATTGGCTACTGCTGCGCTCGCCGTTCACAAAAAGGGGTTGAGAATGGTGGTGCCTTGGATGGTACGGCCGTTTTGCAAATCTTCACTAATCACTATTTTGCAACCAGCTTCAATTGCTGCCGTCACAATCAGCGAATCATAAAAAGTGTAGCCTGTCTCTTCACGCAAGCGTAGCGCGTGTTCATAAAAACCAAGCGAGGGGAAATGCTGGCACAGGGGGCGCAGTACCGCATCCAGGTACATGCGAGCATCTGTCAGGCTCATTGGTTTCGCAAATTTGCGTTGGGCGACGTTTAAGAATTCCTGTACCACTTGTGAACTAATAATACCTTGCTGGCTGCTCAGCGCAGTTTCAATGAGTTGCTGTGCGGTTTGCTGTTTTTCAGGGGCTGAATTGTCAAATGAGTAAACAAGAATGTTGGTATCAAGGAAAAATTTCCCGCGTAGCGACTCAACGTTCATTCAGCTCATCTCGAGTGTAAGGGCCAGCCGCCTGCACATGGTTTAATTCGGCCATCAAATCAGCGTACTTTTGGGCGGCGTGGGGCTGAGAAACGTACTGAGCCAACCATTCTCGAAAAAGGTCATTGAGTGACCGATTTTCACTGGCAGCGCGTTGGCGCGCTTGTTGGATGAGATATTCATCGGCAGAAAGCGTAATATTCTTCATACGAAAACAGTGTACACGAAAATCGTGTTGTGTCAACGGGGAATTGGCTCAGCTTTTTAGCTTTTTGGCACTTCGTTTGCGGATGGCGGCGGCGCTGCCTTCGGCCGTTTTGCAAGTCACTTATCACTTTTTACTACACCTGAAACGCTATCCAGGGCAGCCTCAACTATCTCCGTTGGCGTGATGCGGTTGTACAAATCGGCCGGGCCATTCGCCTGAACGCGAACATAGTTGTCCGTGTAGCCCACCCAGCGCAGGCCACCATTGTCTGCACCCACGTTGTTTTCCCACAGTACGTCGAGCGTTTGCCCCATAAACTGTTGGTGGAAATCGTAGCTAAGCTGCTTGCCCAGCTCGATCATGCGGTGGGTGCGCTCTTTTTTGACTTTGCCGTGGATTTGGTTGGGGAATTGGGATGCGGCCGTTCCGGGGCGCGGACTATAGCTAAACACATGCAGCCGGGCAAAGCTGATCTCCGTCACAAACGCCAGGCTGTCGGCAAAATCTTTCTCCGTTTCGCCAGGAAAACCAACGATGATGTCGGTGCTCAAATTTAGCTCAGGGATGTGGCTGCGGGCTGCTTCAGTCAGTTCGCGGAAGCTGGCGCGGCTGGTGCGGCGGGCCATGCGCCTGAGAATCTTATCGCTGCCGGATTGCAGCGGCATGTGGAGATGCGGCAGCAGGCGCGGATTTTGCCACAGCGTAAAAAAGTTCGGGGCTATATCCCAGGGCTCCAGCGAAGAGAGGCGCAGCCGAGGAATATCCGTATGCTGCAAAATGGCCTGCACCAGGTCGCGCAGCCCGGCATCGTTGCCAAAGTCATGACCGTAGCTGCCCAGGTGCACGCCGGTGAGCACTGCTTCCTGGTAGCCTGCGGCAGCCAGCGCCTGAATCTCGGTCACCACATCGCCCAGGTGGCGGCTTTGGGCGGCTCCCCGCGCCACGGTCGTCACGCAAAAAGTGCACTTGTTGTCACAGCCATCCTGCACCTTGATGAAGGCGCGAGTGTTGGCTCCCATGCTGCCTGCAAAAAATTCGCGCAGCACTGGTTCCTGGTCGAATACGGGCAGTTCGATGCGCGCGTTGGGGTCCAGCATTTGCACTAGCTGCGCTTTTTGCTGATTGACGACCACGCGCCCGGCACCCTGCACTTTGCTCAACTCATCCGGGGCAATGGTGGCATAGCAGCCGGTGAGCACAATTTCGGCGTTGGGATTGTCGCGGTAGATGCGGCGGGTTTGGCTGCGGGCATCGCGGGCTGCTTCTGCAGTGACGGCGCAGGTGTTGATAATCACTTTGTCGGCTGCAGCCGAGTCGGTGACAATTTCATGTCCAGCTGCCAAAAGTTGGCGAGCCATTGTCTCGATTTCGCTCTGATTCAGGCGGCAGCCAATGCTGTTTAGAAAAACTTTCATGCCCTCATTTTAACGCAGGCAAGAAAGCGGGTCGAGAAGGGGAGATTACAAATGCCTGCCAGACTTTTGTAATCTCCCATGTTGATTTTTAACGCATCCGGCGGCTGAGGCTGCCGTTGCGGGTGCCCATAAACATGGTGGCG
>JBHIWP010000506.1:0-3501 GCA_041987425.1 Promineifilaceae bacterium (SeqCode) | reverse complement strand
TATCAAGCTCAAATTGACAGATTTAGCACTTGGTTGTAAATTACAGATTGTAAAGTTATATTTATACATGCTTATATGTAAGTAGTTAAGTAACTGGTTGGAACAATGAACGAGTATTTAACACAATACACACTTCTCGAATTTCATAATTAATGACGTTGTCCGGTGTAATTATTTTGTTAGCTGGTTTTGCCGGCCGCTCCCGCAAGTGGTGGATTGCCTCTTTGGCTATTCAATCGTGGCACTTTATCGAACACTCTGTGCTGCAGAGCCAGGCAATTATGGGTTCCAATTTCTTTGGCTCAGCCGTTCCGTCCAGTATTTTCCAGATTTGGATTCCTCGTGTGGAGCTGCATCTGATTTACAATGCGGCCGTTTTCATTCCGATGGTGATTGCCATGTACTACCACATGTACCCACCCAAGCATGAAGCGCCTATCGCCTGCACCTGCTCGCGCCGGTCGCCGCACCACAACAGAAAACCTAAAAAATCCGTTTCGGCTGGATAAGATAGGTCAGGTACATTATTAATTGATGATTTGAAGGCCTCTTGATCGCTCACAAGATTGGGGGGCTTTTTTGTTGAGGAATCATGAAGCAATTACGGAAATTTGGGCTGCGAACCTGGTTGATATTACAGATGCTGCTGCTGGTTGGCGTGGCGGCTCACCCTGCTTTGGCCCATACGGAAGACGCCACGGTTCAGCTTGAGCTGGAGCCAATTGGTCCTTATGCCATGACGGTGTGGACTTATCCAGGCACCATGCGCGCCGGATCGGTGCATTACACAGTGGCGGTGTTGGATACGGCCGTTTCCCAACCCCTGAACAACGCCAACGTCACGATAACGGCTACCCCGCTGGATGGGCAAGGCGGAGCGGTTAGCGGCATGGCGATTCAGGGAACCGATAAAGACAACCCTGCCTTCTACGAGCTAGACTTAACCCTGGCAGAGAAAGGCGCTTATCGCATTGATGTGCAGCTTGCCGATGGGTCCGGTGAAACCTGGATCAGAGATTTTCAGGTGGAAGTGGTCTCGGCTACATTCATCAAATGGCTGACGCTCATTCTGCTGGTGCAGGCCCTGGCTTTTACAGTATGGCTCATGCGTGAAAGCGTGCAAACCTGGGGGCTAAAGCGGCTCTTTGCTCAAAATGAGGCCGATTGGCAAAAGACCCGTGTACGCGTGAAAAGACCGCGTGCGTGAAAATATCGCTTTCGAGATTATTATTTTTTTTATTCTTTTCCCATGGGATAGGGCATACCGCTGCTAATTTCAGCGGTATGCCCTTCTTTGTTTTACTCTCCGATGTCACCTTCCCACAGCCGCTGCATTTCTCGGCTGGTTCGCAGCAGTTCGTCTAGCTGGCCTTCGGCTTCGACGCGGCCGTCTTTCAGCACCACAATATGATCCGCCTGCCGTAAGGCAGCACGTCGGTGGGACACCACCAGGCAGGTGGGCACCGTTTCGCGAGAAAAGAGCTGCGTCCAAAGCTGCTTTTCCGTGTTTACATCCAGCGCGCTAGAAAGATCGTCGAATACATACAGTTCTGCATCGCGCAAGAACATGCGCGCCGTGGCCGAGCGCTGGATTTGACCGCCAGACAGCTTTACGCCTTTGGGTCCAACCTTCGTATCCAGGCCATTTTCCAACTGCATCACGTCTTCGCTCAGAATAGCGGCCTGGATAGCGGCGGGAAGGTTCACCTGATCTTCCGGCAGGCCGAGCAGCAGATTTTGCCGCAGCGTGTCGCTGAACAGGCGCGGTACCTGGGCTGTGTAGGCCGAGCGTGGCGGCACGAAGAACTCCGCAGGCTGGAGAACCAACTCACCGTTCCAACGTATTTCGCCATCTTGATGCGGCAGCAGGCCCAGGAGCGCCCGTAGCAGCGTCGTTTTGCCCGAACCAATACGGCCTGTCACCACGGTGAATGAGCCTTTGGGCAGATGCAGGTTGATGGCTGAAATGCCCCGGCCCGAGTCAGGGTGCTGGTAGGCGAGATTGTGGATCGTGAGCTGATTGAGGTGGTGGACGGCCGTCTTCTCTTCATATGGAATCTCCGGCAGAGGACCAGACAAATGGACTGGGCTATGGTTTACTAGGCTGAGTGGCGGCGCCCCTTGCAGCAGTCGCACCATCCGTTCCACGGCCACGCTGGCCTGCTTGTAGCGCGCCAGCAAGAATCCCAAAAAGCCAACGAATCCTGTCGTGTTGCTCAGATAAGAGACAAACAGCGCGAAATCTCCCACAGAAAAGTCGCCTGCCTGTAGGCTTTGCGCCGCCAGCAGCAAGATTATGGCCGTGCCGATGTTGCCTGAATTCTGGAAAATAGAGCCCAGCATCTCGTTAAACAGCCGGTCCTTTAGCGCCGCCTGTCGCCGTTTTTCGTTTAGCGTGTCGAAGTAATTGATCACCCGATCTTCGGCGGAGGCCACTTTAATAGCCTGCACCGCGCCGAACGATTCGGCAATAAAGCCGGTGACGATGCCGCTGCGCTTGCGCATCTCCTGCCGGTAGGCCTGAATGCGTCCTGCAGCGCCGTTGGCCACCACAATGACCAGCACCAGCGGCAGCAAGGAATACAGCGCAATGCGGGCGTTGATGCTGATCATGATGCTCAGGGCAAAAACAAGAAAGACGCCGTTGGCCATCACGTCGTTGATCCACAAAGCATACAGTGGCACCTCCCACACGTCGCCGCGAAAGCGGCTGATGGATTCGCCAGGGGCTTCTGGCAGTGACCGCGCGCCGGGGCGCTGCAGAATGCGGCCAAGCATGTTCTTGTGCAGCAGGGCATGGGCATGCAGCATAAACGGCCGATTCATCTTTATCATGCCGCGGCGGCCGCCCATTCGGCCAACGGCCACTACCAGCAGCAGCGCTACCAGCGTCAATAAGTCAAAGGCCGCCGCGGCCCGATTGGTGAGCAGGTCAAAAAAGTGGCGTATCACGAGCGGCGGCCCCAGCTGACCCAACATCAGCACAATCAGCGACAGCAGGTTGAACAAATGCGGCCAGGGCTTGAATTGAATCAGCCGCAGGATGAACTTCCAGGTTGGGGCATCAACCGTGTCTTGTTTTAGTGTTGTCATATTCCTCCTTAAACAGTAACTGAGTAACTGGGTAATTACCCAATTACTTAATTACCCAATTACCTCTTCCAACCCCGTCCGCAGCAGCTCGGCAAAGTGCGAATCGGCCCGATTGGCCAGCGCGTCGTAGGTGTCGTGTTCGAGGATACGGCCGTTAGCCAGCACCATAATCTTGTCGGCACGATGGACCGTGGTGAGCCGGTGAGCGACGATGATGCCGGTGCGATGGCGCAGCAGCTTGTCTACGGCGCGCTCAATGAGCTGCTCCGTGGCCGGGTCCAGTCGGGATGAGGCTTCATCTAGAATTACCAGCCCGGGGTCTTGCAAAAAGACGCGGGTAAAAGCCAGCAACTGCGCCTCCCCGGCAGAGAGGCTGGCGCCTTCAGACTGCAGTTCGGTATCCAGGCC
>JBHIWP010000505.1:0-3502 GCA_041987425.1 Promineifilaceae bacterium (SeqCode) | reverse complement strand
GGCCGCAGCCGCACGCCAGCTGCTGGCCGACTGCGAAGGACTCTCAGTAGGGCCATCCGGTGCGGCCAGCATCGCCGCCGCTCTGCGTCTGGCCCAAACGCTGAAGCACGGCACCCTTGTCACCATATTCCCGGATGACAGCCGCTATTACAGCGAGTAAATTACCTGATACAATTCCACCATGCTTATTGGTGAGTCCCCACTGCCTCCTGTAATCTTCATACTGCTGTGGCTTCTTTGGGCCGCGCTCCTATTTGGCGGCTTTCTTCTTGGATCGGCCAACACCAGCCAGCGAATGCCGCGCTGGACCCGCCTGGCTTCTTCGGCCGTGCTGGTGATGACGGCCTGGGGCTGGGTGATCATGGCGCGCGGGGGTTCAGCCCATGCTTTTATTACATGGCTGGCCATTGGCATGAGCTTTGACTTTTTGGGCGATCTATTCATGGGTGGGGTGCTGCCCGGGGGGCGCAACGTGCTGGGCGGCATGGTCACGTTTGGGCTGGGGCATATCGCCTACATCGTTGGCATCTGGCGCTATGCCAGCCAATTGGGGCCGATGAATGAAGCTGCCCGCTGGGCCAGCCTGCTCGTTTGGTGGATCATTAGTACAGTGGGCTGGTACTTTGTCGTTTACCGCGGGCAGCGGCCCACCACTCTGCACCGGGCCGCGCTGCCGTACGCGCTGCTGCTTGCCACCACTGCCGGAATGGCGATGGCCCTGGCCCTGCAAGTGGGCCAGTTCACCTGGCTGGCCATTGGTGCCGCACTATTCTTATTAAGCGACCTTATTCTGGCCGCACAGCTTTTCAACGAATCGAGCTTTCCGCTCATCGGCGATGTCATCTGGCTCACCTACGGACCTGGACAAATGCTCATCGTGTTTTCGGCAGCAACAACCCTTTACGGCCGTCTCTTCCCCCCTATCTTCTAATCACTCTTCCCACTTTTCACTTTTCACTTTTCACCCACTACGTAAGACTCTCCACCCCCACCCCATCAAATCACACACAGGAAATATTGACGCGAGTCCGTTTAGCATTTTCTAACTTGACGGCCGACATTGCTTTGCTATACTCGCGACTATTACAAAAAAGTAAGTAATGGAAAAGTGTGATTGAAATGAATGGACAATATTGCAGGTGTATTGAGCGAGGGTGGTAACCATCGTTCAAGAACCTGAGAAAGATTTCTAAAAGCATTCACAGGTGAATGCCCGGACGGTGGTGGCTGCTCTCGCGAAGCAACAATGAGCAACTTTGCTCTCTATGTTGTTCTCGCCAGCGGCTGACGCGGAACTAACTTCTAAACAGATTGGAATGCTAAATTCCAGCTTAATTGTTTAGAAAAGTTTCAAAGTCAGCAAATAGCTGCGACCGTTTTTTGTTGGGCAGCGCGTCAACGTCGCCCCATTTAGAAATTAATCTCAGGAACACCTAAAATTATGTTGTCTACAATTGAAAACACACGTCTCCACTCCGCTGCCACTGCCCCTGCTGATAGTTTGGAAGCCCAGGTCGGCAACACGCCGTTAATTCGCTTGCGCAATACGGCCGTTGCCCACAACATTCCCGACACCGTTGCCATCTATGCCAAGGCCGAATGGTTTAACCCCAGCGGCTCTGTAAAGGATCGCGCCGCCCTCAACATCATTCGCACAGCCGAAAAAAATGGCCAGCTTCAGCCCGGCATGACGCTGCTCGATTCCACCTCCGGGAATATGGGGATTGCCTACGCCATGCTAGGCGCGGCGCGCGGCTACAAAGTCAAGCTCACCCTGCCCAGCAACGCCAGTCCAGAGCGTATCACCATCCTAAAAGCGTACGGCGCAGAACTCATCCTTACCGACCCGTTAGAAGGCTCAGACGGGGCTATTGTGGAGGCGCGTCGCTTAGCAGCCGAAGATCCGACACTTTACTACGCGAACCAATACAACAATTCGGCCAACTGGCAGGCGCACACCAAATCCACCGCACCAGAAATTTGGCAGCAAACGGATGGCAAAATCAGCCACTTTGTAGCCGGGCTGGGCACCAGCGGCACCTTTACCGGCACCACGCGCCGTCTCAAGCAGTTCAATCCCCACGTTCAGGCAATCGCTATGCAGCCAGACAGTCCATTCCACGGTCTGGAAGGGCTCAAGCATATGCCCTCTGCCATAAAGCCAGGGATTTATAATGAGGACATGGCGGATGCACAGGTGGTGGTACGCACTGAAGATGCTCACAAGATGGCCCGTGACCTGGCTAAAAATGAAGGGCTCTTTGTGGGTATCTCGGCAGCGGCCGCAGTGGTAGCCAGCCTGAACGTTGCCCAAACGCTTGAAGAAGGGGTTGTTGTGACCATCTTGCCAGACAATGGCTTTAAATATTTGAGCGATACACTGTGGCGCTAGCGGCAAGATTGGTCCAATCTCTATTGGCTAAAAGTGTGAAAATATGACGCCAAGATTGGACCAATCTGTACATTGACGCCTCCACCCTCTTCTGTTAAGATGGCAACCGCTTCATTACTGATTTTCAAGAAATCAGTTTAACCAAATAGGTTTGCCTATCTTATCCAGAGAGGTTGAGGGAACGGCCCGATGATACCTCAGCAACCGCGGCAGCAAATAGCTGGCGAAATGGTGCTAATTCCGTCAGATGCAGAACACGTTCTGCGCCTGAAAGATAAGAAGAAGGTTCTGAATTTGCAGACACCTCCCTTATCTTTCAGGGAGGTGTTTTTGTTTTAGATTTTCCGCAGATTAACACAGCTTACGCAGATTTAGCTCAAGCAAAACATAAATCTGAGGCAATCTGCGAAACCTGTGGATGAAAAGAATTTGGAAAAGTTTGAATGTTGACTTTGAGCGAAGAAATTCATGAAGCAATTAAGGCCCATGGCCAGGAATCGTATCCGTTTGAGGGATGCGGACTGCTGCTGGGGCAGGCGGACAACGGCACAAATGTGGTGCAGGAGATACGGCCGTTAGAAAACGTCTGGCCCAACGAAGCAGAAAAACCGATTCGCTTCAGCATCGATCCAGACGCCTGGCAAAAGGTGGAGCTAGAAGCGATGATGAACGATTTGGACGTGATCGGCATTTTCCACAGCCATCCGGATGACGTGCCGGTGGCCTCGCCGCGCGATCTGGCCTGGGCCAGCTGGCCGGGCTATTCCTATTTGATCACCCAGGTGCTAAAAGGTCAGCCAACCTACAGCCAGTCGTGGCAGCTGGCGGCGGACCGGTCTGGTTTTATTGAAGAAGAGATCGTTGAAATAGAAGTGAAAAGTGATAAGTAAAAAGGGAAAGTTTAGTTGGTGAACTTTTCACTTTTCACTTTTTACTAAATTACAGAGCAACAAGGAGAGAAACCCTATGCCAACTATTCGTATTCCAACCCCGCTACGGCCGTATTCCGGCAACAACGCGTCTGTTTCGGTGAGCGGCGCAGATGTAAGCAGCGCCCTGAAGGACCTGACGCAGCAGTACCCTGATCTGCGCCAACATCTGTTTGAGAAC
>JBHIWP010000504.1:0-3506 GCA_041987425.1 Promineifilaceae bacterium (SeqCode) | reverse complement strand
AAGACATTTTAGCCAAACTCAAGGCCTTATCCAATGAAATATGTCGAATTTGGTTGCACCATTGGAAATCGGTAAAAACGGTCAAAAACGTGAGCCAGTTCGGTGGCGTCCATGCCCGGGCCGCTGTCCTGCACCTTCAGCCAGATTGCCCGGTTTTGTTGCTGGGCCGAGAGCTGAATACGGCCGTTTTCCGGCGTGTAGCGCAAAGCATTAGCGACTAAATTGTCCAGCACCTGGGCCATGCGGTCTGGGTCCACTACGATTTCTGGCAGATCATCCGGCGCGTCCAGCACCAGCTCAATCTGCTTTTGCTGCGCCGTGGGAGAATGAGCCACTATGGCGCGCTCCAGCAGGCTTCGGGGCTGCACGGGCCGCAACGCCAGGGGCAGCTCGCCCGCCTCCGCCAGCGACAGCAGGCGCAAATCGTCCACCAGCCGGTTGAGGCGGCGCGCCTCGTCGTGGATCACGTCGAAGGTTTCCGGCGTGGGCGGCAGCACGCCATCGCTCAGCGCCTCGGCGTGGCCCAGAATGAGGCTGAGCGGCGTGCGCAAATCGTGGGCAATGTCGGCGGTCATCTGCCGCCGCAGATCGCGCGATTTCGCCAGATCGGCGCTCATCTGGTTGAAGGACGTGGCCAACCTGCCCAGTTCATCGTCACTGCGCACGGGCACTTGCTGTGCCAGATTACCCTTCGCCACTGCCTGGGTTGCCTGGGTGATCTCCTGCAGTGGCTTTGTCAGGCTGCGGGCCAGCACCACCCCAATGACCAGCGAAACGGCCGCTGCCCCCAGTGCCGCCAGGAAAATCGCCCGAGTTACGCGCTGCGCGAAATCACTGCGCGGTGGGGGAGGCAGTCCACGGCCCCGATTTTCAGCAAAGATAAGCTGGCCAACCACCTCTCCATCAACTTCAATGGGGATGGCGCGACTGAGCCAGCCACGCGGCACGCCACTGCCCAATGCCCGATCTAGACCACTCAATACAACCTCCCCCTGTCTGTTTACCACGGCAAACGGCCGTCCCTGCCCGCTGCCAGCCCCCGCCCCGCCAATACCGATACGCTCCAGGCCATCCCACCCATCGTTGGCTTCATAATAGTTAGCTAACTGATCGATCAACAGGCTGTCCGAATGGGCATCGGCGTAGTTGCTAAACTCGCTTACCGAAACGCGCCCGGCCAAAAAGGCCACCAGGGCAATCCCAATCAAGCTGACCAGCAAAAAAGCGAGACTTAGCTTAATAACGAGGGAACGCATCCAATCACCTACTCTGGCGCGAAGCGGTAACCGACGCCGTACACCGTTTCTACATAGCGCGGCTGGCGTGGATTGGGCTCAATTTTGGATCGTAAGTTTTTGATGTGTACATCCACCGTGCGCTCTGACCCTTCAAAGGCAGTGCCTTGCAGCCGATCCAGCAGCTCAAGCCGAGAGAAGGCCCGGCCCGGCGAACCCATCAGGACAGCCAGCAAATCAAATTCCGAGCGCGTCAGGTCAATTCGCTCATCGCTTACTTCTACCAAATAGCGCTCCGGGTCCAGGGTGACATCGGCTACGCGCAAGCGGCTGCTGCTGGCAGCTGATTCGCTGCCGCGGCGCAGCACGGCACGCACCCGGGCTAGCAGTTCACGCGGGCTAAACGGCTTGGTGACGTAATCATCGGCCCCCAATTCCAGCCCGATTACTTTGTCATCTTCTTCTACTTTGGCGGTCAGCAGGATAATGGGCGTATGTCGCTCCTGGCGATGCACGCGCAAAAATTCGTGACCGTCCATCTCTGGCATCATGATATCCAGCAAAATCAGGTCTGGCAGTTCCTGGCGAGCCACAAAGAGGGCCTCACGGCCGTTATTTGCCGTCACTACCCGGAAACCGCCCTGCTCCAGGTATGCCTTCACCAGGTTGACCAGCCGGGCTTCGTCGTCAACGACCAATACTGTTTTGCTCATACAGCTCGCTCGGCGGCCAGGGCCAGCTGGCGCTGCTTTTCACGGGCGCGCTCTATTTGTTCGGCCGTCAGCGCGTCGGCACAGTTGGGGCAAGAGACGCCAAACTCATATTGGGGCGAGGTGCGGTGGTGGGGCTGCACGGCCGTTTTGCACATCGGGCACAGCTCAACCGGATCTGGCTGCAGCTGATGATCGACCGCCACGCGCTCATCGAAGACAAAGCAGCTACCCTGCCACATGCTTTCCTCCGGCGGCACCATTTCCAGGTATTTCAGGATGCCATCCTGAAGGTGGAACACTTCTTCAAACCCCTGCTCCAGCAAATAGGCGGTGGCTTTTTCGCAGCGGATGCCCCCGGTGCAGAACATGGCCACCTTTTTATGGCGGCTTGGGTCCAGGTTTTGGCGCACAAATTCAGGAAACTGGTTAAAAGCGGCCGTTTGCGGATTAATTGCCCCCTTAAACGACCCTAGCTCAACTTCAAAATCGTTGCGGGCATCAACCAGAATCACCTCTGGGTCGCTAATGAGGTCATTCCACTCAGCGGCAGGCACATACTGCCCCACCTGTTTTTGTGGCGTAATGTCTGGTCTACCGAGGTTGACAATTTCCCGCTTCAGCCTCACCTTCATCCGGCCAAAAGGCATGAAGTCGGCCGTGGACTCCTTATGGGTCAGGTCTGCAAAGGCTGCTTCCTGACGTAGAAATGCCAAAACGGCCGCGACGCCCTCGCGGTTGCCTGCTATAGTGCCGTTAATGCCCTCGGCCGCCAGCAAAATGGAGCCCTTTACCTCTTGTGAACGGCAAAACGCAAGCAACGGCCGTTGCCGCTCCTTATAGTCTGGCAGATCCACGAATTTATAAAATGAAGCAACAGTAATTGAAGACATGCTCACTACTATACCCTACCAAAACAAAAAGCGTGTCATCCTGGGCAAGCGCCGTGGGGAAGACACACATAAACAAAAGTGAGACGCCGTTTGTGGGCGTCTCACTCATATTACTTGATTATGCGCCTAAATCTGACGTGGATTCGGGGGCCGCATCGCCATTGTTGAAACCGGGGCCAAAGCCCCCACCGCGAGGACCACCATGGCCACCGTGCCCGCGAGGTCCGCCGAAGCGAGGTCCGCGCTTGCTTAGCAACAGATCAGCCTGTTCCTGGGTAAGCAAGCCATCGGCTACGGCCTGCTCAAAGGCGGCGGCGCGCGCTTCTGAAACGGCCGTCATCAACGTTTCCATGTCAATGCCCTGTTCTTCAGCCAGGTCAGGGATGCGGGTGCCAGCTTCGCGGGCGGCCGCCAACTCTTCAACCGTCAGGCCTAGCTGCTCTGCAATGACAGCCTGAGCGTCTTCACGGCTAAAGAGCTCCTTGGCCAGCCCATGCAGGGCGCGCATCTCCAGCATTTCATCAAGCTGCGCCTGGGTGATTATGCCGTCTTCCACCAGCTGGGCCAGCATGGCTTCCTGCACGGCCGTTCGCGCTGCTTCCAGCTCTTCTACCGATACGCCCAATTCTGCGGCAATGAGGGCGCGCACTTCCTCACGGTCAGGACGG
>JBHIWP010000503.1:0-3540 GCA_041987425.1 Promineifilaceae bacterium (SeqCode) | reverse complement strand
AGCACAACGGCCGATGACTACGTGGCAGATTGTGACCTCATTGTGACCACCACCACTGCCTTGAACACGCGAATTATCGACATTACCAGGTGCAAGCCGGGGGCGGTCATTTGCGATATCGCCAGACCGCCGGACATTACGGAAGAAGAGGCGGCGCTGCGCCCTGACGTGCTGGTCATTGAATCGGGTGAGATTTTGCTGCCCGGCACGCCGGATTTTGGTATGGACATTGGCTTGCCGCCGGGAGTGGCCTATGCTTGCCTGGCAGAAACCGCGCTGCTGGCTTTAGACGGCCGTTTTGAGGATTATACTTTGGGCCGCAACATTGAAATTGGGCGCGTTAAGGAAATTTATCACCTCTACAAGAAGCATGGGCTGGAGCTTTCTGGCATTCGCAGCCACGACCATTTTCTAACCGATGAAGATCTGGCCCGCAAACGCGCCCTGGCCGACGAGCTGCGCAACGATCCGGTCAGGCTGGCAGATGTGCAGCGCCAGGCACAGGCGGCGCTGCCGGTGAAGGGAGGGCGGAGCGCAGCCAAGCGAGATGGTGGCAGCAAGGTCACAACTATTCTTGTTAGTGCTGGAACGGCCGCAATTGCTGCTGTTGCGGGCTTGTTCTTTTGGCGTAGAAAGAAGTAGGGAAGTGCTTTGTAAGAAGTAAAAAGTGAGAAGTGAAAAGTTAGAGGAGATGTTGCAAATGAGCGATCAGTCACCAAACCGTTGTGCCGCCACCACAAAAGCAGGCAATCCGTGTAAAAATTATGCAGTCGAAGGTTCAGATTATTGTCATGTGCACCAAAAAGCCCAGCAGCGGGGGGAACCGGAGCCGACGAATGAGGCTGAAGCGGAATTTCTAAATCGCAAGAAGCAGCTGTTGGCCGAGTTGGATGAGTTAGTGGCCGAGTTGAAAACGGCCGTTCCCAAAACCGCTGCCTCTCCTTACAATCCTCTGCAAATGCTTACCTATCTACGCCAAAATCTGAGCAAGCTTACCCCTGAGATGCAGCTGGGAATCTTAGAAAACTTCCGGGGCATGTCCCGCGAAGATTTGATGGACATTGAGACGTGGAAAGGTATGGCCTACATGCTCAACTACTCGGCCCGGTTCCAGGCCAGCCAGCTTCGCGATAAAATGAATGAGCAGCTACCCACGCCGCTCCAGCCAGACACGATGCTCAACTTTGTCAAAACCAACATTGACCGCTTTACGCCCGAGGCGGCTAAAGGCATTATGGACAGCCTGCAAGGAGCCTCGCGTGAAGATCTGATGGACCCTGAAACGTGGAAAGGGCTTTGGTACATGCTCAACTACTCTGTTCAGTTTCAGGCCGAGCAGCTCAAACAGAAGCTTAAGGGCAAGGAGGAAGAGGAATAATTTGTCGGTAAATAACCATGCCGTTTTGAGCGCCGCCAAAAATTTTCTGCCCGTGCGTTCGACAACTGAACCCTGCTTATAAGTAACAATAAAAAGGTAGCCAATGGCTTATCAAAACGAAGCGCAGCTTTACCATTGTCTTCAAGATTTATTCAGCCGAATTGAGTCGGAGTTACCCCAGGCTGCTGATTCCCTACTCAAGGCAAAGCTGTGCATTCGTTTCAACATTACGGGGCCAGAAGCCACGCTGCTGATCAATGCTGTAGAACGGCCGTTGCAAATTGAATACGGCCGTGCCACCAGTCACCAACCGACTCTCGACGTAGACATTACAGGCGAAGCTCTTCACCAGATTTTGCTGGGCCAGCTCAGCCTCACCAAGGCCGTGGGCAGCAAAAAAGTGAAGCCCAAGGGACCGGTCTGGAAGGTCGCCGCCCTGGCCGACCTCTTCTATCATGCTCAAAAAATATACCCTGACGTTTACGTAAATCACAAAAAGTAATTTGAAAACTGAAAGGTTATAGATGGTCTGCATTAAGGAGAACAAAGGCAAATTTAGGCTGAATCTATTTCTAAGAACTTTTTGTTATTCAGATATGAGTCAAACTGAATCATTGGAAGAAGCTCATGGCAGAGGAGATGCACAATTTAAGCCAAATTGTCGCCAAGATTGAAAGGCACTTTAACATTGATGAGCTGCAAGAACTGTGTCTGTTACTGGGGATAGATTTTCAGAATTTGGCAGGTGAAACCAAAAAAGCCAAGGCAAGAGAATTGGCTGCGCTTTACGAGCGACGTAACAATTTGCCCGCTCTAATGAAGGCTCTAAAAGATTTCCGGCCAAAGGTAAACTGGGAGTCGGGTGGGGCTTTTCCAGAAGCATGGGGCCGAACGCTTATTCCCAATACCGTACCAAAAGCTGTGTTCGCCACCGTAGCTATAATCTTATTTGGCTTTGCTGTTTTCTTTTTAATAAGCCTAATGAACAACGGTCAGGATAATTTATCGCCTGATTTTGACGTTACCCAAACAGGTACCGCTAGCACAACGCCAGAAGTAGCAAGTGAAAGCGCCACAACCTTTGCCTCCTCAACCCCTCCGGCGACGATGACACCGATCTTGCTCGATGCGTTAGAGCCAAACGATGACTTCGATGAGGCTGTTGAGACAGTGGCCGATGTTTCTCAAAGTCTGTGCAATCTCACTTTTTATCCGCAAGGCGATCAAGATTATTTCCGCTGGTGGGGTAAAGCTGGCACTATCTATTTTATCTCTACATATGTTGTAAGCGCCGGTATAGACACTGTTTTAGATGTGTATGATCCCAACCAGAGCCTCATAGCCAGTAATGATGATGTGGCACAAGGCGTGTTTAGCTCTGAGGTTCAGTTCACGGCGCAAGAAGATGGTTTTTACTGGGTGCGCGTCACAAACAAGTCAGCCACTGATCCGAGTGATAGAGTATATTGTTTGGCCGTGGAAATCGTGATTGTGCCAACGGCTACGCAGCCGCCAGATTTCCCCATTGATGCGGATCTTTGTGAGTTCAATAGTACGATTGAAACCGCCTGCCAAATTACAATTGGGGATCTAATCAGCTTGAATTTTGTACCAACGATGGGCGATGAAGAAGACGTCGACATTTTCAAGCTGTGGATTAAACCGGGGAGCACTTACAGTTGTGAGACGTTCATATACTTCGGGTCAAATGCTGATACAAAAATAACCTTATGGAATGCGGACGGCCGTTTGTTTGAACCTTCTATTGAGAACGTTGATAAAGGCAATGGAGTGTCTCTGGACTACGGAAGTAGCGTATCCTATTTATCGACTTATACAGGTTGGCTATACATTGTTGTAGAGTCAATCGTTGACCCGCCGCCACGCGTTGATGAAGCAGCGCTTCACGCATATGACCTTACCTGTGCAGCAATTGAGCCGCCTACAACGACTCCAACCCCCCTTATTGCAACACCAGAACCATAAATTCTGTCAGAACCTTACTGCACAAAATTTAGAATAGTTTGGGGATAAATCCCTAGCCACAATGCGGTGAGGAAGATAACGCCAAGGGCAATTTTCAGCCAAAAGGGCTCTGATACGGCCGTTTCCCCGTCATTCCCTTGTGTTAGCAGCACAGCCAGCACGCGCCATACCCCGGC
>JBHIWP010000502.1:0-3554 GCA_041987425.1 Promineifilaceae bacterium (SeqCode) | reverse complement strand
GGAAGTGGGGGTGAACGGCCGTAATTTGCTCAGCCATCCGCCACACTAGTGCCTTATCGAAATAATCTTTGAATAATTTCTTTTCGTTCTCGCTCATTTTTCCTCTAAAGTTTAGGCGGACCCTGCCGCAAGCGCAGGCGCAACTGTTTGACCATTTCTGTGGTCCACTTTTCGTCCCAGCCCAGGCCGCGGCCGTATGGGCTCAAATCTTCGATCCACCAAGTAACACCTGCCTTGGCATAAGCGACTACTTTTTCGCGGTCCTGGCTCGGATCATCGCCGGGGGTGACGCCACTGTGTACGGCGGCGAACGGCGTATCGGCCGTGCGGTGCTGCTGAACATAGGCCAGAATCCTGCGCCAGTCGTCTGGTGTAAGTGCGCCGTGCAGACTACTCGGACAAACGCCATCCCACCTGGCGGCTCGTTGGAACGGCCGTTTGCGCGGCCAGTAGCCACCCACCCAAATTGGAATGCGCGGCTGCTGCATGGGGCGCGGCAAAAAGCGCATCTCTTCCAGCTGAAAGTGCTTGCCAGTAAATGAAAAGTAATCGCCCCTCCAGAGGCCAGCCAGAATCTCCAGCGCTTCATCCAGCTTTTCGGCGCGAATTCGTGCGTCAGTTTCCTCGCCAAAGAAGCCAAATTCCCACTGTACCGGATCGCCCAAGCCGACGCCCAGGATGAAACGGCCGTTTGACAAATGGTCCAGTGTCGCTGCTTCCCGGGCCACTTTCCAGGGGCGACGGCGGGCCAGCGGCGTAATCATCGTGCCCAGGCGAATGCGGCTGGTGGCAGCTGCAATGGCTGCCAGGGCGATCCAGGGATCGGCTATAGGGTGCCACAGATCGTCAAATAGAACATGGTCCCAAATGAAAAAGGCGTCCCAACCGGCAGTTTCGGCCTCCTGAGCCATTTGCACCAGGGTGTGCACGTCGCCAAAGGCTTCAAACTGGGGCACGTTCAGGCCAAATTCCATTTACCACTCTCCGGCATAGCGCGGCGAATACGGCCGTACCATTTCTGCCAACAAAAAATATTTCAGCTCGATTAGCTGGCGCAGGTGCAGCAAATCATGGGCCACCCAGGCGGCCAGCATGTCGCCTGCGTGGAATTTCCCCGCAACTGGATGCGTTTCATAAGCCTCTAAATTTGGCGTGCCCAAACTGGCCAGCCAGACAAGCGATTTCTGGCGTTCGGCCAAAAAGTTTTGCAGTGAGGTCGCCAGTTCTCGTTCGTTGTAGCGGCGCGAGGTCACCCAGCCTGTCGGGTCAATGGGAGGCCATTCTTCGCCAGGACGATGCAGCAGATAGTCAAATCGCTGCCGAAAATCTTCTCGCTCTTCGTCGTACAGATGGTTTATCACTTCCAGCACGGACCATTCTTCTGGTGATGGCTTAACTGTGGCCTGATCGGGTGGAATTCCAGCAACCACCTGGCGGATCAGTTCTCCATTCTGGCGTAGCTGTGTCTGGCACGCTGCAAAATCCATGTCGCCTCCTCAATTGAACAATATTGCTGCTTGAACTTTTGTTCTAATTTTATCTGCGAATCCGCTATTTGGCTAAACGACTTCCGCCACCTCTTTGAGAGCAATAATCTGGTCGCGGAGCTGGGCGGCTTCTTCAAATTTTAGGCTGGCAGCGGCCGTTTTCATGGCAACTTCCAGCTCATCCAGCTGAACCAGAATGTCGGCGGTCTGGTAAACGGGTGTGGGTTCGGCAACGGCCGTTTCAGCTTCCCGCGCTCTTAGCAGTCTGTCTAGCTGCTTCACAATTGTTTGGGGCACTACGCCGTGTTTGGCATTGTGCGCCATTTGCAGGGCGCGCCGCCGGTTGGTTTCATCAATGGCCCGCTGCATGGAATCGGTCACACGGTCGGCATACATAATGACCTGCCCGGCTTCATGGCGGGCGGCGCGGCCTATGGTCTGGATGAGCGCCCGATCTGAGCGCAAAAAGCCTTCCTTGTCCGCATCCAATATGGCTACCAGCGACACTTCTGGCAGGTCCAGCCCTTCGCGCAGCAGGTTGATGCCAACCACAGCGTCGTAGATGCCAGCCCGCAAGTCCTGCAAAATTTCGACCCGTTCAAATGTATCGACCTCGCTGTGTAGATAGTGAACCTTCAAATCCATTTCGCGCAGGTATTCAGATAAATCCTCCGCCATTCGCTTGGTTAGCGTGGTGATGAGTGCCCGTTGCCCGAGCTTAATGCGCTGGCGCAGCTCAAACAGCAAATCATCTACCTGCCCGCGAATCGGCCGTACCTCAATTTCTGGGTCCAGCAGGCCGGTGGGGCGGATGATTTGCTCTACCGTTTGCTACGTTTGGGCCAGTTCGTAGGGGCCGGGCGTGGCCGAGGTGTAAATCAGCTGGTAGGCACGCTCTTCCCATTCGGCAAAAGTGAGCGGGCGGTTGTCTAGCGCGCTGGGCAGGCGGAAGCCATGTTCTACCAGCGTTTCTTTACGCTGCCGGTCACCATTGTACATGGCGCGGATTTGCGGCAGGGTCATGTGGCTCTCATCCACCACCATCAGGTAATCGTCGGGAAAGTAGTCCAGCAGCGTCCAGGGCGGGCTGCCGGGCAGGCGGTTGGGCGTGAAGTGAATGCCGTAATTTTCGATGCCCTGACAGTAGCCCAGTTCGCGCAGCATTTCGATGTCGTAGCGGGTGCGCTGCTCCAGACGCTGCTGGGCCAGCAGGTTGTCTTCGGCATCAAGCTGTGCCAGACGCACTTCCAGCTCGGCTTCGATGCGGGCAATGGCCTCTTCCATCTCATCCGCAGGCGGAATAAAGTGGCGCGCCGGATGGACTGTGAGGTCATCTAGCTGTGCCAGCAGTTCGCCAGTCAGGGGATCAATTTCGGTGATCTGTTCAATTTCATCACCCCAAAAGGCAATGCGGTAGGCAGATTCGGTGTAAGACGGCCGTATCTCCAGCACATCGCCCCGCACGCGAAAGGTACCAATCTTAAAGTCCATCTCGTTGCGCTCATACTGTATGCCAATGAGCTGGCGCAGGGTCTTTTGCCGCTGTTTTATCTCGCCCACGGCAAATGAGACGCGCGCCTGATCATACTGCACCGGATCGCCCAGCCCGTAGATGGCGCTGACGCTGGCGACGATGATCACATCTCTTCGCGTAGCCAAAGATTGCGTTGCCGCCAGGCGCATCCGCTCAATTTCTTCGTTAATTTCTGTGGTCTTTTCGATGTAGGTGTCAGTGCGGGGAATATAGGCTTCTGGCTGGTAGAAGTCATAGTAGCTGACGAAGTAGCTCACTGCGTTTTCTGGGAAAAATTGGCAAAACTCGCTGTACAGCTGGGCTGCCAGCGTCTTGTTATGGGCCAAAATGAGGGTAGGGCGCTGGGTCTGCTGAATGACGTTGGCAATGGTGAAGGTCTTGCCAGTGCCGGTGGCCCCCAGCAGCAGCTGCTGCCGCAGTCCGTTTTGCAGGCCCCCTACCAGCCCGGCAATGGCCTGAGGCTGGTCCCCCGTGGGTTGATAGTTGGAATTGAGTTGAAAGTCTGGCATTAATTGCCTCCGGCTTATTAGTAA
>JBHIWP010000501.1:0-3569 GCA_041987425.1 Promineifilaceae bacterium (SeqCode) | reverse complement strand
ATAATCCACCACATGACAGGGTTCCTTGTAACCAATGCTTTGGAGCAAATCACAAAGAGAATTTTGAAATAGAAAGTAAGGTTTCACGTGATTTGCTTAAGTAAAAGCCAAAACTGAGCCTGATTTATTACAAATAACTTTCTGGCTTTTACAGGGATACCTGAATCATATTGGAAATCTTGCTGCGGGCAACGGCCGTTTCCCACCAAAATCAAGCCGACAGCAGCAGCGCACAAACCAGTTTGCCGTCCTGGTCCGTCTCTTGCTGGAAGCCCATGCGCTTCAGGTAGCGGGCGTGGGCGCTGTTGTGCGGCGTGCTCATCAGCTTGCGAATGCCGTGCTGCTGAAAAAAGCCAGATTGATGGTAGAGATAGTTGCCAATCTTAAAATCACGGTAGGCGGGAATAACAAAGTCCAAAAAGATGCGGAACTCGCCCTGCTCGTTGCGCTGGCCGATGAACAGGCCCGCCGGAACCATGTCGCGCAGAACGAAGATAATGAGCTGCTCATCGCTGGGCGCAAAGCGGTAGTCGGGGATAAATCTTTCGATTTCTTCCTTGTAGAAGTTGAGGAAGTAGTGCAGGTAAGGGGAACTGCTGCCCACCTCCAGCAATTTAAAATATTCCTGGCTGGTGAAGATGCCGTAGAGAAAGTAAAGGTTGACCAGAACAATGACGGCGTTAACGGCCGCAATCGGATAGGCCTCAATGAGCAGCCCATACACAAAAAAGGCCAGCGCCCCCGCCAGGTTAATGAGCCGCAGCTTCAGCACGGAGCTCATCATCAGCGAAATGGCTACCAGCACCGAGGCCAGATAGCCTAGCAGTTCAAGGTAAAATTGCATGAAACTCCTTGTCGGCAAATTTCTTTCCTGGCACGATTTTAGGCCATTCAGGAATTTCGCACTACCTTTGCACGGCTAACCAAGATTGGGCCAATTTTTGTCCGTGGACAGCCTTCCCTAAAGGAAATTGGCCCAATCTCTTGAGTTCAGAGCGATGAATTATTACGGCCGTAATAGAAAGTGGCTTACTAAATGATGCAAGGGGTAGGGAAGAATTTCTTCAGCAAAACCTTCTTTATGAACTTGAACGACATTCTCAGGAAGCCATGCGCTGGCTTAAAAAAGTCTTACGTGCATTAAGTATTTCATTGCGTACTGCCTCCGGATCGTTGAGACCAATTAGAATTGCCTCAGCCATCGATTTTCCCCCGGTGCCAGCAGTTTGGATTTGCATAGCCCAAATATCAAATTTACGGAGGAGAGGGGTTTGGGCAAGCATTACATCTGTAATACGATCGAGCGGAATTGCCTTGCGCTTCAAAAAATAAACCCCTTCATTAACATGTAAAACAGGCCCATCCAGCCAATATTGAAGGGCATCAGCCTGCTTCTGCGGCAACCATTTACCGATGGTATAAGCATAAACAAGGGCAACGACAATCCCCAGTCCAAAAAACCAAACCCCAACCAATAAGATTGACATAATGTGAACCCAAAACGCATATTGAGCAACTTTGTTGCGTTGTATTTGAAAGTCAAATTGCTTTTCCATCAACATTTTATCTGCAAATTAGCTCGTCGCTAAATCTCCGCGTAATAATCTCCGAAACAGTCTAGCAGAAAATCTTGCAGGTCGCCCAGGTTTTCCAGCTTGGTCTTGATGGCTTCCAGATGATAACGACTGCGCTGCTGCTGCTCGTAGCGGTAGAAGTTGGCCAACTCGGTGGCGTCTAGCTGCTTCAGGTAGGCATAAAGCGCATCGTAAACGGCCGTTATCCCCACAGACCTCGGTGAAAAGAGCTGCGCATAAGCCAGGGCCAGCGCGTAGGTCTCGGCCGCACGGGCCAAATGATGGTGGGCGGCACGGCTGGTTGCGTCTGCCTCGGCAAAATAGCTGTCAAAGGCCATACGGCCGTGCAAACTGTAGAGCTTGCTTAGCTGCTGGAAGAAATAGTATGGCTTGTTCTGCGTGCTCGGGGGTGGCCCATCGGGCCGCAGGCGCACATCTGGGGGAAACAGCGTATCGGCTGCTTCCAGCACTTGCGCCAGATTATTGCTGTCGTGGGCCATGTAGTAGGTCCAGGCCAGGTTGATTAACGCATCCAGCTCAAAGCGAATGAGTCCCAGCTGCCGCGCGCCTTTAACCGCGCTGTCTAAAAAGTAGGTGGCCCGCCCCAGCCGACGCTGCCAGATGTCCGGCACGGCCGTTTCGGCCGTACGCTTCAGCCAGTCGCGGTACAAACAGCCGGTTTCGATGTTGATTTCAAGCACCCGAATTGCCTCATTGCGGGCGTTGCTGGCCATAAATATTTCCTGCGCCTGCCCCACCGCGTGTTCGGCCGTGCGGTAAATTTCGTCGATATCTGTATTCGACAGTCCCTGCTCACTGTGCACCAGGCGGCGCAGCCCCTCGGCAATGTGCATCAGGCTCAGGCCCGTGGCGCGCGAATCGCCAATTTCGGCGGCGATGGCAAAGGCGGTGGCGCTGGCCTGCAGCGCTTCCCGCGCGCGGTGCAGCTCGTTCATGATCTGCGCCAGCGTATTGTATGAGCCGGCAATGGGCAGCAGTTCACCAGAGCTAATGCGCAGCTGCAAGCCCTCGTTGCAAACGCGAATCGCCCGCTTCTTACCCATTTCCACCAGCGTTTGGGCCAGGTTGTTGAGGGTGGAGGCCTGCTGATCGGTGGGCGGCAGCTGCCGCAGATGCTTCAGGGCCGCGCCGTAGGCCGTCACCGCCTCCCGGTAATCTCCCAGAATAGTGAGACCGTTGCCCAGAACGGTATAGCAGTTGGCAATGGTAAAAATGAGGCGCGGATAGGCAGGATGCCCCACAAAGCCGTTTTCTCCGGGAAACACCTCGGTATGGACATCTGCCTCGGCCAGTTGGGTCAATTCATTGACGATGACCTGCAGCCGGGCGACAGCATCAGGGATGCCTTCGCCCAGGTAAATGCGGGCCAGTTCGCGCCAGCAATGGCGCTGGCTGCGGGCAAAGGTGTGCTGCCAACTGCGCCGTTCGTGTTGATTGCTGAGTTGGGAAACGGCCGTATCCACCGCATCGGCAAACTCAATTGCCCGCTGATACTGTTTGGTCATCCAAAAGCGCAAGATCCAGGTGGCGGCATCGTCCTGCTGGGCGGCGCGGTGCAGCACCATGGCTGGATGTTCACCCCGTTCGCTGGCCGCAGCGCGCGGCTCCATCTCTACAAAGGCAAATGCATATTTATCTTGCAGCAGCCGCCACACCTCTGACTGCACCACCGCGCCAGAAGCCACGTTGAGCGCCCGGTTTTGCTTGTTAGCCAGGCTGTAATAGGTATCGTTGAAGTGCGTGTCCGGGTTTAGCAACAGGTTATAGTGCAAATATTCCAGATCCAGGTCTTGCAGCTCGCTCAAAAGCTGATTGCGCCGCAGCTCTTCTTCAGCGGTGGGCTTGGGCATGTGGGTATTCAGGATGTTAGACGGCCGTTCCTGGCGAATGCGGCCCAGGTCATGGCGGATGGTGGCTGTGCGCTGTGCCTGCACCCGCTGCCGGTTCCCGTCTGCCCAGTCGCGCAAACGTTGG
>JBHIWP010000500.1:0-3572 GCA_041987425.1 Promineifilaceae bacterium (SeqCode) | reverse complement strand
GCATGTAGGAACAGTTGTAGATGGCAATATTGTTGCGCCGGGCGGCGGGGCCAGCCATCGCCAGCAGGCGCATGGAGGGCATCACCTTCATGTTGAGAATGCCCTGGCGAATGCGCTCATACGTTTCGGCAGGCAGGCGATATTCCGAAAGCTCTTTGAGGTAGTCGGTAGCCCGGTTTACCGTCTCCACCCAAGTCTCGCGGCGGCCGAGATCGTAGTTGAAGCGGGAATACTTATCATAGAACTGGAACTTTTGCAGCTGGGTGGGGAAGTAGGGGTCCGATTCGGCAAACGCCTCGCGTACTTGCGGGGGCACGGGGCGCTTGCTGCGCATTTTGGCGTGTTCGGCGCGGTACAGAATGTAATGTTTGGCGGCTTCATATTCGCCAGCGGCTTGCAGCACCATCTCCACAATGTCCTGCACGCCTTCTACGGTAGGCAGGTCATATTTGGCGGCGACTACGTTCACTACCTGGTGGGTAATGTCCTGCACGGGCGTTTTGGGTTCCTGGCCCAGGCTGGCAAAGCAGCGCTCCAGAGCGTTTTCGATCAGGTCCATATTAAACGGCACAATACGGCCGTCTCGCTTCACAATGCTTTGGGGAATGGCTACCTTAAAGTAGATACTGCTTTCATCTAAATGGGTACTTTTGCCATTTTTGCCATTACCCCCGTTGGTACCTGGCGTGCTGCCATTGGTTTTTGTCAATACTTGCTCTTGCTTATTCTGCTGATCAGCCATTGAGCTTTCATCTCCTTGTTTGGGATTTACTTTACCAGTATGGTGTTTTTCAATGCGTGGCGCGTGTAGGGAAAGTTTTGGTTTAATTCGGTTTTGGGAGGACGGCCGTTCTGGGTGCTGCAAACGGCCGTTACCGGCTTTCGAGCAGGCGGTCAATCTCCTTGCGAATTGACTCCAGGTCGTCAAAGCCCAGGTAGACCGTGGCATAGCGAATGTACGCCACCTCATCCAAATCCTTTAGCTTTTTGATGACCAGATCGCCTGCCATGTGGCTGTGAACTTCTGCCTTGCCCGACTGCTGTAGCTCTGCTTCTACTTCGCCCGCAATGCGCTCGATGTCGGCGGCGGCTACCGGCCGCTTGGCGCAGGCCACCTTGATGCCACCCATCAGCTTCTCTCGTGAGAACTCTTCTCGGGTGCCGTCTTGCTTCACCAGCATGGGCGTAGCCAGGATAGGGCGCTCGTAGGAGCTGAACCGCTCTTTGCACTTATCGCACACCCGTCGCCGCCGCGTGCCGCCGCGTGCGTCGTGGCTGGTGTCGATAACGCGCGTTTTTTGGTTGTCACAGTATGGGCATTTCACTCAGAAAGTCTCCCTTTGAGCCGGAAAAACCAGATATGGGATTGTACCATCTTTTTGCCGTGTCGCCGCCATATATGGGGGTTGACACTGCTAATCCCCCTAGATTTGGTACAAGTGGGAGGCATTATAGCATACGGCCGTTTTCGTGACAAGCAAAAAAAGCGTGAGGAAACCTTAAAAAATTAAATTGCTGTTAGCCTGCTGTTAAGCGGCCGTATGCGTGGAATTAGAACATCTGTGTGGGCTTGAAAAAGAGCCAATTTAAACTGTTGTTAGCGTGAAAATGGAGAAAAATCTAGGACTTACTATGAGGAGGAACACAGAGTAACGCAAAGAAAACGAAGTTACGCAGAGATAGAGGGGAAATCTCTGTGCACCTCTGCGCCTGCTCTGTGAAACTCTGTGTTCCTGTTTTTCTTACTCTTTCTTCTTGCGCAAGAAAGCCGGAATATCCAGATCATTTACCTGGAAAGACGGCCGTTCCACACGCTCCTCTCTCACGGGAGGGGCTGTTACCCGGCTGCTGGGCTGCCGAACTGGCTCTCGCTGCGGCAGGCGGCTCTCGGCGCGAGACATCTGCCGCATCATGGGCGCGCCATGTTCAAAACCCGTGGCAATCACCGTAATCCGCACTTCGTCGCCCATTGCTTCATCAATTACCGCACCGAAAATCAGATTCACGTCTGGGTGTGCCGTCTCGCGAATAATGGCCGCAGCGTGGTTGATTTCGTACAGGCTCAAATTCTCGCCGCCCGTTACGTTAAACAAAATGCCGCGCGCCCCGGCAATGGTCACGTCTAGCAGCTTGCTAGCCAGCGCCTCTTCGGCCGCAATGCGCGCCCGGTCCTCGCCCGTGCCGCGGCCCACGGCCATCAGCGCCGCGCCGCCCATCGACATGATTGTTTGCACATCGGCAAAGTCCAGGTTGATCAGCCCAGGCACGGTGATCAGTTCGCTGATCCCCTGGATGCCCTGGCGCAGCACGTCGTCAGCCAGCTTAAAGGAATCCATGAGCGAAAGGCGGCGATCGGCCGTTTCCAACAGCCGGTCATTGGGGATGACAATTAGTGTATCCACGTGCTCTTTAAGCTGCTCGATGCCCGTTTCGGCCGCGCGCATGCGCTGCGAGCCTTCAAAGGTAAAGGGCTTTGTGACCACGCCAATGGTCAACGCGCCTGCTTCGCGCGCTACTTTAGCCACAAGCGGGCTGGCCCCGGTGCCCGTGCCGCCGCCCATGCAGGCCGTCACAAACACCATGTCGGAGCCCTGCAGCAGCTCGTGCAGTTCTTCCTCAGACTCCTCGGCCGCCTTGGCGCCAACCTCTGGCTTGCCGCCAGAGCCCAGGCCGCGCGTGGTGCGCTCGCCAATGGCCACTCGCTGCCGCGCCTGGCTGGCCATCAGCGCCTGCTGGTCCGTGTTGATGGCAATAAAGTCCACCCCGGCAATATCTTCGGCAATCATGCGGTTCACGGCATTGCTGCCACCTCCGCCCACGCCAATTACGCGAATGAGCGCATTTCCTTCTGTTTCTGGCATTCTCTGAATCTTTGCAGTTTTTTGGTTCATAATTTTTACCCCTCTTTGTAGGTAATGTCGCTGCGCGACCGCTTCGTGTTCGGTAATCGGTAATCGGTAATCAGTTTACCCATTACTGACCTTCTGATTACGGGTCACCGGTCTTCTATCCTGGCAAAAGTGCCTTCAATATCGATCCCATCTTCCGGCCCCATTCCCGGTTGTGGGCGCGGGGCTGGTAAACTTGATTGTCGCTCATGGCCCAGTGCAGCAGGCCCACGCTGGTGGCAAAAGCAGGTGAGTGCAGCCTGTCTACCATGCCCACCAGATTTTGCGGCTGGGCTACGCGGGCGGGCACGTTTAGCACGCGTTCGGCCACTTCTGTGATGCCGCGCAGCTGGGCGCTGCCGCCAGTGAGCACGATGCCCGCAGGCAGCAGGCCGTCGTAGCCGGAGCGCTGCACATCCTCCAAAACGTGCTGGAAGATTTCCTCAACGCGGGCCTCAATCACGTGGGCCAAATCTTGCCGCCCTACCTGAATCTTTTCCCCGCCAAACGGCTCTACGGTAAAGACCGTGTTTGGGTCGATCTTGTCGGGGCGGCAGTCACCGTACTGTATTTTGACCTGCTCGGCTACCTCATAAGGTGCGCGCAGGCCAATGGCAATATCGTTGCTGATGTGGTAGCCACCGATGGGGAAGACCTGCGTATGCCACACCTTGCCCTGCATGT
>JBHIWP010000499.1:0-3609 GCA_041987425.1 Promineifilaceae bacterium (SeqCode) | reverse complement strand
CGTGCGCAGCGTCTAGCACCATAACGGCGCTGTCTGCGGCCGTAAGGGTGCGATAGGTGTCTTCCGAGTCGTCCTGGTGGCCCGGCGTGTCTAGCAAGTTGATGACGTGCCCTTTGTACGGAAATTGCAGCACGGTAGAAGTGATAGAAATGCCGCGCTCCTGCTCCATCTTCATCCAGTCGGAAGTGGCAGAGCGTTGGTTGCGCCGCGCCCGCACGCTGCCTGCCAGGTGAATGGCGTTGCCGTATAGCAGAAGTTTTTCTGTCAACGTTGTTTTCCCAGCATCGGGATGCGAAATAATGGCAAAGGTGCGCCGGGCATTGATTTGCTTTTTGAGCGTTTCGAAATTAATGGGTGCGATTGCTTCTTGAGACATATCGAAAAAATACCTGCATAAAAAACGGTCACAACAGTAGCGGTTGTGACCGAATGTTTCATTTGTTATCGTGCGTAAGCATATCACAATCGCAATTTTTCGACACCGTTACAAACGCTACCCTCTCTCAGCCGATTTTCACAATAATCGACGCCCATATTTGATGGCTGTTAGCTCATTCTGCTGCCGTAATGAAAGGCAAATAAATCTGGTGAGCCAGCGGCGCAGGTAGATCAGCAGAGCTCCAGGCCGGAGCACGGCCGTTTGTCACCAGCAGCTTCATCCCCGTACCGTTCCGGTTCATAGTCCACAAATCAGCATTATTGCTGTCAAGTGACACTGCTCGTTCAAACACAATCGTTTGCCCGTCTGGCGAAACGGCGAAGCTGCGAACAAACTCGTTGTTTAGGAACGAAATTTGGGTAATTTGCTTGGTTGCGATGTTGTACTCAAACAAGTTGGCTTCCACAAATTTGCTGTTTGTCATTTTGGTGGTACGCACAAATAGAAATCCCTTGCCGTCCGGCAGCCAGTCGTACCACAGCAGTTGGTTTGTTGAGCCCAGCGAAAACAGCTTTGTCGCACTGCTGGCTGCCTTACCTTCTGTCGTAAGATAGAACGTAGCCCCATCCATGCCAAGATTTGGAAAGGCGTGAAAAAGAATCTGATTCGCCGTTGCTGCCGTTGGCCCCCAGGTAAACGAGCAGGGCGCAATGGTGTCACTGGTGATGATAGGCGAGCCCACCAGTCCCGGCGGCGGATTAACGGCCGTTACCGCATACACGCTGAAGCAGTCCGCTGCCGAACCAGCATACCCAAGCTGGGCATCACCACGACGCCACGATGGCCCCCAGGCGCCCATGAGCGGTGCGCCATCGCCATAAGCAGTCGCTGGATTGGGGCTTGCGCTGACCGTTTGCCCTGGCTGCACGTCAACTTCACCGATCAGCCAGCGGTAATCATTGTTCTGATCGTTGGAATCACCAGCGTGCAGTAGCGCTATCCACTGGTTAACGGCACCATAGTCAGCCACTCCCTGGAGGGTAACGGTGGCTGTGCCACCCCACGGCACGGTGACGCCCACGATGGTCGGGGCACCCTGCACGTAGACGTAAAAGTTCGTATTATATTTTGATGTTTCGTTGCGAATGGTGATCTTTACGGTTCCCTTGGGCAGTGCCGACTGGCCGCTGCAGTGCGGGCCATTACCCACGCGACGGAAGCCAGTACCATCTGGCCGGATGCCATACAGGTCCGAGGCAAAAATGGAGCAGGTGCGCTCATGCGTGCTGCTAAACGCCAGTTCACCAGCATCCGAACGCCAGTCCAGGGCAAGGATATCAAAGACATTTTGCGGATCGGCAAGATTATGCGTCCACAGGCGGCGGTCATTGCTGCCGTCTGGCTCAATGAGCCGGATTTCATCGCCAGTGGTGGCGTGTACATAGGCTATGGTGCCCATAGACGCAGGTTCGGCTGCGGGACGGGCGCTGACCCGGTTGGCAACCATCCCCGTTAATAGCAAAGCCAAGACCAATACAAACTTAATAGTGCGTGACAAACGGCCGTATCGACGCACCGCCTGCATAAAACCTTCATGTAACTTCATAACCTTTACCTCCAGAAAATAAAAATCAAGCTGGATTTTTCTTGATGCCACTTTCTGCACCTGCTCTATAAGTACGAGCACTTTCTTTAGCTATTTTCAGCACTGCCGTTAGTAAACTGTTAGTAGATGTATGAAGGAGAAATTCATGACGGTTATAATCGCGAATGAAACGGTATTGTTGGAATCCGCTGTTGGGGATTCGTATCGGGCAAACCAATCGGTAATTGGATGGAGGTGCTCATGGGACAGTTAAAATTGTCGTTCCTGGGCCCGTGGCAGGTCACAACAGATGGAGAAGTCCTGACCAGCTTTAAGTACGACAAGGTTCGGGCGCTCTTCACCTATCTTTCTGTAGAGGCCAACCGTGCGCACCCGCGAGAGACGCTGATAAGCCTGCTTTGGCCTGAACTGCCCGAAGCCGCTGCGCGTAATAATCTGCGCCAAGTGCTGGCCATTCTGCGCCAGGCAATAGGCGATTACACGGTTGATCCTCCCTTTCTGCACATTAGCCGCGCGGACATTCAGTTCAACAGAGAAAGCAGCCATGAATTGGATGTTTCCCAATTTGTGGGGCTAATAGACGCCTGTCGCCGTCATGCTCATCGCAATCCCGCTAGCTGCAAAACGTGTGCCGGACGGCTGCAGGAAGCCACGTCGCTGCATCGGGGTCCCTTTTTGGCCGAATTCTTTCTGCCAGACAGCGCCGCGTTTGAAGAGTGGGCGCTGCACAGGCGGGAATGGCTCCAGCGGCAAATGCTGGAAGCGCTAGAATGGCTAACGACTTATTATGAACGACGCGGCCAATATGCAATGGCGCGGCAGACAGCCTGGCGTCAGCTGGAATTAGACCCCTTGAACGAACCGGCCCATCGTCAGATGATGCGCCTGCAAATGCTCAGCGGTGACCGGAGTGCGGCCCTGGCACAGTATGAAAAGTGCTGCGGTATCCTTCGTGAAGAGCTAGGAGTAGAGCCAGAAGCGGAAACGGCCGCACTCTACCAGCAAATTCGGGACGCCAGCGATGAAAAGCCAACGGCCTGGACACAGCTGGCGCTGCCCACAGCACGGCCGCACACGCTGCCACCATCCCACACGCCCTTCATCGGCCGCGAACAAGAGCTGGCGACGATTTCTCAACGCTTGGATGCGCCTGAGTGCCGCTTACTGACGCTAGTGGGGCCTGGAGGCATTGGAAAGACGCGGCTGGCGCTGCAGGCTGCGGCTGAATCGCTGGACACTTTTGCTGACGGTATTTTCTTTGTGCCCCTGGCACCGCTGGATTCCGCTGAATTGCTCGCCAGTACCATTGCTGCAGCCATCGGCCTGGAAACAGGAACGGCCGATTCCCAAATGGCCCTGCTCGACTTCCTGCGCCCCAAAGAGCTACTGATTTTGCTGGACAATTATGAGCATTTGCTGCCTCACACCGACCTGCTGGCCAGCATCCTGCGTCACGCTTCGGGGGTCACGCTGCTGGTCACGTCACGCGAGCGCCTCAATTTGCAGGGTGAATGGCTGTTGGACGTGGACGGAATGCCAGTGCCCACACTCTCCACCGCAGAGCCGGAACGCAGCGACGCCGTGCAGCTTTTTGCGCAAAGCGCACGGCGTGTGCGGCCCGATT
>JBHIWP010000498.1:0-3627 GCA_041987425.1 Promineifilaceae bacterium (SeqCode) | reverse complement strand
GCCGCGCCGCTGCTGGACATCGCGCTGGAACTGGAGCGAATTGCCCTTGAGGATGATTTCTTTGTCAGCCGAAATCTGTATCCCAATGTCGATTTCTATTCAGGTATCATTTATCAGGCGATGCGCTTCCCCATCGCAATGTTCCCGGTGCTCTTTGCCATTCCGCGCACGATAGGCTGGTTAGCTCAGTGGGTTGAGATGTTGGAGGACCCAGAGCAGAAAATTGCTCGGCCGCGACAGATTTATTTGGGAGAAGAAGAGCGAGATTATGTGCCGATGGGTAAGCGGTAGTTCAGTAATCGGTGGTCGGTAAGCAGCAAAATCAGTAGACAGTATTTAACCTCTCACACGTGCCGCTAAAAGGTAAAAAGCACCTTTGGTACGTGTGGGAGGTTTGTTTTTGTGAGTTACTCTACCAGTCGTCGCCCGGCAAAGCCGGTGTGCAGCTCGTGATAATATTCAATTTTATCTTCACCATACTTCCAGCATAGATAAACGTCACGGCCGTTTCGCTCCGACAGAAAATCTAGAAGCCCAGCATTCACATCTTTAATAATTACCCCATAGGCCTGGATTTTGTGGATCAGGCGTTCAATAACGGCAAAATCCTGTGTAAGAGTTGACAGTTCTGGTCCGCCTACATTGCTCCGAATGTCGCCAAGGACATCCTCCATCTGCTGCGCCAAACGGGAGGCACGAGCGCGACGGGCTAACAGATGTTTCATGATTGGTTCTAATGTGGGTAAGAGCGCGTTTGCTTCTTCAACAGTAAAGTATTTCATCAGAGATTCCATGAAAGAAAAACGGGGCGCTTACACGCCCCGCCAATATACAAAAGGTTATTGATAAAGGTGAATGTTCACCTCTGTTTAACCACAGCCGCAGCCACCGCCAGAAGCAGCAGCAGGGGAACCTTCCGTCTTGAAGGAAGAGCCACAGCCACAGCTGGAAACGGCGTTAGGGTTCTCAATCTTAAAGCCGCCACCCATAATGCTGTCTTCGTAATCAATCGTTGCGTTGCTTAAGTACATCATGCTGGTGGGGTCTACAAAAACCTTTACGCCATCTTGTTCAACAACGTGATCATAGGGGCGTGGTTCTGCTTCTAAAGCCATACCGTACTGCATACCGGAGCAGCCTCCGCCAGACACAAATACACGCAAACCGTGGTTGGGGACTTCTTTCTGCACCAACAGGTTTTTAACCGTCTCAACGGCCGAATTAGTCAGGCGGATTGTTTCTACATTTGTTTGTTCAAGAAGGTCCATGTTCCATTCCTTGTTGATTCTAAATTAAGTGCCTTCGCAATATGCCGCATTCTAACAAGTAACCGGACTCGTGTCAATTTATCTTCACTGTTTCTTACGCAAGCTATATAAAGCGTTTTATTCTCGCTATTTTTTCACTTCTACCTTGTCCGCTCCAGCAAATAAACGGCCGCATTTTCCTCTCTATGCGCGTCAATGACGGTATAGGCAGGTTGCCCTGCTGCCAACCCGGTAAGCAAATCTTCATCCTCAGATTCGTGAATGTGGGACATAGCCAGCCAAAAGCGCGAACGTGCACCAACCGCCTGCCTGATTTCTGCCAGCTTCTCTTCTGATGGTAGCGCGCGAAACCAGGTTCCATAGACAGTTTCCAGGGCAGAGTTTTGCTGGTAAACCCTGTATGCAGGCCCGGCGCCATAGTAAACAAACACCAGATCATCTGGCTGCGCCTGTTCATTCAGGTAAGCCACAGCCGGGCGTAGCGATTCGCGGGGTAGTTCCAGCCATGGATTAACAGTCCCGGCCAGATGAGGCCAGAAAAAAATCTGAAATAATACCAGCGTCAGGCCAAGACCATAAGCCAAGATTGGCCATCGCTGCAGTCCCGTGATCGCTGCAGCCAACAGCAAAAAAAACAAAGGCAGCACCGCTAATGCATACCGGTCGCCTAGCGGATAGACGCCAATAAAACGCGCCAAGAATAAAACGGCTACGGTGCCCCAGAAATACAGGACCAACATGCAGCTTTTTTTACTTTTACGACAAAGGTAGACAGAGCTAAGGAAAATAATTAACGCAAATGCTTTGGGCACCCACGTCCAGGGGACAGCGCTAAAAGGGGCAACAAAAAACTGAACAAATCCATTGAGGAATAAATCGTCAAATTGTCGGATGCTGGCCAGCCACCCAGGATTTACAAACAGTGGCTCTAAATCTTTATTTGTGGAAAAACGGTTCATATGGAGAGAAAGCATGGAAAAATAGAGGGCCACAATACTTAGTCCAATAACAACGTGGACAACCATAAAGCTGACAAACTGCCTCTTGGACCTTTTTTGCCATACGCGCCAAAGTAAATGCAGGTCTAAAACCGGCAAAAGCCAGGCCAGACCGTAATAAGAGTATAGAGCAACGACGCTAATCACGGTCAATCCGACCCAGTCTCGAACTTCCCCACTGCGTCCGGCTTGCTCATATGAAATCAAAAGTAGTAAAGCCAGGAAAACCGTAAAACTGTATTGGCTGACCTCCTGCGCGTAATAAATTTGCACCGAGGAAACGGCCATAAGCAGCGCCGTGACCACACCGAGCCTGGGCAAATCTAAGCGCGCTAGCCAATAATAAGCCAGGTATACTGAAGCACCGCTAAAAAGTGCAGAAGGTAAGCGCAGCCACAATTCGTGGGTTGTTAGCTGGGCAATGGGAAACAGCAGCAGGCGGTAGATGGGCGGATCTGCACCATCTGTAATAAACAAGACATCTGGCCAGCCTGTCAACGAGCGTAAAACTTCGCGGGCTTCGTCGAACCAGTAGCTGTGCTGGCTAATGCCCCACAGCCGGATTAGTAGCGCCAGTAGGGTGAGTATCAGGATAAGCGATTGGGTTTGACGGCCGTTTCGGTCTAATTGTGTATCTGCTGAACTATTTACAAAAGAGCTCATCTCTAGAAATCTATCTGCTCCTCAAGCATAAGGGGTCATTTTAGCCCATATGCCATACACTGGCATCATTTGCCTTGCTTCGACTCATTGTCGTCAATTGGGGGGCATGATACAATTTTCACAATCACAAGGAGAAGGATCAAAAAATTAGTCGTTGCCTACAGGTAAACGGGGATCTGCTCTGAGCACTGAAGGAATAATCGAATGCTAAAAACACACAGCTGCGGCGAGCTGCGGCTTGAAAACGTAGGTGAAACAGTTACCCTGGCTGGCTGGGTGAACCGCCGCCGGGATATGGGCGGAGTTATCTTTATCGATTTGCGCGATAGGGATGGTAAAACCCAGGTAGTGGTCAATACTGGCCGTACGGCCCAAGGCTTTGCGGCTGCTGAGCAGATACGTAGTGAGTACGTGGTGCAGGTGACGGGCGAGGTCTCTAAACGGCCGTCTGGTCAGGAAAACGAAAACCTGGCGACTGGGGATATTGAACTGTTGGCCAATGAGGTAGTCGTGCTCAATCCGGCCAAAACGCCCCCGTTTCTCATCGATCGAGACGAATCGGTTGAAGAAAGTTTACGCCTCAAGTATCGCTATCTTGATCTGCGCCGTGAGCGCGGGCTGGGCCACATACAGCGAGCCCGCGGCACGCGACAGGCTGCCGGCTTCCAGCACGGCGATGAAATAACGAAGAGAGCGCA
>JBHIWP010000497.1:0-3653 GCA_041987425.1 Promineifilaceae bacterium (SeqCode) | reverse complement strand
TTCAGAGACGCATCCCATTGACGAAACGCCTTACTACACGTTCATTCGGCACTATGGCAAATATGGCGACGGCCAGGGCTTTATTCATTCCTGGTTTGGCTCCATCTTCACTTATCAGTTCAGCCACGCCTGGATCGACTTCCGGGAATACACCGACAAAGAAGACGTGAACTGGTTCGATAATTCCGTGGCGGCCTCGCTGGCGCAGGTAGCCTTTGCCACCGACATGGCCGACGAATACAACACGCTCGGCCCAAACGCCTGGGGCCTCACTGCCAGCGACGGGCCAGAAGGCTACAATGGACTGTACGGCGCGCCGCCCTCCGGCTATGATAACAACGCGCATTTTATAGACGATACCGTTGCCCCCGCCGGGGCCATTGGCTCTATCATCTTTGTGCCAGAGCAGGCGGAAGCGGCCATGCTCAACTACTATTCAATCGAACAGCTGCAAGGGGAATACGGCTTCCTGGACGCCTATAACCTCAGCGAAGATTGGTTTGCCAGCGACGTGATCGGCATCGACAAAGGCATCACGCTGCTGATGCTGGCCAATTACCAGAGCGACATGGTGTACCAGATCACCATGACAAACGAGCACATTTTACGGGGCCTCAATAATTTGCAGCTTGTGACAAGGTAAAGAGTTTCATGACAACCATCAAAGATGTGGCAAAACATGCCAAAGTGAGCGTAACGGCCGTTTCCTATGCCCTGAACAATACCGGCACCATCAGCGAAGACACCCGCAAACATATTTTAGCCGTCGCCAAAGAGCTAAATTACCATCCCAACGCCTTTGCTCGAAACCTGAAAAAGCGCAAAACCGGGACCGTCGGCGTATTTATTACCAGCTTTGGCGGCTCGTTTTACGAAGAAATTTTAGAAGGTATCCACGACGCCGTTATCCAGACCGATTACGAAATGATCGTCTGTCCGGAAAGCTGGACCAAGCGGAAAGTGCTCACCCACCGGCAGGTGGACGGTGCCATTGTCTTCGACTACAAAATCGACAGCGAAACGATTGTGAAGCTTGCCTCTGAAAAGTTCCCCATTGTGGTGCTGGATCGCAATCTGGAATCAGACTATTTATTTCCTCTGCTGCTAGATAACGAACAGGGCGCCAAAGATGTGTTTACGCATCTGTATGGTCTGGGCGCACGACGCATCTTCTTTATTTCTGGCGCTGCCGACTCTTTTGATAACGCAGAGCGCAAAAAGGCCTTTTTGCACGAGGCGGAGAAAAAAAATCTGCCAATCACCTGTTTAGACGGCAACTTTACTGAGCATTCTGGCTATACGGCCGCAATAGATATCATCCGCAGCGGCAACACGCCAGACGCCGTTTTTTGTGCCAACGATCAGATGGCTATCGGCTTCATTAAAGCAATGAAAGAACAGGGACTAAAGGCGCCAGACGATATTGGTGTGGTGGGCTTCGACGACATCAAAATAGCGCAATACATTCAGCCGAGCCTGTCTACTGTAAGCTCTTCGCGCTTCTCCTGGGGGGCCGCGGCCGCCAGGCAGCTCATAGATGTTCTGGAAAATGACAGTCCGTTTCCCCAGCCATTTCGCATTCAGACGCAGTTCATTCAGCGGCAATCATCGGCAAAGCATTACGGGGGAGAGTAACAATAGGTGGACACACTAAACATTTTACTGAACGAGCTTAAAGGCTCCTACGATTTTTTTCTCAACTTCACCAACCTCGATCCGTCCAGCAAAGGGTTTGGCCTGACGGTAGACGCAACCAAAAAGCCAGACGTTGCCTCCATCGCCTCTGTCGGCTTTGCCCTTTCTGCCTGGGTCATTGCCGCTGAGCGCGGCTACCTGCCCCGCCAGCGCGCGCTGGAGATTGCCCGGCAGACGCTGCACACGCTGCTGCACAACGCCAGCCACCATCGCGGCTTTTTTGCCCACTTCCTCGATATGCAAAGCGGAGCCAGAATTGGCAAATGTGAATACTCCACCATTGATACCGCCCTATGCCTAAACGGCGTCATTACGGTGGAAGCCTACTTTCAGAACGCAGAAATCAGTGAGCTGGCCCAGCAGTTGTTGGAAAGGGTAGATTGGCGCTTCATCATCTTTGAAAGAGAGGGCACCACTCTTTTTCGCATGGCCTACAATCCCGATAAAGAGGGCGATTATGTGGAGGGTGAGCCTGGATTTATTTACCAATGGGATATGGCCGCCGAGCAGAAAATGATGTACCTCCAAGCGGCCGTTCACCTCGAACCCGCCACTGCCCGCAAGCTGTACCGGGGCTTTTCCCGCGATCTGGGAGCGTACAACGGCCACAATATCATCATCAACCCCGGCGGCAACCTTTTTGCCTACCAGTTCAGCGAAGCCTGGCTAGACACGGCCAGGTACCTTGATGCAGATGGTGTGGACTGGTTCGAAAACACTCGGCTGGCGACGCTGGCCAACCGCGGCTTCTGCCTGGAGCACGCCGCCCAGTTTAAGACGTATCACGCAAGCAGCTGGGGAGCCAGCGCCGGGGATAGCCCCTGGGGCTATGACGTTTCGGGTGCGACGCCCAGCCTACATCCGCCCAAACCCAACGGAACCGTCTCAATTTATGGTGCGCTCTCTTCTCTGCCTTTCACGCCGGAATTAGTCATGGAGATGGTGCAATACCTTTATGCAGAACACCCTCAAACCCGGGGGCCATACGGATTTTATGATTCCTACAATCTAGACGTCTCGCCGCCCTGGTACAGCCAGTCGCTTTACGGCATCGACAAAGGCTGCTCTATGCTCATGATCGAAAATTATTTCAGCCGGTTGATCTGGGAAACGTACACCAATAGTGCCACCGTTCAGAAAGCGCTGGATATTTTGGGGTTCACCAAACGTTGAAGACCTCAATTTGGTAGCCGCGGATTCATTCCGCGCCCGCGTTATGGGGAAAGAATCCGCAGCTACGTTCAACAAATTTATTAGAGATGGGTTGGTCTAAAGACAAGGAACATTGAGTGAGCAGATTTTACGCGAAAAACGGGCAATTTTGGCTCGATGGCCAGCCGCAGTTGATTCAGGCTGGTGAATTTCACTACTTCCGCACGCCGACAGACCAGTGGCCCCACCGGCTGGGGCTGCTAAAAACGGCCGGATTCAACACCGTCGCCAGCTACATCCCCTGGCTGTGGCACCAGCTTGAAGAAGATGTTTCGGACCTGAACGGCCGTACCCACCCCATGCGCAATCTGGCCGGGTTTCTGGACCTGGCTGCCGAGATGGGCTTTCTGATCATTGCCCGGCCCGGCCCCTACATCATGGCCGAAACTATCAACGAAGGCGTTCCGCCCTGGGTGTTCGAGAACTACCCGCAGGTGGCCTTTGTGAGTCAGGAGCAAAAAAGGCAAAACATTGCCAGCTACCTGCATCCGGACTTTTTAGCCTGTGTCAAAAAGTGGTACCAGGCCGTCTTTGACGTGCTGTCACCGCGCCAGATTACGCGCAACGGCCGTATCATCATGGTTCAGCTCGATAACGAAATGGGCATGCCCCACTGGGTGCGCAATATCATGGACGTGAACCCGGATACGATTACCAGATTTAGCCACTATTTGCGGGAGAGATACGGCCGTTCCCTCACCCACCGCTACCCGACCGACGAACTGGAGCAGTTCCTGTTCGACCTG
>JBHIWP010000496.1:0-3680 GCA_041987425.1 Promineifilaceae bacterium (SeqCode) | reverse complement strand
ACATGAGCTTGTAGAGTCGGCCGTTTTGGCGACGGTCACGCCCGGCCGAAGCCGCACCCGCGAACGCCGCAGACGAGGCTAGCCCGTGCGCTCGCGCCAGCGGATTCATCGCCACAGGGCATGTTTAGTCGGATAACGGCCGTTTCCCCAACTATGATATGAAAACAGCCATCATCTTCTGCGGGGCGCTGGCCCGCGAAATAATGGACATTGTGCAAAAGCACGGCTGGGACGCGGAAGTCTTCGGCATCTCGGCCATGGACCACATGTTTCCAGAGCGCATCGCCCCAGATGTGGAAAAGCGCTACCTAGAAATCCGCGACCGCTTTGACCGGGTGCTGATCGGCTTTGGCGACTGCGGTTCGCAGGGCGCGGTGGACAAGCTGGCGGCCAAATACAACCTGGAACGAATTGACGGGCCGCACTGCTACGAGATGTACGGCGGCGTGACCTTTCAGGCATTGATGGACGAGGAGCCAGGGACGTTCTTTCTTACAGATTTTTTGGTGCGCGGCTTTCGCGGCACAATACTGAAGGGGCTTGGATTGGATCGTTTCCCCCAGCTAAAGGAAGAATATTTCCGCAACTACAAGCGCATCGTTTACCTGGCGCAAAACCCGGACCCGGACCTCATCGCCCAGGCCCAACAGGCCGCCGACTATTTGGAACTCCCTCTGGAAATCCGCACGACAGGCTACGGCCTGCTGGAAGAGCGGCTGGTCGCCATGATGAACAATTATCAGTCGCTGTAAACATCTCGGCGATGGCGAACCCTTATAATCGTTACCACTTGAGCAGAATCGTCAATTTGATACACAATCCGGTAATCACCAACGCGAACGCGCCAGCCTTCTAATTTTCCTTTCAATTTGCGAGTGCCAACTGGGCGAGGCTCCTCACGCAGGGCGAGGATCTGGTCATTGAGGCGAAGAAACAGCGACTGTGGCAACCTTTTTAGATCACGTTCGGCCGACCGCTTGATTCTTAGTGAATACATTACACATATGTGCCCCAGGGGGCTACTTAGAAACTGAACCTTCGGAATTCATTTCGGCTAAAAATGCCTCGTAATCACGGGCGGGTTCATCTTTAGCCGCTTCCAAACTGGCTAGATCAGCCAACTCTTCAAGCTGAGAGAGCAGAGTTTCATACGCTTCATAATCCACTAAAACGGCCGCAGGACGTCCGTATTGAGTTATATAAACAACATCGCCGCTATCACGAAGTATTTGAATGATCTTGCTGGTTTGGCGACGTAGGTCACTAATTGGCATTATTTTTGTGGTCATGTTTGACACCATCTTTTGTGTTAAATTTAGGGTATTATACAGTTCCAGAGGAGAAAAATCTAGATGAATTTATCTTTGGCGGGATTTTTACAAGGGCAAACGGCCGTTGCCCAGGCCCACCCCACCTGGCAATGGCAAACTTCTACCCTACGTCTGCAGCAGCAAACCTATCTTTGCCCGACCCTGCCACCAGACGAGCTCATCAGCTCGGCACGGGCCGTTTTGCTGCGCGGCAGCGAGGTGATGGTGATTCAGGACCACCACAATGAGCCATTTATCATCCCCGGCGGGCGGCGGGAGCCCGGCGAAGCGGTGCTGGAAGCGCTGCACAGGGAGATTCGTGAGGAAACCGGCTGGTCGTTAAGGGAAACGGCCGTTATCGGCTGTACTCATTTCCAACACTTCGGACCCAAACCTGTGGATTATCCTTACCCGTACCCTCACTTTTTCTGGGCGATCTATGCGGCCCAGGCAGCAGCATTTGACGCTTCCGCGATTGAAGAGGATTTCTACGTAACCAGCGCCAGATTTAAGCCCATCAAGGAAGTTGCCACCTGGAGCCTGAGGGATGGGCAAAAGGAGCTGCTCCAGATGGCACTGAATTGTTGGTAAACGCCGAAAATTAGTTTTCCGGCTCGATGCGCTCCAGGCCGCCCATGTACGGCCGTAGTACCTCCGGCACCACAATCGACCCGTCCGCCTGCTGGTTGTTCTCCATAATGGCGATCATCACCCGGGGCAGCGCCAGACCGCTGGCGTTGAGCGTGTGCGGGTAGCGCGTCTTGCCGCCCTCGGCCGGACGATACTTCACGTTGGCGCGGCGCGCCTGAAAATCCTCCGAGTTGCTGATCGAGCTGACCTCCAGCCACTCATTACACCCTGCCGCCCACACTTCAATGTCGTATGTCTTGGTCATGGCGAAGCTCACATCGCCCGTAGCCAGCTCCACAATGCGGTAGCGAAAGCCCAGCGCATCACAGATGGCCTGGGCATATTGCTTCATGTCCTCCAACACGCCATAGCTGTTGTCTGGCTGAACAAACTGGTACATTTCCACCTTGTCGAACTGGTGGCCGCGCTTGATGCCCCGCACGTCTTTGCCCGCGCTCATTTTTTCGCGGCGCCAGCAGGGCGTATAGGCCACGTACTTCAGCGGCAGCTCAGCCTCCTCCAATATTTCGTCACGGTGCAGGTTCGTAAGGGCAATTTCGGCCGTTCCCAGCCACATGTAGTCTTCTTCCGCATCGCGGTAGATGTTGTCGAAGAACTTGGGCAGCTGCCCCGCGCCCTCGAACACGTACGAACGCACCATAAAGGGCGGATAAATTTCGGTAAAGCCGTGATGCTCCAGGTGATAATTGAGCATAAACTGGATGAGCGCCCGCTGCAAACGCGCCCCAGCGCCGCGCAAAACGTAGAAGCGGCTGCCGCTCAGCTTCACCCCGCGTTCAAAATCAATCATGTTCAGCTCTGGCCCCAGTTCCCAATGTGGCTTTGGCTCAAAATCAAATTGCGGCTCTGGCGCACCCTGCGGCGGATGGAAAACATTAGCCGACTCATCCGGACCGACCGGGACGCTTTCGTGGGGCAGGTTGGGCAACCAGAGTAGATTTTCGTTTAGGCGAGTTTCAACTACGCGCAGCTCTTCGTCAAAAGCCGCAATCTTGTCGCCAAGTTCCCGGGTTTCGTCTTTAGCTTGCTCAGCATTGTTTTGCAGGGCCTGCACCTGGGTACGCAGCGCCTCAACGGGCTGGCCTGCGTCTTGCCCGGCTTCGGCGCGGCGCAAATCGGCCTCCAGCTTTTTCAATCTGCCCATCCAGCGCCCGATTTGCTTCGAGCTTTCGTTTCGCTGGCGGCGCAGCTCTTCAACCTCTAGCAGAATTTCACGACGACGGCCGTCATCGGCCAGAATTTCGTCGATGGGTGCGGTCAGGTTGCGTTTGGCTACCTGTTCCTTCACCCACTCTGGTTTTTCTCGTATTAAATTAATATCAATCATCAGGTTTCTCCTCTAATCGAAAATAAAAAGCCCCCTCGTCTGTTGTTCCAGGACGAGGGGGCCCGTGGTGCCACCTGGTTTTATCGGTATTCAGTTTCAGTAGGCCAGTATTCAGTTATTACTGATTACTGTTTTACTGATCACTGCTCACTGATCTCAAAAGCTGTAACGGGCTGACCCGGCTTGCCTCATTTCGGCAGCGACTCTAGAGTGGATTTCCGGCTTTACAACCATTCGCTTGCACCGTCCGCGAACTCTCTGGGGAATGTGACGGCCGTACTTCTCTCTGTCATCGTCGATAAAGTATGTTGATGAGGAAAATTATAGCGGCGGGCGAAACGGCCGTCAACCAAAGTTTAGTGAAGCTGTACGGCCGCATTCGACAACACTAC
>JBHIWP010000495.1:0-3711 GCA_041987425.1 Promineifilaceae bacterium (SeqCode) | reverse complement strand
TTTCAAATTCGTTAGTTTATGGGGCATAGCGGGTTCACTCCTTCCGTTTCTTGGTTAATTCTTGAAAATTGACCAATGTTTACTAAACAGATAACAAGCGTGACGTCCTGGTATGTCCGGCGGAAACTCGTACAAGGTTTTTATGTCGAGCTCGCCGGACTGTTTAAGTATTGCGCCGCAGGCCAAAACCTGACGCGAATTTCTGGAGCGCAATGCTAGTCAGAATCGCGGCGGCGGCGACGGCGTTCACGGCGCGGACGTCCCTCACCGTCACCATTTTCCGTTGTTGGCCGATTGACCATGATCCAGCTGGTGCAGTTTTCATCATTGCCCATCATGACGTCGGCCACCATGATGCCCTGCTTAATCTCGTGCTCAATTGGGTTGGTGATGGCGGACGTGAGGCCGTGTGAGATAGCCATTGCCAGGAAGTGGGCGTTGAGCGGCGCCCGGTTGGGCAGGCCAAACGAGACGTTGCTGGCGCCGCAGCAGGTGTTGACCTTGAGCTCGTTCAGGCAGCGCTCTACGATGTGGAACACCTGCCGCCCGGCGTAGCGCATGGCGCCAATGGGCATAACCAGCGGATCAATGAGCACGTCCTCGCGGGGAATGCCGTGGTCCATTGCCCGCTCTACAATCCTTTTGGCAACGGCAAAGCGCACGTCTGGGTCTTCAGAAATGCCGGTTTCATCGTTAGAAATGCCAATTACGGCCGCACCATACTTCTTAATCAGCGGCAAGACACTTTCTAGCCGTTCCTCCTCGCCAGTGACTGAGTTGACCAGCGGCTTGCCTTCATACGCCTCCAGGCCGCGCTCCAGGGCGGCCACAATCGACGAATCGATGGAAATAGGCACGTCGGTGACCGACTGCACAACTTTGATGGCTTTAGCCAGGATGGTCGGCTCATCTGCCAGGGGAATGCCCGCATTCACGTCTAGCATGTGGGCGCCTGCTTCCACCTGGGCCAGCGCGTCGCTAATGACGCGGTCATAATTGTCGGCGGCCATTTCGCGGGCCAGCGCCTTGCGGCCGGTGGGGTTAATGCGCTCGCCAATGATGGTAAACGGCCGTTCCGGGCCGATAATGACGGTTTTTGTCTTTGAACTAATTACTGTCTCCATTCTTCTTCCTTTTGTTAGCCACTTGGTTAACGGTGAATCAGTAATCAGTGAATCGGTAATCAGTATTCAACTGCTGATTACTGACCTGCTGAATACTGGCCTACTGAATACCAGTTACTGTTCACCTTTCTTTCTACGTATCCGCGCTTTCTCATGATTCTTGTCGAACCCTACCTGCATTGGCCGGGGCAGCAGGCCGGAGTCGTGAATGATTTCGGCCACCAGCTCTTCTTGTCGGTAGGCCATCACGTGCACGCCGGAAACGCCTTCAATTTCTCGTACTTGTTGAATAATTTCTACACAGATCTTTTTGCCTTCCTCTCGCTTTTTTTCTTTGGGTGTCTTGCGCAGTCGTTCTACAATTTCGTTGGGAATATGGACACCGGGAACTTTGTTGAGCATGAATTCGGCCGTTTTTTCTGAACGCAGCGGACCTACGCCAACCAGAAAGAAAACCCTTTCGTGTAGACCCATGTCACGCACGCGCGTCATGAATTCCTTGAAGCGCGGAATATCAAAACAGTATTGGGACTGTATGAAGTCAGCCCCGGCTTCAATCTTTTTCGCCAGGCGCAGAGGCCGCCATTCAAACGGACGTACAAACGGATTCGAGGCTGCGCCCAGAAAAAGCTGTGGGGGAACAGTGATTTTTCTACCGCTCAAAAACATACCCTTATCCCGCATGATTTTAGCCGTGCGCAGCAAATGAATCGAATCAAAGTCAAACACCCGCTTAGCCTGGGGCTGATCGCCCACGCTCACGTCGTCCCCGGTGAGGCACAGCACGTTCTTTACACCCATTGCCGCCGCCCCCAGTAAATCGCCCTGAATGGCAATGCGGTTGCGGTCGCGGCAGGAGACCTGGAAGACCGGCTCGTATCCGGCGCGCGTAAGCAGAGCGCAGATGGCTACGCTGGACATATGGCAGTGGGCGCCGGAGGCGTCAGTGGCGTTAATGCCGTCGCACACTTCAGAGAGCACCAGGGCTGCATCGTACACCTCTTGCGGATCGGCGCTGTCCGGGGGATTCAATTCGGCCGTTACGGCAAAGCGCCCGGAGCGCAGGACACGTTCCAACCGGCTGCCTGATTTGTAAGCTGTCATTTTTCAGTGCTCAGTAGCCAGCGTTCAGTAGGTCAGCATTCAGTAGGCGAGTGTCTGATTTACTGCTTACTGCTTACTGTCTCACTGATCACTGGAATAGTAGACGTGCCCACCCAGCCCACAGGCGGTACCTTGTCCACGCCCGTAAGCATGGTGATCCAGGCGGATTCGCCTTCCAACTGACGGTTGACGGGCGGCTGGATAAGCAGGATTTCCTCGCCGAAAACAGGCATTTGCCGGGAGCGTTCGAACGCTTCTACCCAGATGCACTTCATTTCCGGTATCACTTCGCAGTGGCCGTTGGCCCGCACGCCGCCGCAAGGGCCATTGCGCAGATTTTTGGGGCAGGTCATGGGGCAGGTCATGCCGGTGGAGTGTAGGATACATTGCCCGCACATGCGACAGTCGAAGACGGCACGCTTGGCCAATTCTTCCCCGCCTTTAATCCAGCGGTTTGTGCGACGATAGCCAATGCGCTCGATAAGGGGCCGCAGTTTGAAAACGGCCGTATGCGTCAGCCCATACAATTTCTCCAAAAAAGCCGGATGATTTTGCAGGCGGCGCAGCAGCCCCATGATCTTGTCCTTTGTTATAAGACCCGAAGGGTTTGGGGTTCCTAAATTTGATCCGCCTACAGGTCAAACCCTTAGGGTCTATCTTAGTTACCCTTTGGCTCGGCGAATTTCCATGAACTTTTTAGCTGTGTCTACGGCAACGGCCGCGTCGCGGCAGTAGGCATCGGCTTCAATGTCTTCGGCAAACGCTTCGTTGAGCGGTGCGCCGCCAACCAGCACCGTGATTTTGTCGCGGATACCTTCTTCCTTCAGCGCATTGATGACCACGCGCATGTAGGGCATGGTGGTGGTAAGCAGGGCGCTCATGCCCAAAATTTCCGGGTTGTGCTCCTTGATAGCCGCAAAATAGTCTTCGACGGAATTGTTGATGCCAATGTCGATTACCTCAAAGCCCGCGCCTTCCATCATCATGCCGACCAGGTTTTTGCCGATGTCGTGAATATCGCCCTTGACGGTGCCGACCACCATCGAACCGAGTTTGGGTGCACCGGTCTCGGCCAAAAGCGGCCGCAGTATGGACATGCCCGCCTTCATGGCGTTGGCGGCCAGCAGCACCTCGGGCACGAAGAGAATCCCGTCGCGGAAATCGATGCCGACGATGGTCATCCCACCCACGAGCGCTTCGTCGAGAACTCGGTTGGCCGACCAGCCCCGGCCTAGCAGAATGCGGGTGCCCTCGTCCCGCATGTGCGTGGCATAGAACCCGCCGGCCGCGGCAACCGGCTTGGCCAGCGCGACGATCTCATCCGTCTTCGCATAGAACGCCGGCGCGTAAATCAGCGATGTCGACAGCCCCACCGCACCTTCCTTCATCGCCTGATCGACCAGCGCCTTCATGCGTTCAAGTTCATCGGGCGTGGGTTCGCGATCGTCGTAACCGATTTCGTGGATGCGAACAGTCGTCGCCC
>JBHIWP010000494.1:0-3713 GCA_041987425.1 Promineifilaceae bacterium (SeqCode) | reverse complement strand
GGATAAAGTTCGCTGCAGTACACAACGGCTGCGTTGGGGGCGACACAGGTTACGGCCTTCACTGTGTGACGACTCTTGTAGCTTGAATAACACGCAGACTGACGATCTAGCTCTCTTGGCACATCCTGGATAATTTCTGTATTGTGCCATCAACTGGCGGAATGGTGACCACAGCATTGGTTTCGCTGGTCTCGGTAAAGTTGCGCACGAACACGCGGAATGGATAGGTTTCGCCCGGTTTCACCCAGCCAACGGAGGAAACAAAGCTTGTGTCTACCACCAGAGAATCCGGGGCTACAGACAGCGTAACGGAGCCTGAACCTGCGCGCGCACCAGCCCATTCGCCCGTAAGCGGATCGGTGTAGGTGGCGTCAATTACTTCAATGGCAACGGCCGTTTGATAGTTGGTAGAGGCATCGGCCGTAACGTTTTGCGTGGCGCTGCCGGGGATGGTTGCCGTAAAGGAGCCATCCAGGGGATCGGCCGTTATGGGGCCGTAGGGGCCGCTCACATCGCCGTTGGCAGCCACAACCTGTAGATAAAGCGTTGCGCCGACTTCGGTCTGCTGTGCGCCAGCCAGCGGAGGAATCTGATCGAGTTTAAAGACGGAGCCGATTACGTCGATGGGATCGCCAGGCGTGTAGCCAAAACCAGTGGGGGCCACGACAGCGCCAAGCTGGTTCAAAATAATGCTGGTTTCACCAAAGTTTCCGCTGGTACCATCTACATTTGATACGCGAATGGTTACGGGCCCTGGTGCCCAATCTGCCCCAGGAGCAATCGTAAATTGCCAGGCGACATCTGCCGCCCGGTATGTTGTCGTTTGCGTATTCCGCACGGTTCCGGTTGAATCGATGAATTGAACCGTAACGGTGGATGTCGCTGTGGTTTCTGACACTGCGACATAGCCAAAGCCACAATCCAGGCGGTCGTAGTAGACAGCGCCCTGAAAACCGACGCCAGTGCAGGCAGGCTGCGACTGCGGAAATTTAACCAGTGTCCAGCCGGAAGCGACTGCGGCCGTGGGCGCCTCGGCGCGCACACCCGCGCCAGAAACGACAGAAAGCCCTGCTACGATAAGCAGGGCGGCAAGAAGCAACAGGATTGTCTTGCGCCAATGTGGTAGAACCTCGTTTCTTTGCTCCATTTTTGAATCCTCCTTCAATAACGGAAACGGAATAAGATGATGGTGTGTAATCGGCTGAGAGGCTGTGCGGAAAAACGCAAGGGGACGGGGCCGACTACTTGGGACACATACGAAGCAGCAATGAGCTGATCGCTTTTGCAACAAAGATAGGATAGGGAACGGCCGTTACGGGATCGGTACACTCTCGCAACGCTACCGTTACGAGGGCGTTACGGGTATACTTCACAAGCCGACGGACCTTGCTGGTTACTGGCAATTTAAAGACAAATAATTTCAACTATTAATGGCTGCCCCAGGGAGAGAATCAAGTTGCCGCATTTATCAATCCAATTACTTGGTCCACCTCAAATTGAAATCGATGGTAAACCGATTTCCGTTGATACGCGCAAAGCCATTGCCTTATTGGCCTACTTAGCCGTCACCGGCAAGGCACAAAGTCGCAGTACGGTGGCTGCCCTACTCTGGCCTGAATCTGATGAAACCAGAGCAAAAGCTACCCTCAGGCGCACCCTGGCAGCCTTAAACAATGCCATTGGCAAAAGCTGGCTTATTGCCGACCGCAATACGCTGACACTGCCGCCGCAGACTGGCCTCTCAATTGATATCCACCGCTTCACCACACTTTTAAGCCAATGTCCTCCCGAAGTAGATGCGAAAAATTGTGAGAAGTGCCTGCCTCCACTGCAAGAGGCAATCTCGCTGTATCGCGGCGACTTTCTGGCCGGTTTCACCCTTACAGACAGCACGGAGTTCGATGATTGGCAGGCTTTTTACAGCGAAACTTATCGCCGCATGCTGGCGGGTGGCTTGCAGTTGATGATGCGCTGTTATCTGTACCAGCAGGCGTTTGAACCTGCCATTCAGATGGGTCGGCGATGGCTGGCGCTAGACATGCTGCACGAACCGGCTCACCGGGCGCAAATGGAGCTGTATGCCCTGGCTGGCCAGCGGTCTCGTGCCTTGCGCCAATATGAGGAATGCGTGCAAATTTTGCAGCAAGAGTTGGGCGTTCCGCCCCAGCCGGAAACGGTGGCTTTATACGAACAGATTATTGCTGGCGCCTTTGACAAGCAGGCCCAAACGGCCGTTTCCGCGCCAGTTCCCCCAAAGCCTCCCAAAAGTCGGTTGCCCCAGCAGCTTACCTCCTTTGTGGGGCGCGATGAAGAGATGGCCGAAATTCAAAACATACTGGATCAGCCAAACGGCCGTCTGGTAACAATTCTCGGCTCTGGCGGCACGGGCAAAACCAGGCTGGCGCTGGAAGCGGCCAAAGATCGACAAGACCGCTACCAGCACGGCGTTTTCTTCATTCCCCTGACGCCCGTCAGCTCCGTAGAATTTCTGGTGGTTACCATCGCCGAAACGCTGCACTACACGTTCTATGGCGGCAACAGCGAAGATGAGCAAAAGGCGCAGCTGTTGAACTTTTTGCGAGAAAAAGAGATGCTGCTCATTCTGGACAATTTTGAGCATTTGCTGGATGGCGCAGCCCTTATCGATGAGCTGCTGCAATACGCGCCAGGCGTGCAACTGCTGGTCACCTCGCAGGAGCGGCTGAACCTGGTAGGCGAATCCCTGGTGGAGCTGCACGGTCTGCAATGTCCGCCTATCGGCAGCGATGATATTGAATCTTGCAGTGCCGTTTCGCTATTTGTAGAGCGCGCCAGCCAGGTGCGGCCCGATTTTTCTCTGAACAAGGCTCTGGCAGATGATATTGCCCAAATTTGCCGCCTGGTAAGCGGTCTGCCTCTGGGAATTGAGCTGGCTTCAACCTGGATCCGAATGCTTTCTTGCCAGGAAATTGTGCAGCAAATTGAACGCGATCTTGACTTTTTAGCCACCACCTTGCGTAACGTGCCGCAAAGGCACCGCAGCCTGCGCGCTGTATTTGAGCATTCCTGGCGCCTGCTCACGGATCAAGAGCGGGCTGTTTTTAGTATGCTGACGGTTTTCCGCGGCGGATTCAGCCTGGAAGCGGCCGTTTCAGTGGCAGATGCTTCATTACCGCTGCTGCTCACGCTCACCGATAAATCCCTGATTCAGCGCAAGGCGGAGGGCCAGTACGAAATTCCGGAGATTTTGCGCCAGTACGGGGCTGAAAAGCTGGCTGACGAAGAGGAGACGGCCGTCTTAGTCCGCCATACCAACTACTTCATGCGCTTCCTGCGGGTGCGCGAAACCGCCCTGCTGCAGGAAGGCCAGGCAGCAGCCCTCACGGAAATTAGCGCCGCGATGGAAAACGTGCGGCAGGCCTGGCGACTGGCCATTGAGAACAAAGACGAGGCAGCGCTGGAACAGTCGATGGAGGCGCTTTATCGATTCTACCAGACCAGAAGCTGGTTTAAGGAAGGCTCCGAGGCGTTTGCTCAGGTTGCCGCTATGGCAGAGGAAGATTCCCTGCTGCGCGGCAAGGCGCTCTCCCGGCAAGGACGGCTGTTGGTGCGCATGTCGCTTTTGGATGAGGGCAAGCAGATACTGGAAGAAAGCCTGGAGATTTTACGGCCGTTATCGGTGCCCTTGGAGGTTGCGGCCGTTTTAAGTGTCTTAGGCGTTGTGTCGGAGATGA
>JBHIWP010000493.1:0-3727 GCA_041987425.1 Promineifilaceae bacterium (SeqCode) | reverse complement strand
GGGTCGGGTTGTCCGTGCGCGAATATTCATACCCCTTGTGCTGGGCCACATCTGGCTGGGCATAGGTGGAGGTCTGGTAAATCGGCGTCATCACCGCCCCGGTTTGTGGATCTGGCTCTACGCCAGCGTGTACAGCCAGCGTTTCCAGGTGGAAATTAGTGGTGTGGGTCATTTCGTGCTCCTTGGCAATCGGCCGTTCTCGCTACTTTATTGTGCGGGCAAACGTGGCGACGGCTGCGATTGTTGATTAGTGTGTACCTTAATTGATAAGTGGCGCGATTGTATCAACTTTTAAGCTCTTTGGCTGTTTTGTTCACAGCGGTGCGGGTACAATAGGCGCAGTATGCATACCGAACGTCACTTGCCAGCTTCTGCTTCGTCTGCCCGACTCTCTTTTTTCTCAGCACACCTCTCTTTCTTTCTTTTGACATTCATTGGCTGGCTGGCCGCAAGCCGTCTTTTGTATGAAGGGCTGTTTCCCCGCTGGGTGTGGCTAGGACGGCCGTTTCTCGCCCTAACCTTTGCCGCTGTTTTCACCTTTCTTACCTGGCTGCTCTGGCAGCGCCCGGGAGCCCGGCTTTCGCCCGTGGTCCTGACGCCGCTGCTGCTCAACCTCATCTACCTGGGCGACGCAACGGTAGATTTGGGCCGCAGCCGCCTGATTTTTGGCGGGGCGCTGTGGCTGGGGATGCTGCTTTGGTCCAGCCGCAAGTGGCGGGGGCAAACGGCCGTCTGGCGCTGGTTGGGGCCACTGCTGGTGGCTGCTGCTGCGCTGCCCGTTTATCTGAGCACGATGTCACGCACGGTGGGGCAGGCAGACACGTTTGAGTTCCAGGTGGTGGCCCCGCAGTTGGGCATTGCCCACCCCACAGGGTATCCGCTCTATCTGCTGCTGGGCAAGCTGTTTAGCCTGCTGCCGTTTGGCTCAGTGGCCTGGCGGATTAATGTGGGAACGGCCGTGCTGGCGACATTTGCCCTGATCTTCTTCTTTAAGTTTTTGTGGGAGTTGTGGGATTGGCCAGAAACGGCCGTGCTCGGCGCGGTGGTGATGGGATTAACCAGCACCTTCTGGAGCCAGGCCATTGCTGCCGAGGTATATGCCCTGCATGCGCTGGTAGTGTGTGTGGCGTTGTGGCTGATGGGGTGTTTGAGCAGTGAAAAGTTAAAAGTTAAAAGTGAAAAGTTGCAGGCGGTTAGCTCAGATGCTCTGTACTCTGTGCGGCGCAACCTTTTGCTTCTGGCGTTTGTGACTGGACTGGGTTTGACCAATCATCTGACCACCCTGTTTTTGCTGCCCCCGGCAGCGCTCACGGCCCTGCTGTTGCTGTTCAGCAAAGAAGCCAAAACAGAGAAGCCACGGCACTTCAAAAATGGACTCAACACTTCTCACCGAATACTGAATACTGCTTACCGATTATTGAATACCACCTACCGCTCACTGCTCACCGATTACCGCTTTCTCCTCAAACTCCTGCTGGCGTTCACCGCACCGCTGCTGCTCTACCTCTACCTGCCTCTGCGCTGGCAGGCGGTGAACGGCGAGCCGATGGGCTTGGGTCGCTTTGTTGATTGGGTGGTGGGCGGCCGTTTTCAGGGTGCTTTACAGTGGAATGCCTGGTTGAGTGATCCGGCCCGATACGAGATTGTGGGGCGGCTGTTCGTGGAAAACTGGGGAGAGTTTAATCTGGCGCTGGCGCTTTTTGGCCTGGGGTATCTGGCCTGGCGGCAGTGGCGGATGGCTGCTGTGTTGAGCATTACCTGGCTTGGCTTTACTTTTTACTGTCTCAACTACTACGTGCCCGATCTGGCCGTCTTTCTCATTCCGGCTCAGCTGGTGGTTGGCCTATGCTGGGGCTGTGGCGTGACGGCCGTTCTCCAGCTCATCACCTACCGCCTGAACCACGACAACAAGAAGCTAGTGCCCGCAGTGCAGGCAGGTGTTTTGCTCCTTATCCTGTTGCCTACGCTGCTGCTGGCCATCCATAATCGCGCCCGGCTGGATAGCTCTACGGCAGACGGTCGAATTCGCTGGGGACTGGGCGTGTTGCAGCATCCCCTGGCCGCCAACGCCGCCATCCTGGCCGACAGCGATAAATTTCCCCCGCTTTACTATTTGCAGCAGGCCGAAGGGCTGCGGCCGGACCTGGACATCATGGTGCTGCCCGATGAACCCGCCTACCGTGCCGAGCTTGAGGCGCGGCTGGCGGCCGGGCAAACGGTTTACCTGGCCCGCTTTTTGCCTGGACTGGCGGGCATCTATCATCTGCGGGCTGTGGGGCCATTAACTGAAGTAAACACGGAGCCCCTGCTGGAACGGCCGTCTACCGTTGAGCCTGTTCAGCTGTCGTTTGGCCCTATGCAGCTTGTGGGCGTGGGCATTGAAGCGGAAGATCCAGGCGATCCAACCGCTGCGGCCGTGACCCTGGTGTGGCAAGCCGCCGAACCGATTAACGAGACGCTGCACATCTTTGTGCGCTGGGCTGGGGAGCGCTACGTGGGATTGCCAGACGTGGGCATAGGGCAGCACGCCGTGCACAATAATTATCCTACGGTTGCCTGGCAGCCGGGCGAACTGGTGGTGGACGTTCACAGCTGGCCCAGGCCCCTGCTGGCGGAGCCTCAGACCCTACAGCTGCAGGTTGCTGTTGCACCGCCGTTCACGCCCCAGGCTGAATTGGCCTGGCAAGCGGTGACCAGCCATGAATTTACCGCTGCGCCAGCCCGTGAATTGGCCCAACCGGTGCGAATGCAGGTCGGCACGGCCCTGCTCAGCGGCGTGGATTTTCCGGCCCAAATTCGCCCGGAGACGCCGCTGCCCATTCTGTTTGCGGGAGAGGGCCGTTCAAATGAGTTGAGATTCTGGCTGAAAGAGGATGTTCTGCTGCTGCCGCAGCCGGGGCTGGCCCCACAGGTAACGGTTCCTTTAGAGCACTCCTTTACCAACCAGGTAGACATCGAGGCCCCGCTGGCAAACGGCCGTTACCAACTGTTGGCCGAGCATCCCACAGGGCAGGCTCAGTGTGGCTGGATGCGCCCCGTCACCAACTTTTGCGTAATGGGCGAAGTGGTGGTGAACGGTGTGCCTCTGCCAGAAGGCGCAACGAACTTTGAGGACAAAATTGCGCTGCTTGATATAAACTTGCCACACAGCACCCTGCAGCCGGGCGGCACGTTGGACCTCACCCTTACCTGGCAGGGTCTGGCCCCGCTGGCGGAGGATTATACTGTTTTTGTGCAGGTGCTAGACGCCCAGGACAATATTGTAGGGCAGGTAGACAGCTGGCCGGTGCAGGGCACGTTCCCCACCAGCCAATGGACGCCGGGCCAGCCGGTGGTGGATAGTTACCGGGTGCAGCTTGCCAGCGAACTGCCGCCAGGACAGTACCGTGTGCAGGTGGGCTTTTACCTGCTGCAAACGCTGCGCCGCCTTTCTGTTTTAGATGGCACAGGAACGGCCGTTGATGATAAAGTGATTCTGACTGGCTTAACCGTGGAATAGAATTTAACCGCGCAGGGGACGGAGCTCGCAAGGTTTTAAATTTCTTCTCTGCGATCTCCGCGCTCTCTGCGGCAATTGAACTGAATCGAATGCATATAAGAACACAAAGACGAAATCCACAAAACGGACACGGCCGTATGCGGCGAATTCGGGCTATCTGGCGCGATACGCTGCTGCTGGTGCGCGAGTTTATACGGCCGTTAACCGTGTTTACCCTGGCGGTAATCG
>JBHIWP010000492.1:0-3745 GCA_041987425.1 Promineifilaceae bacterium (SeqCode) | reverse complement strand
CGCTACAATTGTGGCTGCAATCTCGGCTCCAAAGCCGCCCAGGCCAATATCTTCGTGCACAATCAGGCAGCGGGATGTTTTCTGCACGGATTCCAGCACCATCTCTTTGTCCCAGGGCACCAGCGTGCGCAAGTCAATCATCTCAATGCTGGCGTCTATCCTCTGCACAGCCTGTTCGCACCGCTCCACCATTGCCCCCCAGGTAACGATTGTCAATTCATCCCCCTCCGTCAATCGTTTTCCTTTGCCAAAAGGAAGCATGAACTCATCGCCAGGGTACGGCCGTCTGGCCCAACCGGCGTCTAACATGGCACGATGCTCAAAAAATATCACCGGATCGTTGCCTCGCATCGCGGTGCGCAGCAGGCCCACCGTGTCTTCAGCATTGGAGGGGGCCGCCAGCAGCCAGCCAGGCTGATGCGCAAAGATCACCTCACTGGTGACGCTGTGCCACGGATCGCCAATTTTGCGGTAGCCACCGGGGATACGGACAACAATTGGGGCAGCGAAACGGCCGTTTGTGCGCCAGCGTACCGTGCCGCAGTTATTGAGCTGTTCCGTCGCCGGGTCGGCATATTTACGGAACTGAATCTCTGGCACCGGCATCAGCCCAGCATACGCCATCCCCACGGCGCGGCCAATGATCCCCTCTTCGTTCAGGCTGGTGTCAAAGACGCGGTCGTCACCATACTTTGTTTGTAGCCCCAGCGTAGCGGCATGAACGCCTCCTTTCAGGCCAACGTCCTCGCCAAACACGACCAGGCGCGGATTGAGCGCCAGCTCCACGTCCAGCGTGCGCCGGATGGCTTCGATCATGTTGATGCGTCGCGGATCGGGCGGGGCCGAGACGGCCGTACCCTTGGGACCTGTCGTTACCCCTGGAAGCTCAATCCTGGCTCCCACCAAACCACCAACCTCTTGTGGCTGTTGTAGATCAGACAAAACGTACCGGGTCACCGAATCTGGATCGCCTGCTGACTGTTTCTTAGCCTCTTCCACGGCCTGAGCTACATCGCGTTTGGCCCGCTTTACGATCTGTTCCCACTCTGCTTCACTCATCAATTCAGGCACGAGATAATCGTGCAAATGGGCAATTGGATCTTGCTTCCACTCCTGGGCCAACTCTTTTTCACTTTTGTACGCCTGGTTGTCCACGCTGGAGTGCCCAGAAAGGCGCGGCACGGTGAGCCGCAGAAGCCCTGGTCCGTTTCCGGCACGCACTTCGCGCACGGCCGTATGCACCAGTTCGGCCGTTTCTGCCGGGTTGGTGCCGCTGCCGTCCCAAATGGCCAGATTCTTAAACGCGCCGAGGTTGGTGGCAATATTGCTGCCCGGCGTCTGCGCCGGACCTTTCACCGAGATTGCGTAGCCATTGTCTTCAATCACAAAGAGCAGGGGCAGCTGCAGCGTGGTGGCAATAGTCAGTGCGCTCCAAAAGCCGTTAGTTGCCACGGCACCATCACCGCCAAACACAACCGAGATACTATCTTCGACATCGGCCGTTTTTAGCGCCTTTTTATGATATTCAATCGCCTGCGCCCAACCTACTGCTGGCGTGAACTGCGAGCCCACGTCTCCGGCCATGGGCAGCACCAGAGCACGCTTGCGCCGGGGCAAATTAAACACGACGCCTACGTCGCGCCCACCGCTCAGGCCACCGGTCCGGGCCATGTCAGAAGCCACGGCCTCCACCAGGGTTAAACCACAGCCCAGCATAAACGGCCGTGACCGATAGTAGGCGCTGGCGGCATCGTGCGGCCGGTCAAGCAGTTGGCTAATGAGCAGCTGGCCCAGTTCATGACCACGTGCCGAAAATTGGTAGGTGACTAGTCCTTGTGGTGTCAGTTCGTTTTCTTCCAATTCGTCCAAAATGCGTGAGGACAGCGCCAGCAGGGCGACTTCATGCCAATCAAATGCGGAGTGTAACTTGCTCAATGGGATTCTCCTAGACTGTAGTGGGTTTTGAAATCGTCTAGCAAGAATGGTACATCAAAAGCGGCCGTTTCTAAAAAATTACGGCTGGCGCGTGGGAACAACGGCCGTTCCCCGCTCTAGCTGCTCCTGATCTAGAGAAACCAGCTCTGCTTTTAGCTGTTCGGCTAAAGCTACGTAAAGTGAATCACAGCCTCGCAAACGATACTTTGCCGCAATCTCGGCCGCACGAACGCCTAAAATTTCATTGACTGGAATAAGTTCGATTACGTCTAGTGCTTTCACCTGCGCAATGACATCTTGAGCAAGCTCTGCATCGCCGGTTGATCGGCTAACTGCCCCAGCTACTTCTGCCAGGAACGGCAAGGGTGCTGCCAAAGGCGTGCCGCTTGCTAGAATCTCACTATACCATTTGTGGCTTGACAGGTGGTTTGGCTCTTCCCGCTTCAACATAGCAACGTACACAGAAGCATCTATAACAACTGTCATAAATCACGCCTCTGTTCTTCAACCGCCTCTACAGCAGAAAGCGAAGACCGCCAGGCCTTTGAAACACGAGTAACCATATCATTTAATTCATTCATGAGACGCTCCACCTGAGCATCATCGTATTTATGCGGTTGTTCTTCGGCCAACGGCCGTAACACCGCCACCGGCTCGCCATGCACCGTCACCACGTACTCCGCCCCCTCTTCACGCACGGCGCGCACAATCTTCGAAGCGTTATTCTTCAACTCTCGCACCCCAATTTTTTTTGCCATCGCAACCCCATTAAAAATTCACAATTCACAATCCAAAGTTCACAAATTAAATTGTAGCCTCATGTAGCCACAAGTCAATCACCCTGCGCCGCAAACCAGCGGCGCACCAGCTCAATTTGGAAGCGCAGGCCGTCGCCATTTGGCTCGATGATTTCCCGCTGCTGGAGATGGTTAATGGCCTGGCTCAGCAAAGCCGTTTCCGCCGCCACTGCTCTTTCCAGTTCGCTACGCGAAGCTGCCTCCCCCACCCCGGCTTTAGCCAGGAAGCTGAGTACCTGCCCCCCCACCGCATCCGCCTGATTATGCCGCATATCGGCAAAGAAGAAGCTGCCGTGAATGAGTGCTTCGGGAACGGCCGTTTCCACATCCGCCACCGTAGCCAACCGCCTTTGCGCCGGAGGCTGTTCGTTTTTCAAGGCGACGATTTCCGCACACAGCAGCTGCACCAAAAAGGGATGCCCGCGCGTCAGGTCCAGCACCCGCTGGCTGGCCGCCGCATCGTAGCGCAGCGCAAACCCCTGCACCGGCGCCTCCACCAGCTGCCGCGCCTCGTCTGAATGCAAATAACCGATGTGCACCACCTGCACGTTGATCAGGTAGCTAGACCAGCGAGAAAATTCCGCCAGCGTATGCGAGCCGGAGAGCAGCACCTTAAACTTGGGTCGATGCTGAATGAGATGGCGCAGCATTCCCAATACAATCTCTTCATCAAAGCGATTCAGCGCCAGCACGCGCTCCAACGCTTCAAACTCGTCCAGCATCAGCAGGGCAGTCTGCGCCCCAAGATGTCCGCCAAGTGCAGACTCTACGTCATCCAGCCACTCATCAAAGCGAGTAAACGGATCGTCTTGCAGCTGCTCTCGGCTAAGCGGCGGCAGCGTCAGGCTGCGCTGGCGTTTGGCCGACTGCACCATGCTGCGAGCCACGTTATATAAAAAGCCCGCCTCGTCTTGGGCCCGCGACGCCGGACCCTGCAAATCGACAAACAGGGGCACGATGCTGCTCGGCAGCAACCGCCCCAAATTATTGAGCAGCGAGGTTTTGCCCACGCG
>JBHIWP010000491.1:0-3764 GCA_041987425.1 Promineifilaceae bacterium (SeqCode) | reverse complement strand
GAAGACGTATTGCCCACAATGGTGACTCGTAAGAAGTCGCTGCTGGAGCTGTTACTCAGGTGAGACATGTAGTAATTGAACGACAGGGTCAGGTTGCCGCCGCTGGGCAGGCTGATGGCTGGTGAGCGGATAGAAGTTGTTCCGTCGTCAATATCGTTGGCACCAATGCTGCCGCCGCTGGAGCCGCCGGTTACCAGATCAAAGCTGCCGCTTACGGTGTTGCCTTCCTGGTATGTACCGCCAGCGCGCGTGGTGGTGTCAGGATCGGCTCGCTCCCATAAGCCAGTTGACGCTGTATCTGTGCCGTTGGGATTAGTCACCCAGCCCTGGTTGCTTTCAAAATTGTCGAAGAAGACGTCCCCGCCGGGGGTGGGGGGAATAGGGGTGTTGGTGGCTGTTGGCGGGATAGGCGTATTTGTTGCCGTTGGCGGAATAGGTGTATTTGTTGCCGTTGGTGGGATGGGGGTGTTCGTGGGCGTGGGCGGAACGGCCGTATTCGTCGGCGTAGCTGTTGGCGGTGGCGGCGTGTTGGTGGGCGAAGCCGTATCGGCCGTAATCGATACGTCGTCAATGCCCGCTTCTACCAGGCTGCCCGATCCGCCGTCAGCCGCTTCTACCAAAATATAAACCGTGTCACCGGCAAAGCTGCCCAAACCAACCGTTGTTTCAGTCCAAACGGCCGAACGCGCCGTGCCGTTACCAAACTCTTCATACACTACCTGGCTACTGCTGCTGCCCACAACCGTCACCCGCAGATAATCGCTGGTATTGGCGTTGCTCAGCAGGCCCAAATAATGCCAGAACGTCAGGGCAATGTTGCTGGTGTTTGGTAACACAATGTTTGGTGAACGCATTGATGTGACGCCATTGTCGATGTCGTTTGTACCGGCGCTGCTGCCCGCTGCTCCGGCCGTCACCAGGTCGAAGCTGCCGCTCACCGTTGTTCCCAATTGCAGGATGGTACCGCCGGAGGAAGTTTCTTGAGGATTGGCCCGCTCCCATTGCCCGGTCGTGGCGGTGTCGGTGCCGCTAGGATTGGTCGTCCAGCCTTGAGAGCTTTCAAAGTCGTCAAAGAAAACGACGTTGCCGGGCAGCGGCGTTGCCGTTGGCGTAGGTGGCGGTGGGGTTGGCGTGGGCAGAGGCGGCCCCAGGTTCGGCTGCAAAACAAACAGACCTTGCTCAATGCCGCTCACGATGACAACGCCGCTGTCAAAGTAAGGATAGCTGCTCCAGGCACCGTTGAAATTAGCATTATTGTTGGCTGGATATACGTCAAAGTAAGCAACTTCTGTCAGGCTGCCAGCGCTGACATTGGCTAAATCCAAAATTCGCAGCCCGGCCCGGTAATTTGCCTGATAAACAAAATTACCCTTTACATACAGATTGTGGTCAATATTTGGCGTCGTAGAAGCGTACGTGCCGATTAACACAGGGTTGTCGACATCGAGCATGTCCCAAATGTAGGTATGGGTATTGTGCCCATTGTTGCTTTCGTCCAGCTCATCATCTAGCAGGTAATACCGCTGATCTTCCGTCAACCAGCCCTGGTGGGTATATTCTGAGCCGTTGTAGCCAACCCGGGCAAGCTGTACCAGGTTGCTCTTATTGCTCACATCCACGATGGTAACGGTATCCTCATTGGCACTAAAGCATAATTCGGATCCCTGGTAATCGGCATCTGGGCCAATGTAGTTCACGCACTGAGTGTCGTGTGTGTAGCCATCGTCGCTGTAGCAACCGGCAAAGCTAGGGCTGGCTGGATTCTGAATATTAATCATGTGCAGGCCGCCAGAGCAGCTTGTGCCCCCAAAGCTAATGCCTACCGCGTATGCGTAGCCGCTGTCCTCATTGATAGCAATGTTATGGGCGCTGCCAAAACTGCTATAGTGGGCGGTTTCAGCAAAGGTCACCGGGGGCGAAGCCACATTGCGCAGTTGGGTAAGGTCAAAGACCTGCATCCCGTGCGAGCCAGCCGAATCGGCCACGATGTAAGCGTGATTCTGATACACTTTAATGTCGCGCCAGGTGGATGAGGATGTAGCGGTTGGCAGATTGCCCAGGTAGACGGGGTTTTCGGGATCGCTGATGTCTACAAAAGAAGTGCCGTTCGTGCGTCCCATCAGGGCATATTCCTTGCCCGTCTGCGGATCTGTCCAGCCCCAAATGTCGTTGCCTTGCCCGCCGCCGATGCTGGACAGAGGCATAAGGGACAGGAGATCAACGTTGCTGCAAGGATACGTGCCGTCTGCCAGGCCGCCCACGCAAGACTCGATAGCGTTGACGGCTTCCAGATTATGGGTTGGCTCAAAATCATCAAGCTGCTGGGAGTGGTCGTGCCCATGAGCCGCATGAATACAGCGGTCGAGGCCCTTACCGTCATCAGGCAGATCGGTACATTCATCGGGCAAAGGGGATGATGTTGCCGCTGCAAATGAATGAGAACCAATAATGAGGCCAGCTTCTACTAGAAATAGCAGAAATAAAATTGGCAAATAGCGTGAAAAATTCTTCTTAACCATTTTTCCCTCCAGGGATAAGTGTTCCGCCAAACAATTATTGACAGATTAAAAACAGTAAGGAGACAGGCAAGCAGGACAGTTAAGTACTGCTGCGATACGTTATTTGTACAATTGTGCTGTTGGCTTCCAATACAAAGGATACGAAGGAAGTTGTTTTGTAGTGAGGCTTGGGTCGGTCTTCTCTTTAGCCATTCTAAATGAGAGAGCGGGATTGTCAAGAATATTAGTACCGAAGGGCATAATTAGCTGCAAACGCCGTCCCTCTAGTAACCGTTAACCATTAGCCATTTACAATTAACCATTTGAGTCCTCCATCCGCGGCTCTGGGGGAATATCTGCTTCGGTGAGCGTGCAGAGAATCTCGCTGGTCATGGGCTGGAGGTTGACAATGCGGTTGGCCTGTCGCTCGATGCTTTTCTCCAAGAGATTGCGCACGTAACGGCCGTTGCCAAAGACGCGCGTTCTTGCGTGGTAAACGGCCGTTAAATGGCTTAGCAGCGCACTGCAAGCTTCCGGCGTGAGCACAAGCTGATGCGCGGCGCATAACGCCGCGAAAATGCCTGCCAGCTCCTGCGGCTTGTAATGCTCAAAGTAAAAGTAGCGGTTAAAGCGAGACCGGACGCCAGGATTGGCTTCCAGAAAACGGTGCAGTTCATCGCCATAGCCCGCGATGATCACCGCCAGTTGGCCCCGGTGATCTTCCATGCGCTTAAGCAAGGTCTCAATCGCTTCCAGGCCAAAGTCCTGGCCGTTTTGCCCGCCGCGCGGCATAAGGGCATACGCCTCATCAATAAAAAGAATGCCGCCCAGCGCCTTTTCTACCATTTCGTCCACTTTGAGAGCGGTTTGGCCCACGAAGGGCGCGACCAGACCCGCGCGGTCTGTCTCAACGAGGTGGCCGCTATACAGAAAGCCCAGCGCCCTGTAAATACGGCCGATCAGGCGGGCGACGGTTGTTTTGCCGGTGCCGGGCGGGCCAGCCAGCACCATGTGCAGACTCAGCGGCATTTGCGCCAGGCCGTGGGCACGGCGCAGCTTCTGCACCTTCAGGAAGTTGATCAGGGTGTTGATCTCTTGCTTGATGTTTTCCATGCCAACCAGCTCGTGCAGCTCTTCTAGCACGTCATCCAGGGCAGCCTGATCGATGGCCAGGAACGGCCGTGTGCCTTCATTCTCCTGCTGCGGCTCCCACTGCACGTGGCGCAGCACAATGGTGCTGTGCACGCGAATCCCTACGTCGCCGTT
>JBHIWP010000490.1:0-3782 GCA_041987425.1 Promineifilaceae bacterium (SeqCode) | reverse complement strand
AGAGGCAGGCCGCTCTGGTGAACAATAGTAGATTGCCAGGTGCCGTCTGGCTGCTGAAAAACACCCCAAATGGTGCCGCTGCAAAAATCACCGACAAAATAGTTGCCGGTCAGGCTGGCAAACTGTTGGCCCCGGTAAACATATCCCCCACTAATCGAACAGCCCTGGCTATGATCATATTCAAAAATGGCGGGGACAAAGTCGGCCGGATTGCAATTAGACGTGTAGCAATGGTTGCCTTCCATCGGATTCCAGCCAAAATTTTGGCCGCCAGGCGTACCGCCTGCCTGCCAACTCACCTCTTCCCAGGCATTTTGGCCGACGTCGGCAATAAACAGGTCGCCATTCAGCCGGTCGAAACTAAAGCGCCAGGGATTGCGGAAGCCATAAGCCCACACTTCTGGCCGGGCATTGGCATCATCCACAAATGGATTGTCATCGGGGATGGCGTAGGTGCCGTCGGCGCTGTCTACGTCCAGCCGCAGGATACTGCCCAAAAGCGTGCCTGGATTTTGGCCGTTGCCTTCGGGATCGCCCTGGCTGCCGCCATCGCCCATGCCTACGTACAGGTAGCCATCCGGGCCAAAGGCAACCATGCCGCCGTTGTGGTTGGCAAAGGGCTGAGGAATTTGCAGCAATATTTGCTCGCTGGCGGGATCGGCCACGTTGGGATCGCTGCTAACCTGGTAGCGGGCGATGTTGGTGTCGCCGTTCACATCGGTATAGTTCAGGAAGAAATAGCCATTTTGCTGATAGTTAGGGTGAAAGGCCAGGCCCAGCAGCCCTTGTTCGTTGCTGTTGGAACCGACCGGGTCCTGAATATCAAGAAAGGGTGTCGGAAGCAGCTCGCCGTTCTGGACGATGCGAATGGTTCCGGCCTGTTCCAAAATGAACAGCCGGTCGTCGAAGGCGTGGGTGACGTAGAGCGGCTGAATGAGGCCATTGACAACTGGTTGTAGGCTGATGCTACTGACGGCGCTTTCTGTAACGGCCGTAGCCGTAGCTGCGGGCGACGCATCGGTTGGTGCAGCGTCAGTAACGGCCGTTTCGGTTGGCGCCGCTTCTTCGCTAACCACGGGATCGGGCAGGGGTGTGTTGTCGGTGGGCACGGCCGTATTGACCGCAGGCGAGGTAGGCGTAGACACCGGGGGAACCGGCGGTTCTGGGGCATCATTTTGGCAGGCACTCAACGTTAATAAGACAAGGCTCAAGACAAGGACAAACAGTTTGCGCATACGATTTCTCATAATAAAACCCTTCGCACGGGAGTAGAGAAAAGCGTGAGCGAAGGGTGGGTTAATAGATCAGTCAAAAAGCAGTACGCGCGTAAGTATAGCACAGGACCATTGCTGCGTTGGACGGCTACTTAGAAAGTAATAATCCTATTTTGGTGCGTGATGCGTGATGAACTCACGCGTCACGTTTTCAGGGTTCACTTTTGCCAGCGATGACCATATTGCCGTTCATAATACTCTTTGAACTCACCGGACTTAATTTTGCGCCACCACCATTCATTTTCGCGGTACCAGACGGCCGTCTTGGCCACGGCTTCTGCGGAGGTGTGTCTGGGCCGCCAGCCCAGCGCCTTGATCTTGTCGATGTTCAGGCTGTAGCGGCGGTCGTGTCCTTCGCGATCTTTTACGTGCTGAATAAGGTCTTTGGGCCGCTTGAGCGTCTCCAACAATATCTCTACCATCTGCACGTTTTCCATCTCTTCGCCCGTGCCAATGTTGTACGCTTCGCCCAGCACGCCCTTGTGCAGCACCAGGTCAATCGCCTCACAGTGGTCTACAACGTACTGATATTCACGCATCTGACGGCCGTCTCCATACAGAGGCAGCGCCTCTTCGTCAATGGCGTTGGTGGCAAATAGCGGCACCACTTTTTCCGGGTATTGGAAGGGGCCGATGTTGTTGGAGCCGCGCGTAATGGTCACTGGCAGTCCGTAGGTGACAAAATAGGCATTCACCAGCAGGTCGCCGCTGGCCTTGCTGGCTGCATATGGGCTGCGGGGGTCTAGCTTATCTGTTTCCACGCTGGAATAGCCCTCGGGTATGTGCCCATAGACCTCATCGGTGGAGATTTGGTGGTAGCGCAGTCCGTGCTTCTTGGCCGCTTCTAGCAAAACGTACGTGCCATAGACGCCGGTCTGAATAAACGCATCCGGGTCCATGATGGAGCGATCAACGTGGGTTTCGGCAGCAAAGTTAACAATTGTGTCGGCATCATATTTTTGGATGGTGGCTTCTACCATTTCAGCGTCACAAATGTCGCCCTGCACGAAGCTGTAGCGCGGATCATCGGCCACTTCCAGCAGGTTGTCCAGGTTTCCCGCATACGTTAGCTTGTCGTAGACGATGATGTTGTAATTGTCGTATTTTTTCAGCATGTGGAGAACAAAGTTGGCGCCAATGAAGCCTGCCCCACCCGTTACAATAATATTTTTCACAAGTAGACCTCTTTTGATTCCTTTACAGGAGATTTGGGATTTGCAAAACAGAGAAAGAGCTTCGAATTAGAAGGCTTAAATTCTTCTGTTTTGCTCAAGCAAAAGCCAAAATTGAGCTTGACTATTTTTACAAAAGCTTTTTGGCTTTTACAGTTTACGTTCTTTAAGATAAGACAAAGCCATTGTAGCGAAGGCTGTTTTCACAGCCAAGGTACGGTTGTGCTATACTTTCCCGACGCTGGCAGATCTCTTTCTTAGCGGCAACGGCCGTACCGACACCGTACGTTACTTGATAAACCATTCGTATTTCCTTACGATCAGTCCTTGAACGTTCAATTTAATAGTTTGGAGGGTTTTATGGCGCAGCAGTTCAACTATCTTTTCGTTAGCGATTTTCACCTGAGCGAAGGGCGTAATCCAGAAGATGGGCTGATTCACCGCAATGAAGATTTTTTCCAAGATGTGCCATTTGCCCAGTTTGTTGCCCATCACGTGCAGTTAAGCCGCCGAGAAACGGCCGTTGAATACCATAATATTCCCTGGAAGCTGGTGATCAACGGCGATATCTTCGACTTTTTGCAGGTGGTTTCATTACCCAGAGAAGGAGATGAGCTGTTTGCGGTGAAGGGTGTACGCACGTACGAGGAGCTGCGCAAAAATGACCGTGAGTTTGGTCTGGGCACCTCTTCGCCGGAGATTGTGTGGAAGGTGACCCGCATTGCCGAAGGGCATCCCGTGTTTTTTCAGGCGCTTGCCTGGTTTGTGGCCCAGCAGGGCAATCAGCTTGTGCTGATGAAGGGAAACCACGACATTGAGCTATATTGGCCAGACGTGCAGCTGCGGATGCAGCAGCTCTTGCAGCAGGCGTATGACGAGTGGCGGGCAACGGCCGTTCCCGGCGATGATCAGGCGCTGCTGCCCCTGTTCGACGACATGCCAGATTCACTGAGCCTGGATTATTTGCACGAACGGCTGGCCTACCCCCCGGCATTTTTGTATGAGCCAGAGCTCTTTTATCTGGAGCACGGCTGCCAATACGAGCCAGCTAACGCCTTCAAAAATTTTGAAGACCCACGCCTGCCCGACGCGCCAGATTATATTGAGTTGCCCTCAGGTTCCCTCTTCGTGCGCTACTTCTTCAACAAAGTGGAGCATATTCATCCTTTTGCCGACAATATGAAGCCAATTTCTCGCTACCTCATTTGGGTGATGCGCCATGCGCCCGGCGAGCTATACACATTTCTCTGGCAGCTCCTGCCGGAGTACCTGCGAGCGCGGGGGCAGGTGAACCAAAAGGTCAGGCAGCGGGCTGCCAAGCCACCCATGCCAGAAA
>JBHIWP010000489.1:0-3807 GCA_041987425.1 Promineifilaceae bacterium (SeqCode) | reverse complement strand
GCGGCAGCGGCATTGCCCCGGACGTGCTGCCTCAGATTTTTGAGCCGTTTTTCACCACCAAGGAGGCGGGGCGCGGCACGGGCCTGGGGCTGGCGCAGGTATACGGCATCGTCAAGCAGCACGATGGCTATATTGATGTGACCAGCCAGCTGGGGCAGGGAACGATTTTTACCCTTTACTTTCCTGCCCTGGATGTGGGAGAGGCAACGGCCGTTCCCTTTGATGAGACAGCCTTGAAGATGGGGCAGGGACAGACCATTCTGCTGGTGGAAGATGATCCGACGACGCGACAGGCGCTGCTGAGCAGCCTGCGCTATTTGCAATATGAGGTGCTGCAAGCGACAAACGGCCGTGAAGCGCTGGCCGTGCTGGCGGCTCAGGCGGACGACATTAATTTGGTGCTGACCGACGCCGTGATGCCAGACATGGGCGGCATTGCCCTGCTGCACGCCATGAAACAGCACAACCTGCGCATTCCTGTGGTGCTGCTTACCGGGCACCCGGTGGGCGGGGAGCTGGAAGCGTTGCGCAAGCTGGGCCTGGCTGGCTGGCTGCCCAAGCCGCCGAACCTGGTCAGCCTGAGCCTGCTGCTGGCGCAGGCGCTGGCAGCAGATTAAAATCAGGCCATGCAGCTTTATATTATTCGACACGCACAATCGGAAAACAATGTCGTGTGGGCGCAGACGGGCAGCAGCAACGGCCGTCTGGCGGATCCGCCCTTAACCGAAGTAGGCCAGCAGCAGGCTCGCTGTTTAGCCAGCCATATTGCTCAGCATTGGGGCAGCGATAACTCCCCAGAGAGGGATCGGCACAACCGTCAGGGTTACCACTTTACGCATCTCTATACCAGTCTTATGCTGCGCGCCGTTGCCACCGGGAGCCCTGTGGCAAAACAAATCGGTCTGCCGCTGGTGGCCTGGGACATTATCCACGAGTTTGGCGGCATCTTTGAGCACAATTTAGAAACCGATGAACGGGTTGGCTTGCCCGGCCCCAATCGAGATTACTTTAGCGCACATTATCCGCATCTCATTTTGCCAGAATCGGTGGGAGAAGGGGGTTGGTGGAATCGGCCGTATGAGCCGGTTGACCAAATAATGCAGCGCGCCAAAACATTTCTAAAAGAGCTGAGACATCGTCACAAACCTACGGACAGAATTGCCATCTTCACGCATGGCGGCTTTTTTGTGGCGGTACTGCGCACGCTGCTTGGCTTTGCCTCTATGAGCAGCAGTGAAGGTGAGAGCCAGCTTTGGCTTCATGCTGATAACACGTCCATAACTCGCCTGGACTTTGGTGATAACAACGTTGAACTGCGTTATTTGAATCGCGTAGACCATTTGCCGACTCATCTCATTACCTGAACATTGTAAGGAGCAATTACTATGGACTTATCAACAAACCGCACTGGCGAACAAAGCCACCTGGTTTGTTTTCTGCTGGGGCTGGCCTCGGCCATCTACGCAGCCCACATTGGCTGGACCGACTGGGCAATCGGCCTTTCCCTGAGCAATATTGTGTTCAATGGCTATCCAGTGCTGCTGCAGCGCTACAACCGCTGCCGCATCGAGCGGCTGCTGGCGCGCCTGCCTGCGTCCAGATCGGAGCGGTAACCGGGTGAAAATTCCTGGTATTGTTCTGTGCCTTTTGTTTTGTTATGATGTCTCCGCGTCGGGGCGACCCGCTTACGCTTGAGAAGTGAGTAGCCGCCAAATGATAGCAATAGAACGCGAATAACACGGATAAAACGGATATGCACTGATCAGGCCAAAAAAAATCTGTGACTATCCGTGCCATCCGCGTCATCTGTGTTCCAAATATCAATTTCAGCCCTACGGCCGTAAAACACCAACCCATAAACCACAAACAAAAACGCTATGCCCAAACTATCCCCCAAAGAGTTCGTTGCCAAATGGTCACAGATTCAGCAGAAGGAAACGGCCGTTTCCCAATCACACTTCAACGATATATGCCAGCTTGTGGGCCACCAGACGCCCCTGGCCTACGACCCCGCCGGAGACAGCTTCTCCTTTGAGACGCAAACGGCCAAGCCAGACGGCGCCAAAGGCTTTGCCGACGTCTTCTTCCGCGGCAAGTTCATCTGGGAATACAAGGGGCCGCACAAGGACCTGGACAAAGCCTACCAGCAGCTTCAGCTTTACCGCGAAGCCTTAGAAAATCCGCCGCTGCTCATCACCAGCGACATTCACACTATCGTCATTCACACCAACTTCAACAACTACCCCATCCAGCAGCACGTCATCACCTTCGACGACATTCTGAGCGGCGACGGCGTAGAAAAGCTGGCCTGGGCCTTTTTTGAGCCGGAGCGCTTTCAGCCGGCCCGCACGCGGCAAAACATCACCAAGGCCACGGCCGATTCGCTGCTGGCTGTGGCGAACGAGATGAAAAAGCACCGCGACGTGCTGAGCGACGGCGACGGCGACACAGCCTACAGCAACGAACAGCTGGCCCACTTCCTGGTGCGCCTGCTCTTTGCCCTCTTTGCCGAGGACATGGGCCTGCTGCCCGACGACCTCTTTACCAAGGTGGTGCGGTCCCGCGGCGGCAACTACGCCGAGCTGCGCCCGGTGCTCAAGGAGCTGTTCGACAAGATGCGCCACGGCGGCACCTTTGGCATGTGGCGCATTCGCCACTTCAACGGCACGCTGTTCGACGATGACTTTGTGCCCCACATTCCCCACGACCTGGGCAGGCTGCTGCTTCAGGCGGCCGAACAGGATTGGGCACAGGTGGACCCCTCCATCTTTGGCACGCTGTTCGAGCGGGTGATTGACGAGGACAAGCGGGCCCAGCTTGGGGCGCACTACACTAGCGAAGACGACATTATGCTCATTGTGGAGCCGGTGCTGATGGCCCCGCTGCGGCGCAGGTGGGACGACGTGCGCCAGCGGGCCACCAATTTGCTGACGCTGGCGCTGAACGACCCGGCCACCCGGCAAAAGGTGCACCACCTGCTGCGGGACTTTGCCGCCGAGCTGGCCGCCCTGCGCCTGCTGGACCCCGCCTGCGGCTCTGGCAACTTTTTGTATGTGGGCCTGCGCCAGCTCCTGAGCCTGCAAAAAGAGGTGATTGCTTTTGCCGCCCGCTGGGAGCTGCCGCCCATCGAGCTGACGGTAAACCCGGAGCAGGTGTACGGCATCGAGATCAACCCCTATGCCCACGAGCTGGCCCAGGTGACGGTGTGGATTGGCTACCTGCAGTGGCGCGCCGAAAATGGCTTTGGCGAGATTGCCGACCCGATTTTACGGCCGTTGCGCAACATCAAGCGCATGGATGCCATTCTGGCTTATGACGAAAACCGCCGTCCTGTTGATCCCGAATGGCCTGCCGCCGACGTAATTATCGGTAATCCGCCGTTTTTAGGAAGGGGTTATCGTATGCGTGACGAACTTGGTGATCAATATCTAGATGATCTATTTAGGCTTTATAGAGGTCGGGTTCCTGGTTCCGCAGATTTAGTTTGTTATTGGTTTGAGAAAAGCAGGAGTCAAATCTCCAAAAATGTGTCAAAACGTGCTGGCTTATTGGCCACTAATTCGATTCGTGGAGGTTCAAATCGAGCTGTATTGGACCGAATTCAAGAAACTGGAAATATTTTCATGGCGTGGTCTGACAGACCTTGGATTTTGGATGGTGCGGCAGTCAGAGTATCAATGATAGGATTTGACAACGGCCAAGAGGCACACTTTGTTTTGGATGGAACTCCTGTAAATCAAATTAACTCGGACCTTACCAGTTACTTGGATTTAACAAAGGCATATTCGCTAAAGGAAAATGAAAATA
>JBHIWP010000488.1:0-3811 GCA_041987425.1 Promineifilaceae bacterium (SeqCode) | reverse complement strand
GGTTGCGGCCGTTTGCAGCCACTCCGGCAGCAGGGACAACGGCGACAGCTGACCGGCTAAAAACAGCTTGCCTAAAAAGTAAATGCGGTTGATCGCCGAAATCCGCGTCGTCCAAAAAGCCGCCATCGCCAGCGTCCACCCCATAAAAAACTGGATGAGAAAGGCCATCACCAGAGCAGGCACAAAGGCCAGTAACTGCCCGGACTGCGGCTGCCAGGCTGGCCTGAAGATCAGAATCAAAACGACGGTCGTGGGAATAACCACCACAGAAGTGATCACCTTGTAGCTCATATTTTCGGCCATATCGGCGTGAATGGGGTGCATGGGGCGCAGCAGCCGGGCAGATAGCTGCCCCTGACGAATGATGTAGTCGTACTCCCACATGTGCCAGCAAAAGGTGAGGTGATTCACCACCATCGCCGCAATAAAATAAGCGGCAAATCCGGCCCTGTCGTAGCCGCCTACGCTGCCGCCGCTGGCCGCGGCTACGTTGGACCACACCACCAGGTACACAATTGGCTCAAGAATGATACCGATGAGCCAGATAATCATAGCCACGCGGTACTGCACCTGAACGGCCGTCCAGATCTTGAACTGTGCCTGGTAGATCGCCAGGTGTCGGGTAATACTGTTTTGCGTCATTAATTCTAAACTCGTGTTATGCAGCTTAGATTTCAAAAGTTTTGTCTCTCTCAGGTGATATACAAATTGCTACGAAGACTTTTGAAATCTTCTCCAGACAAAACTAGCGCATGCTTAAAATGTATCCAGAAGCGTCTGCATGTTTTCTAACTCAGAAGATGACAAGACCGACCAGGGCGCATAGAAAATATTGTTTGTCGTTTCTTCAGCGTCTTGGCGCACGGCATGCCCTTCTGACGTCAACTGAAAGGCTTGCTGTTTTTGCTTAACCCAGCCTGCTCCAACTAATTCGTCCAGAGCAACGGCCGTTTCCTCTTGAGAAAAGCCCCGTCGGTTTAACTTGGAAAGTAACGCGTCGAGTAATGTCGTTCCACCTTGCCAGAGCTCGCCCAGAATCTCCCAGGCGTGGGGCGAAACGGCGTGCTGCTCGCGCCAGCTTGCCAGATGCGCGTCATCGCGGAACGCGCCCAGGTCCATGCGCAGTTCAATGAATTGGGCCAGCGGGGATAGTGGCTCAACCGGAGGGCGCAGCCCATGCTGCCGCCGGGTATGAAATGCCCAGGCAGCCTCTTTTGTGGTGGCAACGGCCGTTTCTGCCACCACTCTCGCCAGCATCCCATTTAGCTGCGTTAACGTCGCTTCGGGCAGCAAGGCCAGGTCAGCCAGAGCCGCATTTAAAATGTTCCAGCGCTTCTGCCGCACCTTCACACCCTTTTCTGTGATTCGCAGTGTACCGTCGTGATTTTTCTGCAAAAAGCCGTTGGCTTCTGATTCAGTCAAAAAAGCATCGACGATGTGAGGGTGATCAAAGGGATCTCTTTTTTGATAATGCGCTGTAGAAAGTGCAGACGCATCAAAATTTTCTACAACGTAAATAAAGTGGAAAACATCGCGAGGCTCAACTTCGTACGACTCCACAAGGGCCATCATTGCCTGCTGCGTGGTGGGGGGCAATGCCTGAACAATACGGCCGTGTGCGCCAAGGATTTGGGGCCACAAGCTGAACTGTACGGCCGTGTCCACCACGTTGCTCAACTTCTGTCCTTCTTGGGCTTCCGCTTGCGCCGCGTCTGGTCAAAAATGGAGTCGGGATCGACGCCCTGTTCCAGCAGCGCCTGCCGTTTGGGCTTGAGCGCGCCAGTGGGGCAAACGCCCACGCACTGGCCGCAAAAAACGCAGGTGGTATCCATCATGCCGTTGCCGTTGAAGGTGCCAATTTGGGTGTCGTAGCCACGGCCGTCGAAGCTCAGGGCAAAGGCAAACTGGGCATCATCGGCGCACACCTGCACGCAACGCCAGCAGTTGATGCACTGGTTGTAATCACGAATGTAAAACGGATTGTCGTCGTAAATTGGCGCGGTGCGCGGCTCTGCGTCGCCAAAGCGCAGCGGATCGGCGTCGTAGCTGTCCAGCAGGTCCAGAATTTCTGGCGACTCATCTACATTGACAGTAGAGGCCAGCATTTCTAGAATAGTGCGCCGTCCCCGCACCACGTCTTCAGAGTCGGTAACAATCTCCATGCCCTCGGCGCACTGGGTGACGCAGGCGGCCAGCTGCACTCGCTGCCCCCCATCTACCGAGCAAATGCGGCACAGCCCATTGGCCGTCAGGTGTGGGTGGTAGCAAATCACCGGAATCTCAATCCCAAGCTGCGCCGCCGCATCTAAAATCGTTGTGCCTTGTGGCACCGTGACTTCTTTTCCATTAATCGTTAACGTAACATGCTTGCTCATAGCTCTCCTTTAACTTGACACGGGCGCACCCAGCAGCATATTGATAAGGATCATTGCGGCAAATGACATAAAAAGGCCCATAAAAAAGATTAAGTAGGAAAAAATCGGTCGTCCAGAACCATTGTCACCCTTCAAAACAAAGCCTCGAAAACCAAAAAACTGCTTTAAAATTAACTCGATAACCATAAAAGTGCCTATCATTACCGGTAAAAACAAAAACAAACCGTATTCTCCCAACGGTCCCATCCACTCCTCTAAAGGCTCTATCAAGGTTAAACCAAAGCCCATCACCAACCCGGCGATAAAGGCTACAACGTAAGGTGAATTAATACCTTTTGATCCCATACCGTTTACCGTAGACTGCTTACTGATTACTGCTCACTGATTACCGCTTACCAAAACCCGCTCAGGGTGTGTATAAATCCGCATCCGGTCCTGGCGCAGGTAAGCGACGATGGTGATGTGCCACGCTTCGGCCAGGGCCACGGAGAGGCTGGTGGGCGAGGTGCGCGAGCAAACGATGGGCGTGCCCAGTCGCCGCGCCTTGTTGATCATCTCGCTGGAAATACGGCCGCTGCTCAACAAAATATTGCCCTCGGTTCCCAATCCCTCCAGCATTGCCGCGCCGCGCAGCTTGTCCAGGCAGTTGTGGCGGCCAATATCTTCTACCTGCAGCAAGATTTCGGTAGGCGTTGAGAGAACGGCCGTATGAATCCCCCTGGCCTGTTGGTACAGCTCGGCGCCCAGATGCATCTGCCGCATCAGCGCCGCTAACTGCTCCGGCGTGGCCGTCAAATCCGACACCAGCGGCTCGTGCTGGGCCGATAAATCATCAAACGTTACCCCACCGCCGCAGCCCGCCGTAATAACAAATTTGCGCGGCTTTTCGAACTTCGTATCGTGCAGCCAGACGTCGGCGCAGGTGCCGTTTTTAGAGAGGTGCAGATGGCGCACCTCCGCCGCGCTGTGGATAATGCCCTCGTTGGCCAAAAAGCCCAGCGCCAGCCACTCCAAATCGCGCGGCGTGGCCATAAACGTGGCCAGCTCATCGCCATTGACAGAAATGCAGACCTGGGCTTCCTCCACCACCTGCCCCTCCACCGGCCGCGGCGCACCCACCCCCACCGAAATATACCGGCTGGGCTGCACGCCGCGCCCTTTAACGATGCCTGCTTCACTGCCGTTACTCACCACTAGCTACCCTTCCACTATGCTCAAAACCCGTCTGCAACTTGCCACTCGCACACGCATCTATTCCACCAGCTCCGGCCATAGCCTGATCGCACTTACGATGGCCGATGCGGCCGTTTGCCCCAGACCGCATAAGGATGTCTCCGTCATCGTAAACCCCACGTCCAGCAAAATTTGCCTGTCCGCAGGCTCAGGCCCGCCGTTATGGGCAATGCGGTCCAGGATTTCTAGCTGCCGCTGGGTGC
>JBHIWP010000487.1:0-3818 GCA_041987425.1 Promineifilaceae bacterium (SeqCode) | reverse complement strand
GTGTCTTCCGGATTGGTTTTGATATGTTGGAAAGGTGCTTAATTAATAATTTGCCCATCTCCATTAGAGATGTGCCTTACTTCATCTGATTTGTGTCAGGTGACTAGACCACTTTTCACTAATTTAACCCTCGTTTAAAAGAACAGCAAAATAAGCCCGCAGCCTACGTAATACACTACCGGAAACAGCCAGCGGGCGATTTGATCCAGACGCTGAACCTCATTGCCATCTTTGCGGAAATTCAGATAGGCCAAAACATTTTCCAACACCGAAAGCGACAAAATGACGTAGCTAAAAGTCAGCACCACATCCAGCACCGTCTGGTAAGAGAGCAACGGCAGGTTGTCGGCCGTGACAAAATCAAAAGCTACTACGGTCAGCACGCTGGTGAAGGAAACGCTGAGCCGGTCGGCCAGGTGCATGTTGCCAAAGTCCATCCAAAACACGGCCCAGGAGATAGCCACAATCAAGAAGAGCGGCAAGATGACGTTGCTGATGTAAAACTGTGGCAAGCGACTGATTTCGATAAACATGGTTGTGGTGGAGAACGCAAATTCTTCTCCACGGTCCACCACGCTTTCCACGCTGTTGATGCTCCATTCGTTGGTTTCCCAGGCCAAATCTGTGCGCTCCACCCGTTCACCTTCCTCCAAAAAATCTTCTGGTCCCAGAAACGTAACCTGTTCGCTGGTGTAAAAGAAGGGGGCGACGGTGAAGCTGATGGTGTGGGCGTCGAAGGGGAACTCCTCAAAGAAGAACGGCTGCCAGATATTGGCGTGGAAGCGCTCCGTGTAGGTGACAAAGCCATCGTAGTCGATGGTGAGGGTGGTGTGCAGCCGCTGGCGCGGGCCGCGCACGTCTACCACTTCAAGGTCCGGCCACCACACCTCGGTTTTGAGCATTTCTACGGCCGTTTCCCCCTGAAAAACCTTTGTCTCCGTTCCCGCCGCAGCCGGATCAAAGGCCAGGCGGTCGTCGAACCAGTCGGCGTAAATAAACGCCTCAATTTCAAACGTCTCATTCTGCTCATCAATCGAGAAGATGTTGAGGCCATAAAGATCAACATACACTTCAACGGGATTTTGGCCCGGCGGTGGCGTAGCCGAGTTATTCGTTGGCGCATCCTGGGCTTGAACGGCCGTATCCCCACCAAACAGCCATACGCCCAGCAGCAAAAACAGTCCCACCAGCAGCACCCTCCACCTGTTCCGACTTGCGCTATTCATTTGTCACTCTCACTTTTGGAAGTTAGTAGATGGCTCGATTATACACGGTTTGCTTTTGGGGTGACGGTGTGTCGTGAACGTGGGTAATGGGTGACGAGGTGACAAGGTGAACGGCCGTTCCCCCCACTAACAATTCACAATTAACCGTTCACCATTCACAATTATTTCGGCCGTTTCCCAGCCAACCTGACAAGCGAAAAGAGAACGGCCGTATCCACCATCAAGCGGGTACGGCCGTTCACCTTCAACAATTCAGCCCATTCGCAATTTACTCTAATTGGTTGTCGTCTCAGCCCCACCAACCTGTAACCAGAAGGGAAGGGGCACAGCGAGGACACCGACCGCAATGTCTGGAGGACCCCACTGCAGCGGGGAAGAAAATTAGATATTCACTTTAATCGTCCTCCAGTATAATTGGGCCATTTAACTTTCTACCTAGCCTCTGCTCCGCTCTCTTTTTTCCTATCCTGCTGGCCCAGTAAACTTGCGACTCCTCAAGCCAGACTGGGGTTTCACCATAATCCCGTAATTGGATTTGGCATAAGCTACAACCAAACCTCCGCTCTCCAATAAAGATTACAGGATCCAATGATTTTTTGAGATGTGACGCTAAATAAAAAGCGTATAATGCTTTTTTCGCACAGACAGGACAACGTATATTAGTTACAGCTAAGCTGTCTGCAAAAAGCCTATTGATAATTGGATCCCATAATTCCCAACTCCATTTCCACTTTTCGTTTTTATGCACGTTTACACGCTGACGATATAAGTTTAAATCAATTGGCGATTCTACTCTGTTCTCCATAATAACTTGCTCATGATTAGGCTTTGCTCATAGAAATAGGATGGGTCGTCGGATGCTATCTCCTAAACTATTTAAACAAAGTTTAATCTTCTAATTTGTATTTTGATTATACCCCCTGCTTGGGCGCGGTCTTCGGCCAACGCGAAACCTTACTCGGCTGTGGCCGGCCTCTGGACGTGCCGCCTACTTTTCCCACATAAGACGGCCGTTTCCCCACAATTTAACAAGACGAGCGACCGTTCCTCCAATAACCATTAACAATTAACAATTAACAATTGGCACGCCCGTTCACCAGTCAGGAGTCGGAACGCCGTATCGTGCAGTCGCGTAAATCCATTTTCCGTGCCCTAATAAACCGTGTCGCCGCGGACGAATGCGGTCGTTTCCTCTCGTCCCGGCGCAGTAAAAAATCGCTCCGTCTCCGTCACTTCCACCAGCTCGCCCGCCCACAGCAGCGCCGTGCGGTGCGCCAGCCGCCGCGCCTGGAAGACATTGTGCGTCACCAGCACCACCGTCATGCCGCTGCGCTCATTTTCTTCCTTAATAATTGCCTCAATGATCCCCACATTGGCCGGGTCCAGGTTGGCCGTTGGTTCGTCCAGCAGCAGCACCTCTGGCCGCGTCACCAGCGCCCGAGCCAGCGCCACCCGCTGTGCTTCCCCGGCGGACAGCCTGGTCGCGGTTTGGTCCGCCAAAGGGGTCAGCCCTAAACGCTCCAGCCACTGTGCTTCCGCCGCCTCTGGCAAACGTTCGCCGCGCAGCCCTGGCCCATAGCGCAAATTGGCCGCACCGAGCGCTGGAGCAGCAACGGCCGTTGAAAAACGGTGGTCACCCGCCGCCGCTGCGCCAAATCCAGCTCCGGCGTGGCTGACTGATTATCAAACCGGATGCTGCCCCGGCTGGCTGGCTCCAAGAAGTTGAGCAGCCGCAGCAGCGTGCTCTTGCCCGCGCCGCTGGGCCCCACCAGCGCCAAAATCTCTCCGCGATAAATAGTGAGCCGTTCCAGATTGAGGACGGTACGGCCGTCGTACACCTGTTGCACCTCAGAAAGCTCAAAAATTGCCTGGTTCATCGCGCCGCTCCCCGCTGCTGCAAGCGGTACAGCGCCACGTTCGCCAGCAAGGAAAGCAGCAGCAAAATAATCCCCAAGGCAATTGCCAGGGCAAACTGCCCCCGCCGCGTTTCCAGCACGATGGCCGTTGTGAGCACCCGCGTCTCGCCGCGAATGTTGCCGCCCACCAGGATCACCGCGCCCACTTCGGAGATAATGCTGCCAAACGCGGCCACAATGGCGGCAAACACCCCCAGCTTCGACTCCAGCAGCATCGTCCGCGCCAGCTGCCAGCGCGTGGCGCCAAGAGCGCGTAACTGTAAGGGCAACAGGGGATCGAGGGATTGAACGGCCGTAAGCGTCAACCCTACCACCAGCGGCCAGGCAATAATCGTCTGCGCCATAATCATCGCCGATGGCGTAAACAGCCAGCCTAATTCGCCCAGCGGCCCCTGATTGCTGAGCAACAGGTAAACAAAAAGACCTACCACCACCGGCGGCAGGCCCATGCCTGTGTAGATCAGAGGAATGACGCAGCCGCCGCCGGGAAACCGGCCCATTAATCCCAGCAGTGCCCCTACCGGCAGCCCCAGCAGCAGCGCCAACAGCAGCGCCAGCCCCGTCACCCGCAGCGTCAGGCCCACAATAGCCAACAGCTCTGGATCGCCAGAAACCAGCAGTTGGAAAGCGTTGAAGAAAGCGTCTAGCAGCGTCTGCATGAATGATTAACCGCAAA
>JBHIWP010000486.1:0-3823 GCA_041987425.1 Promineifilaceae bacterium (SeqCode) | reverse complement strand
GCCGATGGCAAGCACCATGGACAGCAGGGTCAGCAGTGGCCTGGTAGAAAATCCAGCGGTGGATCATTTTCGGCTAACTGCGCATCTGCTAATGGCCCTCTTCTTGCTGGCGCTCACCATGTGGACGGCGCTGCGACATATGCACGGCTTTCCCGCAGGCAGTAAAGGTAAAGGGAGCCGTAGCACATTGCCTTCTGTTTTATCGGCGATGGTTCTGACTGTCTTGGTGATTCAGATAACGTATGGCGGCTTCGTGGCTGGCCTGAAGGCTGGTTGGGTTTCCAACACCTGGCCATTAATGGGCGGCCGCTGGATTCCAAATACGCTTTTTGCCCAGTTTGATGCCTGGTGGCAAAACCTGATCTCTGCTCCGGTGGGAGTCCATTTTGTGCATCGCTGGTTTGCCTTTGTGGTGCTGGGCACGGCCGTTTGGCTGTACTTTATCACTCGCCGTCCAGGCTATTCCGCCACAGTTCGCAAAGCTGTGGTGTACTTCCTGGGCCTGGTAGCTGTGCAAATTGCATTAGGGGTAAGTACCATCTGGTTCAGCGTACCCATCTTTCTGGCCCTAACGCATCAGGCGGTCGGGCTTTTGCTGTTCATGGTTGCAGTCTATATCCGCTATGAGATGGTATATAAGCCTGTTCCTGGGCGAATAATGGAACGGCAAACGGCCGTTGCCCAGACGGGCGATTAGCTATGTGACCAATCGTTTGTCCCTAGAAAAGAGGATTTATGAATTCTTCCACTTCCTGGCATATTGGCACAATGGGCTTTAGCTACAAACCGTGGTTCGGCCCATTTTACCCGGCGGGAATGCCCAATAAGAACTTGCTGGCCCACTACAGCACCATATTTGACACGGTGGAAATCGACAGCACATTTTATGGCACGCCCCGTCCCGACACGCTGGTGCGCTGGTACCAGACCACACCGGATTCCTTCACCTTTTGCCTGAAAACCCCAAAAGCCATCACCCATGAAACGGATAAGCTGGTGGAAGGGATTGATGACATGCTCGCTTTTGTGGAAACGGCCGTGCTGCTCAAAGAGAAGCTTGGCTGCATTCTGCTCCAGTTTTCGCCAGCTTTTGCCTTCCAACAGGCCGAGGCACTTAACCAACTACTGAGTCAACTTCCTTCCGCTGTACGGTTTGCGGTGGAGTTTCGCAATGACTCCTGGGCGGTAGGCGAAACGGCCGAATTACTGCAGCGTTATAATATATGCTGGGCAGCAGCTGACTACATTTACATGCCCAAAACCATTATTCGCACGGCCGATTTTCTATACCTTCGCTTTTTGGGGCGACACGGGCAGTATAAAACTAAAGACAAGGAAATGGTAGACAAAACAGACGAGCTGCAAAAATGGTATGAGAAGATCCAACCACATTTTCCCCAGGTTAACACCATTTTTAGCTTCTTCAATGACGACTATGCTGGCTTCTCTCCAGCCTCGGCCAATCGCTTTAAGAGAGTGGTGGGAATGGATGCAGAAGATATTCAGCCGCCACAGCAACCGCGCCTTTTCTAGGCAAGTGCCAAGTCGTTCCCACAGGCTAGTATTGCGCCCCAGAAGTTCGCATCAGGTTTTGGCCTGCGGCGCAATACTTAAACAGTCCGGTGAGCTCGACATAATAACTTTGCGTGAATTTCCGAGCCAGACTGTACTAGGGCAAAGCTGGCTCTAAATCGATGGGAAACTGCCAGAAATCACCGCTGGCGTCGGCTAAAGGCAGCCGTCCCGCCCCATCGTAAAGACCCACTCGCATCTGGATATTTTCTAATGCAACGCCTTCTGGCAGTGGCAGGGTGTGCTGCTGGAAAATAGTTTCATTTGCCCGCCAAACTGTTGTGGGCCATTGCCCCTGGAACGGCCGTTCATCCACCTGTGTCAAAATATTTCCCTCAGCATCCAGCAGATGCACAAAGGTAGTGAGATCGCGCGTGATGGGATGGCCCACCTCCCATACCAGTTGGACCGGCAAGTTTCCATTGCTGGCGGGTCCAACATTAAAGACATCCAGCGTAAGCGAGGTCTGCCACGCTATTTTGGGCTGTAGGGAAACGGCCGTGTCAAAATCAGCCGCTGACGGCTCTCCCAGGCGTACCCAGCCGACACGAATATCGGGCGAAAGCTGTTCTGGAGCGCTGGTCAGGGGAAGCCCGCCGCCCTGCGCCGGATCAAACATAAGAATGCCTAGCTGATAGCCCCCAGCGGGCAAATCTGAGGGCAGCGTCAGGCGCAGTGGAATCTCCAACTCATCTCCAGGCTGCCATTGGCTGGTGTGATAGCCACCGCCAAAGGGAAAATCCTTTGTAATGGCGTGACGTTGACTTTGGGCATCTACCAGGAAAAGCGTTGGCTGGTAATCACCTGGCTGAGCCTCCTCGACCTTAACCTGAAGCCAGACATCCAATGAGTCGCCCGCTTGCGGTTCTGCGGTGGAAAGGAGCAAAGCATCAAGGTGCAAACCGCCCTGCCAGGAAATATCTGCGGGAAAAGCGACTGACTCGGCTTCCACTTTCCGCTGGAAAATGGTGGCATTATCCAGGATAAGCGCCGGTTCGTAAGCTTGCTGAAACCACCATTGGGGCACCACAGCATCCCAGGCGGTGTCGGGCAACGCAACCAGGTAGGCAGGCTCATAGGCATCCAACGCATACACAATGGTTTCCAGCCAGCCAACCTGGTGATTAGCCATTTCTGGACTCACCAGCCCCATGGTATCTATAATGTGGCGCTCCGATTCGTAGCCAATAACGCCAATCTCAATAGTCGCCACAGAAGCGCCAGTTGGCGTATTGTAAGCCAGCCATTCACCAATCTGGAAGTAATCTATACGCACACCGGGGAGTTTAGCCATGCGCCGTGCTTCTATGCCAAAAGAGATGAACAGAGGCACAAGCAGCAGAACGCCCGCCACGGCACTCAACCACTGATAGCGATGCCCCTTTGCGCGAGTCATGCGGTAAACCCAGTCAACTAACGCCTCCACGCCCATCGCCAACAGAAGCATCGTAACGGCCACAGGCGGTACAAAATACCAGTTGAAGTTCACCACATCAAGCATGGAGTAAACGGCCGTATACCCCACTACCCACAGCAGCAACCACCCGCCGGTCCACCGCCGCGTCAAGATCGCTTCTAGCAGCCAGGCTACAATGGCCGTCGCTAGCAAAACGGCCGCAAAAGGCAATGCCCGATCAGCCAGCAGGAGGCCAAACTGCTGCCAAAACGGCGTACTGGACGCCACCAACATGGCGCTGGTCTGCCCAATTTTGGCGGAAGCGCTGTTGGGCAAAATGGAGCCGTAGCGCCAGGCAGCAAAGACAAACCAGGGCATTGTCAGACCACCAACCGCGAGTCCCTCACGCCAGGGCAGCTGCTTTTCTCGCTGCCATACAGCCAACCCAACCACCAACAACCATAAGGCGCTATCTTGCCGGGTAATGAGCAAGATTGCCGCAGCAACAACGGCCGTTTTCTTACGGCCGTCCAGCCAGCTCCAGGCTAACAGAAACATCAGAAACAGCACAAAGGGTGTTTCCATGCCCACGCTTCTGAGGATAGCAGGCTGGATGGCAATCAAAATGGGCGCAATCGTTGCAGCCAGCGGCCGTTTCAGCATTAACAGCAGCGGCAGGCACATGGAGGAGGACGCCGCCCAGGCCAAAATCGACAGCCAATGCCCCAAAAGCTCAAGATCGGGCACCAAAAAGCTGAGCAACGACAAAATCATGGCGTACATTGGCGTGGTGGTGCCCAGAACTTGTTCGCCTGCATTGTAGACAAGCCCCAGCCCCTGCCGCAGATTCTCAGC
>JBHIWP010000485.1:0-3824 GCA_041987425.1 Promineifilaceae bacterium (SeqCode) | reverse complement strand
GATGATCGACCACTTCTATCGCTTCAATGAGGCCATCGGGGGCAACGGCCGTTGCCCGCAAATTGTCCGCCAGCCGCCGGATACCCTGATGGTGCAGGCTGTTGACGGCCGTCGTCGTCATGCCCAGCCGCGATGCCAACAAGGAGCCTGGTTCAATGGCAACCTCATGGGCTAAATAGTTTCGGGGATCGCTGTTCACATATTCGTGATGCATAGCACCGGGCATCATTAGCTCCACGTCTTCCCAAAGCGAGCCGCCTAGGGCCACGTTTAGCACCTGCAAGCCGCGGCAAATAGCCAAAAGCGGTTTTTGTTGGGCAACGGCCGTACGAGCCACAAACAGCTCTACCCGGTCCCTATCTTCATCAATTCCAGCAACTGTCGGATGCCCACCACCCTGATAAATGCCCGGCTCAATATCGCCACCACCGGGCAGCAAAATACCGTCCATTTGCTGTATGACAGTTTGTAAGTCATCGTTGCTCAACCCCAGCGGAATCATCACCGGCACGCCACCGGCAGCCACCACTGCCTCCAGGTACGAGGGCATCAATCCTAAAACCTCAATCGGTGGCGTTTGATCAGAAATTTTGCGGTAGGTGGTGCATCCAATCAGCGGTTTATATGTTGTTGCTCTCATGCGCATCTCCATTGTGTGGTGTTTTGTAATTGGCTAAGCGTTTTAGCCGAAAAACGATAGGCGTTTGGGCTGTTTACTCAGGCAATTGACAGATATAGCGCCAAATCTATTTTCAATGATTCTTTGCCAATTGCCTTCGCAACGGTAGAAAACAAAAAAGGGTGAAAGCGATTATGCTTTCACCCAGTTTTTGGTGCCAGATCAGAGTCTGGTTTGGCGGCACCTATAAAACCACGCGCGGCAAACACCAGGAATTGTTGGTGGAACGGCCGTTGCATGGAAGAAAACTTTTCCTAAAAGACTCGCCTTTCTCGTAGCCGAGCAGACTTGCCGGTACGCTCGCGCAGATAATATAGCTGCGCCCGACGAACATAGGCATGACGATGAACGTCAATTTTTTCAATACGGGGGGAGTTTAACAAAAAGGTACGCTCAACGCCAACGCCGTTAGAAGCAACACGACGAACGGTAAAGTTGCTGTTGTTGCCGCTGCGGCGCATGCGAATCACGGTGCCACGTACAATTTGGGAGCGTTCATTGCGTTCGCCAACGTTAATCCGTACGTGGACGGTCACATCATCACCAACATGCAGCTCTGGCAATGAATCGTTTACTTGGTCAAAGGTTTTTAGCAGTAAATCAGACATAATTCCATCTCCAGCGGCTATATCCCGCAATTTAATTCACTTATTGCGCCCTGCTCTGAAATCAGCCCAATCGCCCTGGTTTTTCTACAAAACTCTTTACCGATTCGACTATGGATTACATAAAGCCAGGTATGCTTTCGCTTGCACATAAAGATAGCCCGCGCGGCGGGCTAGAGAAAGAAATATAACACGAGAGCGGCAGACAAGCAACAAAAAAGCCCCAACAAAAAGTTGGAGCTTTCCTTATTTCTACAGTGAAGCGGCCAAATTAGCCCGCTTTCTTTAAAACGGGCAAACCATTGCGGCTTTCGGAAACCACGTAGCCTGACGGAACGGCATCCAAAGCGCCGTCTTTAACTTCTTTAGCAAAGAAGTAGATTGTCTGGGTACGGCCGTTTTTCAATGTTGTGTCTTTACGATGAAGATAGTAGGTGCGGTCCTTAGAATTTGTAAAACTGTAAGCCATTTTTTCCTTCCTTATACATGTAAGATTTCCAGGCCAGCTTGCTAAAAAGTATTGGCCCAGCTTTTATAATTATGCCTCTGTAAATTTGCCACGAGAGGCAACGGCTGACCATGTTAGAACAATATCGTCCAGTTGGCAAGGAATTACTCCTAAAAATGGATATATTTTCTCCTGTAATCATGAAGAATTAAGGCAACTTCACTGCTTTGACGCTCCATTTGTTGACTGTTATACTTCACCGCTGCCTTCGAGCAGTTAGTAAATTTTCTGTCACCAACTTAAGATTTCACTGCAAAGAGTGCAAAAAGCGCAAAGAAAGCAGCGGATAAATCTTTGCGCCTTTGCAATAGATTGCGGTTTATTAGGAATGTGTATGCGTTTATCACAAGCATTTGGCAAAACATTACGAGAGGCACCGGCCGACGCTGAAATGATCAGCCATCAGCTGCTAATACGGGCCAACTTTATACGGCCGTTAGGCGCCGGACTCTATACCTTTATGCCTTTTGGCTACCGCGTTCTGCGCAAAATATGGAATATTTTAGCAACAGAAATGGACGCCATCGGCGGGCAGGAAATGTGGATGCCCAACATTCATCCAGCGGCTACCTGGCAGGCTACTGGCCGCTGGGACACCATGGACGTGCTTATGAAGGTGAAGGCAGGCGGTGGACGCGAATACGCCCTCTCTGCCACCCACGAAGAAGTCGTGGTGGACCTGGCCCTGCGTGAGATTGAAAGCTATAGAGACTTGCCTAAGCTGGTCTACCACATCAGCAAAAAGTTCCGCGACGAGCCCCGCGCCCGCGGCGGCCTGATGCGCCTGCGCGAATTTATTATGAAGGATGCCTACAGCCTGGACACCAACGAAGAAGCGCTGGATGAATTCTACCCCAAGATGCTCCAGGCTTATTACAACATCTTCGAGCGCGCCGGAACGCCCGCAGTGGCCATCAACGCCGATGTCGGGGCCATGGGTGGGAAGACGTCTCATGAATTTGTGGTGCCTCACGACGGCGGAGAGGACACCTACATCGCCTCGGAAGATGGCAGCTATGCGGCCAACGTGGAAGCGGCCGAATTCATCCGCGAGGGCGAAAAACCTGCCGAACTGGCCCCGCTAACCAAAGTAGAAACCCCAAATTGTAAAACAATTGCTGAGGTAGCTGACTTCATTGGCGTGCCTACCAGCCAGACGCTAAAAGCGGTCTTTTACTGGTGGTCGCCTGCGGTTGGTCGTGAGAAAGACGGCCGTTTCATTTTTGGCCTGGTGCGGGGCGACCTGGAAGTTAACGAAGTCAAAATGATCAATGCGCTGGGCGGCGGTGTGCTGCGCGCGGCGACTGAGGAAGAAATAAAGTCCGTTGGCGCTACCCCTGGCTACGCCTCCCCTATCGGCCTGGAAGTTGCTGCCGATTTGCAATCGCCTGGCGTGTATGTGTTGGCCGACCTTTCCATTGAAGCGGGCGGAAATTTTATAGTGGGCGCCAATGACGATGGCTACCATTACACGGGGGCCAACTATCCGCGCGATCACGCTATCAGCCAGATGGCCGATATTGCCCAGGCAGATACGGGCCACAAAGCGCCCAACGGCAGCCGCCTGGTAGCCCGCCGCTGCATTGAGGCGGGCCACTGTTTTAAGCTGGGCACTCGCTACAGCGCCGCCACAAACGCTACCTATTTGGATGAAAACAGTAAGTCCCAGCTCATTTTTATGGGCTCCTATGGCATTGGCCTGGACCGGCTAATGGCCATTATTGTAGAACTGCATCACGATGACTACGGCATTATCTGGCCAGAGAGCGTGGCCCCCTACCAGATTCATCTAATGCATTTGGGCAAGGGAGACGACGTACGCGAAGCGGCAGATAACTTATATGCTGACCTCACCCAGGCAGGATACGAAGTGCTTTACGACGATCGGGAGCTGAGCGCGGGCGTCAAGTTTAACGATGCGGACCTCATTGGGGTTCCCTGGCGCATTGCCATAGGCGGGCGCGGCCTCAAGGAGGGTAAAGTTGAGGTTAAGCATCGCCGTGAAAGCGAGCGCACTGATGTGCCCCTGGCG
>JBHIWP010000484.1:0-3828 GCA_041987425.1 Promineifilaceae bacterium (SeqCode) | reverse complement strand
TGCCCTGGAGAAAAGCCACCACCTCTGGTGGTGGTCATTTACTTAAGAATGATGATCAGAAAGAAATCTGTCGCCACCCCATTCGTGAGATAACCGCTGAGGAACTTATTGGCATTGACGACCCTTCAGCGGCACTGACACCGCAGCAGCTTCCTCTATTCCCAGAGATTATTAGGGGATAAATTGTTAATGAGCAGTTGGGGGCATAACCCCTTAAGCTTTTACACGCAGATTGGACCAATCTAGCCGAACAAGTTTAATTAGCCGGAATGGATATCACAAATAGTGCCCGGCCCAAGCTGAATTGTCGTTCATTAATGAAAACGGCCAGCCACTGCTCGTTTGGTGATAGGAGGGGGTTCAGAATATAGCCGGTTTCGTATCCCTCAAACTGCAATCTGGCCGTTAACTCACCTTCGGTGCGATCAAAAATGGTGACGGTGCCGCCATTTGCGGCGACGTGCAGGTTGGTTTGCGCGGGCAGCCAGGGATTTGTGGCCGGGGGCTGTTCGGTAAAAGGAGCGTCCGTCTCGAATACGGGTCGCGTGAAGTAACGGCCGTTTCCATCATAGCCTACAGTGCCATCTGGAAAGATGCGATATACAAAAGACTCCTGCTCGAATAGTTCCAGCGATTCCCCCACTGGTGTAAAGGTATATAGCTTTGCCGGCGCTTCTTGCCCTTCGTTACCGCGCAGAATGGCGTAACGGCCGTTTTCCACGTCCGCATACACGTCCAGCGGCGGCCAATAATTGTCCCGGTCAAACGTTTCGTCGAACAGCAGGGGCAGTAAGGGCTGCAGTTCGCCGTCAAGATTCATCAAAAATGGGCCCTGATCCAGCGAAAGCGTTACCACAAATGCCTCGTTACTGACCCATACTGGTCCGCCAAACGTGCCGTCGAGGGCATTGGCCGGTTCCCAGTCATGCCGGGCGATGATTTCGCCCGTTGCTACGTCCACCACGCGCGTGCCGCCAATGGGCGAGCGGTCCCCGGTGTAATTACCCGCCAGCGTGATGCTGATGTGCTGGCTATCGGGCGACCAGACGACATTATTAAACGCGTCTGGCTGAACTTCAGCAATGGGGTGGGCTTGCTGGGCGGTCAGATCATACAGCCAATATTGTGTGCCAACCAGAACGAGCCACTGCTCATTGGGGCTGAGGGGCCCAATAGACGTGATGGGGCCATCAAGGCGCGCTGGAATATTTTCACCGGCCGCACACGGCTCTTCTGTTTGCAGCAGTCCATCGGGCAAATTTATCAATAACTGTCCGTCCGGCAGCCAGCGCCATTGATCGCCACTGCCTGGGCCTTCATAGCCAAAAAGACCGCTCAACGGGTAGTCGGTGCACTTTTCACCGGTTTGCGTATCGTAAATGACAAAGGTGCCGGGATAGGTGCCGCGCAGCCCCTCGACGGGCGATTCAGCAACTTGCTCTTCGGTGTATTCAAAGTAGGCCAGGTAACGGCCGTCTGGCGACCAGCCGACAAATTGTAAATCGCCGCCGATAAAAATGGGTTCATCGGTGATGATCTGCTCATCGGTGTCGGTACCGTCTGTAGGCTGGGGCTGGCTGTCTTCCGGTTCAGGCGTAGCTGTATCAACGGTTGCCGTTGGCGTAGCTGTTGCGATGACAGTGGCTATTTCAGTGGGTTGTAGAGGAACGGCCGTGGCTGTTTGCGTGACTGCCGCAGCAACGGTTGGTTCGGCCGTTGACTCAGACTGTCCACACGCAGACAAGGCGAGCAATAAAGCCAAGGTCGATGCGTGTTGAAGGAATTTAAGCATCTTCATTTTTTTTACTCTCCCGGTCAAAGCAGAAGTAATCACCTTAAAGATTTGATGTTTACGCTTTGGCCCTTTAATAATCAAGTACAGTATACAAGTTCCCCCGTTGCCTTCTCTGATGCAATCCCTCCTGGTTCAGCTAATATTGTGTACGATTGGTATGCGTGGTATCCGCAGATGTGGCGCAGCTGCGCTGTTGAAGTTGCAAATGATTGACAAATTTCTGGAGGGCAGTAGCATTGAAGCCAGTCATTTTATCTTCGTTTAATTTGCCTTGGTTTAATAGGATAACAGGTACAGATAGACAATGAGTGAATCGGCCGAACCGATTGTTCAAGAGCAGCTAGCCGAGGTGCTGCCTGCTCGTAGCAAAACCCGAACCTGGCTGCGCCGCCTGGGCAAGTTTTCGCTATTTATTGTAAGCCTATTTTTATTCATCCTGGCTATTACCTTGATGAAAGAAGGCTCCCGAGACTTGGGCCCGCTGGTGCGTGATGGATTTCGGGTAACAAACCCTGCGAATAGCCTTGGCTTTGGCTGGCTGTTTGCCTACGTTGTCATGAGCGGTTCTCCGGTGGCAGCGGTGGCGCTCACCTTTCTTGATGCCGGGGCGATTGATCAGTTGGGAGCCTTTACTATGATTACGGGCAGCCGCTTGGGAGCCAGCTTCATTGTTTTGTTCATTGGCTTCCTCTACGTGCTGCGTGGTCGTAACCGGGCGACCAGCCTGAGCATGGGCCTGCTTTCCCTTACGGTCACGGGCACCACTTATCTGGTTAGTTTGGGCGTCGGCCTGCTGCTGCTGGTTGGGGGTTGGCTGGATAGTTTGCAGCTAGAGTCTGGGGCCCTGCTAACGTCAGCCACAGATTTGATTTTTGATCCAATTGTGGGCTTTTTCCTCGCTTTTCTGCCGCGCTGGGCGCTCTTTTTAGCGGGCTTCGGCATCATAATCATCAGTTTTAGTCTGTTTGACCGCTGTTTGCCGCAAATGAGCCTAAAAGAAAGCCAGCTGGGGCATATGTCTCGTCTGATTTACCAGCCCTGGGTGATGTTTCTACTGGGGGCCGGCATTACCTTGATTTCCATGTCTGTCAGCGTTTCTTTGAGTATTCTGGTGCCCATGAGCCAACGAGGGTTTGTTCGCCGCGAAAATGTTATTCCTTACATTATGGGGGCAAATATTACGACCTTTGTTGATACGCTGCTGGCGGCCGTTTTGCTCGATAATCCAGCAGCGTTTACAGTTGTGCTGGTAGAAATGTTAAGTATTACCATTGTTTCGTTGATCATACTGGCTTTCTTCTTTCGACTTTATCAGGAGAAGATGCTGGAGCTGGTCAATAGCATAACCAGGAACAATCGCAACATGGCCATTTTCATGGTGACGATCCTGGTGGTGCCTATTGTCTTGCTTATCTTATAGGAGGCAACCGCATGCGCATCCTCATTGCAACCGGAGGAGCCCCTCACTCAGACCTGGCCGTACGTTTAGGAGGGTTCATTTATCAGATGGTAGGCGGATCGCTTACAATTTTGACCGTCGCTAAACAGGAGTGGGATCAGGCACAGGCCAAGGAAATTATAGCGCGCGCCCAGACGCTGCTGCCTGCAAAGCTAAAAGCGCAAAGCTGCATCCGTACGGGCAAACCAGCCGAAGAAATTGTGGAAGAGGCACAAAGCTATGATTTGCTCATTGTAGGTGAACGCTCCCAGCATGGGCTGGCCCGGCGCTTTCTGGCGCCGACGGCGGAGCGAGTCATTGCCCAAATGCCATGTCCAGTCCTTATCGCGCGCGGCAAGCCGCGGACGCTAAAGCGGGTGCTTGTGTGTGAAGGTGGCCGCAACCCGTCGCTGCTCAACCGCCTGCTAAATTACCTATCGTTGCTGCTGAGTCATGTGGACGAGTTAACAGTTCTCCATGTTATGTCGCAGATTGCGGCCGCGCCTGGCGTGGCTGGCTGGGAGCTGCGTGCTGACGCAACTGAGCTCATGGAGAAGCATACTCCAGAGGGCAGTCTGCTGGAAGAAGATTTGGC
>JBHIWP010000483.1:0-3835 GCA_041987425.1 Promineifilaceae bacterium (SeqCode) | reverse complement strand
GTGGGGAGCGGTAACTGAGTAATTGGGTAATTGGGTAATAAAGAGTACATGAGGAAGCCGCAGCAGCTTTGAAGCGCATGGGCAGAGTGGGTAAAATCACGCCCCATGAATAAATTCATACGCTTTGCTACCGGCATTCTGTTGCTCCTCATCACCCTTGCGGCAGGCTGCGACCAACAACCTATTGAAGAAGAAGCCAGCACCGCCAACGCCACGCGCACGGCTGAGCCAGCGGAAGCAACGGATGCAGAGGAAGCGGACGATGATGACGACCCGCTTCCACCTCCCGATATTGCCACAACGCTGCCCACCAGCACGCCAGCCGTTGCCGAAGAAGATGCTGAGGACACCACCGACGCCGCGCCCTCGCCCATAGGCGGTGAGGAAGGCGCCCTCCTCGGCCTGACAATGGACAGCCAGGTGGGCATCTTGCTGGATGACTATCCTGAAGGGATGCGGGACGCGGTGGCGGAGGCGTTGAGCGCTGAATCTGAAGCGTTTTGGCGGGAGCTGGCCCAGCGGCAGGTGGCCCTTACCTACAACCGGCTTCATTTTCGGCCGTTTTTCTATGCCGATAAAGGGCAGCTGCCACTGCCGCCACAGTCATTGTGGCACATCGAGCTAAACGGCGCGCCAGAACGCCAGACCATCAACAACCACGATCTTATCCTCATCGCCTACACCTTTAGCAGCACCCTACTCAGTGGCCTTGATGAACCGGCCAAAGCCGAACCTGCCCTGGCTGAGATTGGCGGCGTATGGGAGGAGCCATTTATGCTGCCGCCAGATCCAACCCAGCTTTTGCAGCGCACCGGCAACGCCTGCGTCAATGAAGGCGGCTTCCCTCCGAACAGCTACGATTCAGTAAATATCGACATTTTTTACGACTATACCTGCACGGCCGACAGCGGCGGGGCGGCAGGCTGCCACCGCACAACCCTGCCGACGCTATCCTGCGTGCAGGCATTAAACGCGGCGGTGGGTGTGGTGGAAACGGCCGTTCGCTTCGAGCGCCTGCCCTGGGATGAAGATTTAGCCAACGAGGTGCGAATCGGTGAGGTCATTACGGAAGATGCGCCCGATTTGCTGGTAGTGAGTGAAGATTTACTGAACAATCGCATCATCTACCGCTACTTCCCCGCCAATAGCTGTGCCCTGGCTGAAGGCTGCGTCAACGGCACCGGCTGGCGTCGGCTGCTTCAGTTCGACGCCACGGCGCACAACCTGGGTGCAGCGGCCCTAAACATTGGCCCCATCGTTGCGGAGAATCCGTTAACAAATATGTTTGAGTACAATAGCTGTCACGCCCATTTCCACTTCCAAAACTACGGCGAATTCCAGCTAGGCACGGCCGACCAGCCCAGCAAGCAGGCGTTTTGCGTGGAAAGCACCAGTCGCCTGAGCAACAATGAACTCGCGCCGCTCACCCACGACTTTAGCTGCACCAACCAGGGCATCCAGGCGGGCTGGGTAGATGAGTATGGCGCAGGGCTGGACTGCCAGTGGATCGACATTACCGACCTGGAGATTGAAGGTGAATCTTCTGAACTTCCGCTCAGTTTCCGCTTCAACATGGAGCAATTTTTGTGTGAAGGCTATCCGGTGCTGGATGAAGCAGGCAATCCCGTATTTGAGCCCAGCGGATTGCGCAACAGCGAGGGCCTGCCGATTAGCCGGCCCCAATGCGAATTTGTGGAGGATTGGGACGCCAGCAACAGCGGCACGGAAGAGGTAATCATTCCCGCTACCGGCAGCTTTGTAACGCAGCCGTGCGCCAGCAGCGAGCAGGGCCCGCGCCGCAACTGTGGCTTTACGGCCGTTCCGCTGCCAGATTTACCGGAAGCAAACGAAGAAGACGAAGAGCCCGCGCTGCGCTGTACACCTGGCAGCACCGTGCAGCTAAGCGGTTCCCTGGCGGGCGAGGCGGCGGCCCAGGTGGTGCGCCTGTGCGAAACAAGCGCCGTGCTGGGCACCGGCACTGCCTGCACCTTCACCGATTCGCTGCTCAACCAGGTGATTGCCAGCAGCTCGGTGGAGCTCAGCTTCACCTGCCCCTTTGTGCGCGATGAAAACGAGCCGGGCGGCGATTATGCTCTTTACGCCGCGCCTCTCTTCACCGGCGACGCCCTGGCCGAAATCAGCTGCACACCAATAGAATAAACACACCGCGAAGAACGCAAAGGACGCAAAGAAAACAAAAAGCTTTGCGCTCTCTGCGTCCTTTGCGGTTAAATAAGATGTGGAGGCGTTGTGAGATACTATTTTGCCTGGCTGGGGTCTAAACGGGCTGCCAAGCGAGATGTGGCCGAACCGGGCTGCCTACTAGACAAGGCAGCCAACGCCCGGCTGCCGGTTCCGGCGGGCGGCATTTTGCTGCACAACTTTTACGAACTGGCGCTAAGTGAGGGTATCGTTCAGGAAGATAACGAAGGGATTACGGCCGTTTCCCCCCAGGCGCTTCACCATCTACTGTACGATTTAGCCCGCTTTCCGCGCCTTGAAGCGAAGATGACCTTGCGGCCAGTGCAGGAAGCGGGGCTAGGTCCTGCGCTGGAGCCGGTGCACGCCGACGATGCCACCGCGCTGACCAACTCGCTATGCGAATGTTGGCGGGGACAAAACGGTCGTCGTGACGTGCTGCTCATCACCCAGCCCCAGGTGGAACTGGCGGGAACGGCCGTTTCTCACCCAGACACCGCCGCAGACCAAATTATCTTGCCCGAAGGCACAATGAATTTAGCCCAGCTGGGCCGCTGGCAGCGCCCAGACGAGAGCCTACCGCCCCACCGCCAGCGCCTGCAAATGCTGCTGCGCGGCGTGCGGCGCACGTTTGGTGACACGGGCTGGGAAGTTGAATGGGTGGATGACGGCCGTATTTGCTGGCTGTGGGAGCTGAAACCAATTTCACAATTGTGATTCCTAAATCGTGTTTCGTGAGTAAGAAAACCACTTGCATCCGCAACAGGCCGCCTGGTTTGTTTAGAATTTTCTCCCAATCGTTTGGTTTGCCGGGTTTTGCACGGCCGTTTCGTTCATAAAAGCGAAACCACGAATAAAACGAATTGACGAATATCGCTGATGAAACAAGGGGAACATTTATCTCATTCGTTTATTCGTGCCATTCGTGATTGTCTTTTCACCTCATAAATTGCGCTTGGCATCCTCTTTAGGCTGTGGTAGACTGGCGGTTCGTGTGTTTGGCTGGCCGCTTGCGTCAGCCCGTAACAGTGCTGGTGTCAACGTGCTGGCATCACAAAGGAGATTCTCCCATGATGATTCTGTTACAAAATTCCCCAAAGAGTCGTGCAGCCGCTCCCTTCTGGGGTTACCAGATCTGGTAACCATCGGTTGGTCGAGCCAGCCACCGGCCGCTATTGGCCGCTGGCCATTCTCGTAACTTCGCAACTTTTGCCGAACAGCTGAATAAGTAACCTTAAGGGTTTGATTGTGCCCTTAGTTAGTCCTGTTTGAACAAAGCCCTTAGGGTTTGGGGATGGCATACGGCCGTCCCTGCTTGTCGTCGGTCAGGCCCGTGCCTGACCACCACTTGAGGAGGAAAAATGGAGTTACCCATCCGCCGCTATGGGGATTTGATGTTCCAGTATCTCTATCCGCTGCGCCGCAAAGTGTATTTGCTGGCCGGCTTAATCTTTGCCACCCTGGCCCTGCAGCTCATCAATCCGCAAATCATTCGCAGCTTCATTGATACGGCCGTTTCAAGCAGCAACACCCAACCGCTTATTTGGGCCGGCTTCGCCGCCATCGATAACCGTTTCGTAAACCAAGCCGCCGAATTCGTTTCTTTCGAACTGATCGTTCCAATAGAACGCCGCGC
>JBHIWP010000482.1:0-3837 GCA_041987425.1 Promineifilaceae bacterium (SeqCode) | reverse complement strand
TGCACGGCATTTCCAGCCGCGTGCTGCGCGGGATGATGGCCGGCTATCCGGTCCATCCCGATCATGGCGTGCCGATCGCGCCGTCGCTGGTGCAGGGATCGGTGGCGCTGATCGAAGGTGCCCGGGAACGGGTTTTGTTCGGCGCCGAACGCGGAATCGAGCACGCCTGAGGGGCGATGTCGTCAACCTGCGCCTTGCCCGCAAGGCCAAGGCCCGCGATGCGGCGCAGGGGCAGGCGGCGTCCAACCGCGCGAAGTTCGGCCGGACCAGGGCGGAAAAGCAACGCGATGCGCTGGAGGCGGCGCGCGCGGAACGCCTGCTCGATGGAGCGCTGCGCGACACCGGGCGCGAGACGGACTGATGCGCACCACCCATGACGACGCGACGGTGCGGCTTTACCATCTGGATGGCGGCCCCGAAGGCGGCGCGGCGGAAACGCTGTTCTACGGCCCGCTGACCAAGGCGCTGGACATCGCCGCCGCGCAGTCCGAGGCGGTGCAGGACGGCCTGTTCCTGGCGACCGACAACGACGTGATCGCCTATCTCGACCTGATCGGGGAATAACCCCTTGCGCCGCCTGCTCCTTCTTGCCTGCCTGATTGGCCTCTTGCCAGCCGCGCCCGCTACGGCGCGCGACAGCCTGGGCATCTGGAACGACTGGGGCGCTTTCCGCGATGCCGCCGCAAAATTGATAGTGTAGTCCGCAAAACGCTACCGCTGTATCTCACATAGCCTGGTCTTCGAATGCCTTTTTGTCATTGACGACAAAAATGTTCAATACTCCTACAATATAAAAATCATAAATCCACTTATTTCTGCTATACTGCCCACAGATGAACACAGATTCTCGTTTTTTCTCCAGGGCTTGCAGCGTGCTGGTGGTTTTGCTTTCGCTGATCGTTTTAGCAGGCTGGCAATTTGATCAACCAATGCTTCGGGAACTAATACCCGGGGCGCCAGCAACAACCCCCCTGACGGCATTCTTGCTATTTTCCTTGGGCATCGCACTCTTTTTAATTAATCAGTTAACGCCGGAAGGCGGCAGTTCATCCGGCGTTTGGCTGCGGGGCGCAGTTTGGCTGTTGGCCGGTACGGCCGTTTCCTTTAGCCTGTTTTCGCTGACCCAATTCCTGTTTTCGCTTAATCCCAGTCTGGAACTTTTGCTCTATCCGACCCTGGTGCAGCAATTGGAAACAGATTTCCCGGGACGGCCGTCGCCGCACACGGCGATAAACGGCATGATTTGCGGCTGCGCGCTTCTGAGCGCAACCATACGACACCCGCAAGCACAGAAGCTAACAACAGCTCTGACCTTGTCTAGCCTCAGTATTCCCTGGGTTGTCATTTTTGGGTACCTGACCTTTGCCAACCCGCTCTATGCCTTGCAAAACAGCCCTCAAACCGGCATGTCGCCCATTACGGCCGTTAGCTATCTCATTTTTGCCGCTGGCCTGCTCACCCTGCGTCCCCAAGCAAGTTTCCTTAATCTGCTCTGCTCAGATTCTCCAGGGAGCCGTGTCGTGCGGTGGTTCTTACCTTTTATCCTTTTAATGACCATTATTTTTGGTTGGATTTTTCAGTTTAGCGGACCCAAGGGCTGGTTCGACCCCACGCTGGGCTTTACGATAAGCTGGGCCGTGGGCAGCCTGGGCTTTATCCTCCTCATTTTACAGCAAGGATTCAGTTTACATCGCCAATTTCAGGAAAGAAAACTTACCATTGAAGAAAAAGAAAAAATGCTGCAAAAGCTGGCCAAAGAAGAGGAAAAATCCAGAACGCTACTAGAATCTGCCCCCAATGCGCTGGTCATTGTCAATGAAATGGGCCGAATTGTCATCGTAAACAAACAAACCGAGCACCTCTTCCAGTATGAGCGCGAAGAACTCATTAACCAGCCCATTGAAACGTTATTACCGGAGCGATTTAAGAAAGACCATCCAGGCCAGCGGAACGAATTCTTTAGCAATCCGCACGCTCGGCCCGTTGGGAATGGCTCAGACATATACGGCCGTCGCCGTGATGGCAGCGAATTTCCGGCTGAAGTAACGCTAAACGTTCTGCAATCTCCAGAAGGCACGTTAGCCCTGGCAACCGTGCGCGATGTTACCGAGCAAAGATTGGCAGCCGAAACGCTACAGCAGTTCAACAACGTGCTCGAAGCCCGAGCCGAACAGATGACGGCGGAGCTGCGGCAGCGAAACAGAGAAATTGAGCTGGCAAACAAAGAGTTGCAACATTACACTGAAGCGCTGGAACAAAGCAACCGCGAATTGCAGCAGTTTGCCTACGTCGCTTCCCACGATTTACAAACACCGCTGCGCAACATCAGCGGATTTGTTCAGCTGCTGCAGGAAGAATATCAAGATAAACTCGATCAGCAGGCCCATGAGTGGATCGATATCACCGTAGAAAACACAAATCGGATGCAGACGCTTATTCGGGACATCCTGGCATATTCCCGAGTAGAATCCCCCACGCAGTCAACTGAGCTAGTGGACCTAAACGAAGTTTTTCACGAGGTTTGCGCCATGCTGAACCCTCTTCTAGATGAATCTGAGGCGAACGTTCAGGCCGATACATTGCCCCAGGTCTTGGGGAACCGAACGCAGCTAATATTGCTCATGCAAAACCTTATCAGTAACGGAGTGAAGTATAACCACAAGCCACATCCCCAAATTCATATTCGGGCGCAAGAAAAGGCGCAACAGTGGGTCATCGCGGTTCAAGACAATGGCATTGGCATCGATACGGCCTACTTTACCCAAATTTTCGACATATTTCGCCGCTTGCATTCCCAGGATGAGTATCCGGGCAACGGCATTGGCTTAGCCATTTGCCGCCGTGTTGTAGAGCGACATGGTGGTACAATTTGGATTGAGTCTGAACCGAATCGGGGCAGCACTTTTTACTTTTCTTTGCCTAAAAAGCAGAAGGCTCAGGCAACCTCACCCTAAGTTGATGGACAAACTACTCCCGCTTACGGCGGTACTCCCCCTCTTCCACGATAACCAGACGATTGCCCCCAAGGGTGATCTTAACATTTACCGTCGTCCCGTCGCTTTTGTGCGGGCGGTGTGGTAGCAACTCCACGCGTCCGCACCACCCTGGCCAACCTCCCCGCCCATCATCGAAATGGTGCTGGACCGGCAAAATTAACGGCAGAGATGGTTTGCGAACCGTCCTTATACACATCCACACAAAATTTGAACGCAGATAGGATTGCCCGCGTTTTTGTTTTGCAGTAGCATAATTGCCGTCATACAACATAAATTGGTGAATTCAAAGGCCTTTCAAAAGTCAATTACCACCACCAAAGGTGGCGGCTTGAAATATTGCACCGAGAAGGCGAGATGGTGCTTATCTAGTCAAACAACTTACCTTGCGTGGCATCTACATCTCTTTCTTTCTTGTGTTGCCATTTAACATATTTGCGGATTCGCTCTTCATCCTATCCTATTGTGCAAGCACAATAGCCACGTGACCACAGATGCTGTCCCCAATACCGTTTCCGTAATTGGGAAAATCGGTCAAAGGTGCGCAAGGCAAGTTTTCCTTTCAAGAAGCCGATGAATGCCGATACTGCATACTTCGGTGGCAACGACACTACTAGATGGATATGGTCTTCTTGAATGTTCACTTCCAATACTTCGATGCCGTCCTTTTGGCTGCACAATCGGTAGATTTGCTCCTTGAGATACGTGGCTACTTCCTTTGCAGGATTTTGTGCCGATATTTTGGACAGAATACGATGTGATACTTGCACTCGTACAACGAGTGGGCTAATTTCTTAAATTGACGAGTAGTCATTGTCTATTTCCTATTAGTTTCGCACCTTCT
>JBHIWP010000481.1:0-3841 GCA_041987425.1 Promineifilaceae bacterium (SeqCode) | reverse complement strand
AGGTGAATATAAATAATATAGAGGAGTCTGCTATGTCTACGATGAATGAAGAAAGAAATTGGTTAGTTCGACTGATGCGGCTGGGTTTTGTGGCAAATGGTATTGTCTATATCACCATCGGCATATTGGCCATTCAGGCGGCCTGGGGCGCTGGCGGCCAGACGACTGGCGCACAGGGTGCCCTGGCAGCCATTGCCAGTGAACCGCTGGGGCAATTTCTGCTTGTCCTGGTGAGCATTGGCCTGGTGGGGTTGACAATCTGGTACGTCATTCGGGGAGCCTACGATCCAGATAATGTAGGAGACGATCTAAGCGGTATCGTCAAACGAATGGGTTACGTTGTTGCCGGGCTTGGCTATGGAGTGCTGGCTTACTCCGCTATCCGCATACTGTTTACGGCCCGCAGCGGGGGGAACCAGGCGGCCGACTGGACCGCGACGATTATGCAGCAGCCGTATGGCATTTGGCTTGTTGGCATTGTTGGTGTGGTGATTATGGGAGTCGGTATTTATCACCTGTACAAAGCCTACCAAACAAAATTCCGTCGTAAGCTGAGAGTGGGCGAAATGAGCCCAACAGCGGTGGAATGGGGTATCCGTGCCGGGCGGATTGGTATCGCTGCAAGGGCAATTATTTTTGGCATTATTGGCGTGTTTTTGGTTCGTGCCGCAATGCAGGCAAATCCGCAGCAGGCGGGTGGAGTGAGCAAAGCGTTGCAAGCTTTGGCTGCACAGCCCTACGGTCCCTGGCTGCTGGGCTTTGTGGCTTTGGGCCTCATCGCCTACGGGCTTTATTCGGCCGTTGTGCTGGCTCGGTACCGGCGGTTCAATTTACCTGCAAGATACAAGTAAAGATGGTTTGCCATCGGGTCTGTTAGTTGAGATATACTTTCCCTATGGCAAAGACAAACGAGAAAAGTATCGAATGGCCCGTAAAGATCATACGGAGCCCAAAACGACGCAAAACAGTCAGTGCAGAATTACAGCAGGGAGTGCTGGTAGTGCGCGCACCTGCCCGCATGAAGGACGCTGAGCTGGCTCCTATTATTGAGAAACTGCAGCGGCGATTGCAAAACCGCCGCCGCAGTTCTGCCCCCACGGACGAAGAGTTGGAGCAGATGGCCCAAAAGCTGAACAAGGACTTTTTTGACGGCCGTCTGCGCTGGCAATCTATTCGCTACGTCACCAATCAAAACAAACGATTCGGCAGCTGTACCCCCACATTGGGCACCATTCGCCTGAGCCACAGGCTGGCGACCATGCCCGATTGGGTGCTTACCTATGTGCTTATGCACGAACTGGCTCATCTGGAAGAGGCCAACCACGGACCAGACTTCTGGAAGCTCGTCAACCAATATCCGCTTACAGAACGTGCTCGCGGCTATCTGATGGCAATTGGCATGGAAGACGACGCCCTCACCTAAAATTTGTAAGATTTATTGGAGTTGCAGAACGGTTACGTGAGCTTTAATGCTCGTCTGTTCACAATCCCGAAATACAGATACGCGATGGTGGCCATCCTGTACGTAGTAAGTGTCGCCTACGGCCACCAGAGAAATGGGAGGCAATGAAGCCAGCTGTCGGCGAGCGTTGCGCACACCTTCCAAACGGCTGCGGCTGTGGCTGTTGGTCAGGCGAAAGTTGGCGTCAAAGTCGCGGCTGCGGGCTTCGCTAGCTGTGCCTTTAATCTGGCTCAAGGAAACCTGTTGAACGCCTACATATTGAGTGTCGGCAATGGCGCGGCCAGCAGTAGCCTGGTTTAGCGTGGGCAGCGCCTCGGCTTTTTGGGTGAAGCGCGCCATGGTTTTGTTGGCCCAACTTTGTAATTTTTGCGTTTGAACTGCGGTCACTGAAAACATGATTTTGTCCTTTACCTGCCAATTTCCTGCGCTAAACCTCAACTGATTGGTAGGATACGGCCGTTCCGTGACACAAGCGTGACACAATCCCCGGCATCAGCTAAAATGCCTCAATCCCAAACCGCAATTCGCTGAAGAGGGGAATTCACGGGAAAATTTTCAGCGACGCGTGAAACGTGATAAGTAACCAAAATGCAGTCACATTTCATTTAACGAGTCAAATCCATGCACCTCACCCTTAACTTTTTTGGCGGCTTTCAGGCGGCGATTGACGGTGAAACCATTTCCGAGTCGCGCGCCAAGCGAATTGAGGCCCTGCTCATCTTCCTGGCAATGGAAGCCAGCCGCCCGCACCGACGCGAGATGCTCATTGGCCTGCTCTTCCCCGATATGCCAGATGATGCCGCCCGCACCAACCTGCGCCAGACGCTTAGCCGCCTGCGCCGGGCAATTAAGGACGCCAAAGCTCAGCCTTCTTTTCTTCTCACCTCCCGCGAATCAACCCAGTTCAACCCGGCAAGCCGCCACACCGTTGATGTTGTGCAATTTCAGGAAGGGCTGGCCGGTTGCCAGCAGCATCGCGGCGTGCGAGATAGCGCCTGTGCCGCCTGCATGGCGCGGGCAGAAACGGCCGTCTCCCACTACCAGGGTCCATTTTTGGACGGCTTCTTTTTGGAAGACAGCAGCGCTTTTGAAGAGTGGCTGCTGGGGTACCGGCAGCAGCTTCAGGAGATGGCGCTGGCGGCGCTGGACGAACTGGCGCAGTTTCACGAGCGGCGCGGTGAATATGAGCAGGCGGCCGACTTTGCCCGGCAGCAGTTAGCCATCGAACCCTGGCGTGAACCGGCTCAGCAGCAGCTTATGCGCGCTCTGGCTCACCTGGGCGAACGCAATGCGGCGCTGGCCGCCTACCGAGACTTCTGCCAGACGCTGGAAGACGAACTGGGGGTAGAGCCCTTGCCAGAAACGGCCGCTTTAGCCGAACAAATTCAAGGAGCGGCGGCGGAACGGCCGTATCACCTGCCGCCCCGCGAGCAAAATCTGGTCGGCCGCGCCGAGGAGCTGGCCCAGCTTTCTGCCGGGCTGGCGAACCCGGCCCAGCGGCTACACACCATTGTGGGGCCGGGTGGTATGGGCAAAACGCGGCTGGCGCTGGAGGCAGCCTGGCTGGCGGCAACGGCCCACCTGGGGCCGTTTATGCACGGCATTTTCTTCGTGCCGCTGTCGGGCGTGGCCGCTGTGGAATCATCTGCATTTAACCCGCTGGTGACGGCCGTTGCCGAAGCCATTGGCTATACATTTGCGGGGTCGGCAGAGCCGCAGGTGCAGCTGCTAAGCTACCTGAAAGACAAAAAAATGCTGCTGGTGCTGGACAATTTAGAACATCTTATGCAGCCCGGCCGCGCGCTTATTTTGGCCTTGCTGCAGCAGGCGCCGTCGCTCAACCTGCTGGTCACCTCGCGTGAGCGGCTTAGCCTGGCCGAGGAGCACGTCCTGACGCTAAGCGGCCTGCCCAGCAATCCAGTCGCTGGCTCAACCGAAGAAACTGCTTTGAGCCCGGCAATGACGCTGTTTGTGCAGCGGGCGCAGCAGGTGGAATCGCGCTTTGTGCTGGGGGAAACGGGCGACTGGTCGGCAACGGCCGTTGCCGAAATTTGCCAGCTGCTGGATGGGCTGCCGCTGGCAATTGAGCTGGCTGCCGCCTGGGTCCGGCTGCTCTCTTGCCCAGAAATCTTGGCCGAGCTGCGCCACAATCTAGACAGCCTGGGGGCCAGCGCTATCGATTTACCCCAGCGCCACCGCAGCCTCCGGGCCGTGTTCGATTATTCCTGGCAGCTGCTCACCCAATCAGAGCAGCAAACGCTGGCGCAGCTGGCAATCTTTCAGGGCGGGTTTGAGCGGCATAATCGCAATCGACATATTTCGGATCGCTGCCGTTTATGACATCGGCTGTTTTATAAAATTTTTGATTTTCAAATGAAA
>JBHIWP010000480.1:0-3853 GCA_041987425.1 Promineifilaceae bacterium (SeqCode) | reverse complement strand
CGCACAACTTCACGGTCCCAGCCATCAACGTACGCGGCATGAACTACAACACCAGCCGGGCTATTTTTCGCGCGGCAAATAAATATAATGCGGGCGCTATTCTGCTAGAGATTGCCCGCTCTGAGATTGGCTACACGGGGCAACGGCCGTATGAATACGTCAGCTCGCTCATCGGTGCGGCCATCAAAGAAGATTTTCGCGGCCCGCTCTTTATTCAAGGAGACCACTTCCAGGTGTCGGCCAGCGGCTACAAGGCAGACCCCGACAAAGAGATCCAGGCCGTTAAGGATCTGATGAAAGAGGCGATTGCCGCCGGTTTTTACAACATCGACATCGACACCTCTACCCTGGTGGACCTGGACTACTCCACGCTGGACGAGCAGCAGCGCCTCAACTACACGCTTTGTGCCGAGCTCACCCGCTATGCGCGCGAACTTGAGCCGAAGAACGTAACGATCTCGCTTGGTGGCGAGATTGGTGAGGTTGGCCACAAAAATTCAACGGTGGAAGAACTGCACGCCTTCATGCAGGGCTACCAGCGCGAACTGGGCGAGCAAACCGGCATTTCTAAAATATCGGTGCAGACAGGGACCAGCCACGGCGGTGTGGTGCTGCCAGACGGCTCGCTGGCCCAGGTAAACGTTGACTTTGACACGCTGCGCGACCTCAGTACGGCCGCACGGGACGATTACGGATTGGGTGGAGCCGTGCAGCATGGCGCTTCAACGCTGCCGCCCAGCGCATTCAACAAGTTTCCCGAGGTTGGCACGGTGGAGATACACCTGGCTACGGGCTTCCAGAATATCATTTACGACCACGCGCCAGCAGACATGGTGGAAGCCGCCTACGACCACATCCGCACCAACCACAAGCAGGGGGACCAAACAGAGGACCAATTCTTTTACAAGGAGCGCAAGCGGGCCTTTGGACCGCTGAAGCAGCTGTGGTGGGACATGCCTGCGGAGGCGCAGACGCACATTGGCCAGGCGCTGCAGGAGCAGTTTGAGTTCTTGTTTGAGCAGCTCAACGTCAAAGACACCAAACAGGTTGTGGCCGATACGGTTACCTTGCCCAAGCATCATCGCGTACGGCCGACGAAGGCTGTTGAAGAAGGGAAGCTGGAAATCGCCGCAGATCTGGCCGATTAAGAAGGATAGACTACAGTTCTAATGGGACGCTGATGAACGCCGATAACGCAGATTACAGGTAAAGATCAGCGTCTATCTGCGTTAATCAGCGTCCTACTTCAATAAGAACTGAACCAATAATGATCCTGTTTCTGAAAACTTCTAGATCTCAAGGAAGCTCACGGGTCTCTGCGTCCCCTTTTTCAATTACAAAGACTAACTCACCCTCGAATAACAATTCGGTGATGGGCCAGTCCAGGCCATCGATGAGCTGATGCATGAAGTCACGGTAGCGGCTGGTGAGGTTACGGCCGCCGTGGGTGCTGATGCTGGGGTAGGAGAGCACCAGCCAGCGTACGTTGAGCGCCTGCAGCAACGGCCGTCCCAAATCGCCATAATTTCGCGTAAAGCGCGGCATCTCTTTGAGGAACAGAGCCACGTCCGCCGGCTCCTGGGGAAAGTTCATCGCCACATCCTGCACCCGCGCCAGCGGTTCCAGCCCTTCCAACTGGAAGTAATGGTTAATAAACTGTATGCGCGGCTCATGAATATCATACGCATAAAACCGCAACTGCTCACCGCTCACTGAATACTGCTTACTAAACTCCGGGAACATCCAGCGCAGCGCCAATGGATTCAGGGCACAGGCGATGTCCAAAATGGAGTGTGGCTGCCCCGTGACGGCAAAAATTTGGGCATAGAAGTCGGCCATGATGGGCAGGCGTTCGCGGGTGGAAAGGTGGGCCTCCAGGCTTTGCAGGCAGAGCTGGGCGATGCGCTCGTTGTCGTTGTTGGCAAATGCCTGGGTGAGCTGTTGGGAGACGGCCGTATAGTCTGGATCGCCCAGGTAGGGGGCCATAATGCTGTGCAGACGGGCGCGCACGGCTTTAATGGCCGCCTTGGGCTTCTTGTGCTGTCGTGCGGCTTCTTCGGCTAGCTGGCGAATGGTGGCTTCACTGGTGTCGCCGTACTTGCGCGAGTTTTTGATGGCGGTGGTAACGGCCGTAATTAACGCCGCTTCTTCATCTGATTTCGTCATTCGGCTAGCTCATTCCGTGGACTGCGCACACCCACAGCGCGGCAGAACTTCTCCCCAACTGTATCAAGCAAACTCAAATCTTTCAGGCTCATTTTAGTTTGAAGTTGCGACTGTTTTTTGTATACTTTCCGTGCGCGTTTTTGATTGCTCTAGCGGGTTTATCAGGCAAATATGCCGTATAAACCGATGAGGTAAAGCTTATGCCTCAAGCTCTGTAGATATTTGTTAAGACTTCCAGATTTATACTGCAAAAAGCGCTATATAACAATTGTCGTAGCGCTGTATTCATAATGGCTTGCAGCCGACGTTGGACGGCTTGTCCAATTCGTCGTGGTCCCTTTACACAGGAGAAGCGCGATGGAAAATAGTTATGTCAATAGCAGCGACTATATTTTGGGTCATACTCAACAGGAATTAGATCGGCTCATTTCCCAGGGAAAATTCATCGGCGATCTGACCGAGCACGTGCTGCGCTTGGCGGGCATCAGTAGCGGCATGCGTATTTTAGATATTGGTTGTGGCGCGGGCGATGTTTCTTTCCTTGCCAGAAGGTTAGTCGGTCCAGAGGGAGCCGTCATCGGTGTGGACCGGTCCCCCGAAGCCATTGCCATCGCCCAACAGCGTGCCCAGAACGCCCAGCTGTCCAATGTGGAGTTCATAGCCGGCGACTTCGACACATTGACGCTTGACCAGCCAGTCGACGCCCTCATCGGACGTTTGGTGCTGATGTACTTCCCAAAACCGGCTGCCGTCTTGCGCCAATTGCTGCACTGGGTCAAGCCGGGAGGCATTGTTGCGTTTCAGGAGTTAGATATGGAGAGCATCGTCGCACAGCCGATGTGCGACGAGTTTTGGAGGGCCGGTCAGCGCCTCAACCAGACCTTTGCTCGGGCTGGCATTGAGCTTCGCACAGGGTTGAGATTGCCGTCCATCTTTCAGGAGGCAGGATTGCCTGCCCCACAAATGCTCCAACTAGCCAGAGTAGAGCACGGCCCTGACTCCCAGGCTTATGCCTGGATCGAGCAGCTCACCCGCACGCTGTTGCCCTTGATGCTAAAAGTGGGCGTGGCAACCGCTGAGGATGTGCAGATAGATACGCTGGCGTCCCGGATGCGCGACGAAACAGTAGCTAAGAACGCCGTACTGGTGCTGCCGCCATTCATCGGAGCATGGGCGCGCAAGCCCGTAGCCGGATAAGACACAGCAGGATGAGATGAAAGGTAGAGGTGCACCCGCCCTCGTAAAGCATGGCATGAGGCGCACCTCATATGCTGGCGACTTATTCCTTGAAGCCGCCAGCACCGTTATAGACAGAGCTGTTTTGTAGATAGATGCAGTATTGTTAGCCGCTGGAAGCCGCCTGGAACGGCGAGGGGCCGAGAACCTTCATAGCGCCCGTTGCTTCGCCAGCGGCACGGATGCGAGCAAAGTCGATAGTTGTCGGAGGTAGCGTTTGGCTCAACGCAACATCTCCGGCCTGGCGGTAGAACTTCTCCATTGCACCGCCGGGCGTGACCACCCACAACGAGCGCTCCATTTCAGAGGTGACGAGGAAGGCATGCGGCTTGCCTCTTGGAATACAAATGCAGTCACCCGGTCCAGCACGTTGCTCCACCCCGTCAATATACAGTAGCAGCTCTCCCTCCAGAACATAAACTGTCTCATCATGATCTTCGTGTAAATGAAG
>JBHIWP010000479.1:0-3861 GCA_041987425.1 Promineifilaceae bacterium (SeqCode) | reverse complement strand
GAGCAAATTGCCGAGTGGAAAGCCGACAGCAGCGACCGCGACATTTTGGCCCAGGAAACCGACGAGCTGATCGCCCCATACGTCATGCGCGCCCTTTGGCACGCCACCAATGAAGGCGACGCCACCGTTGTGACTGATGTAGGCCAGCACCAGATGTGGGAGGCGCAATATTATCATCACACCAAGCGGCGCAGCCTGCTCACTTCCGGCGGCCTGGGCACGATGGGCTATGCCCTGCCCGCGGCCATCGGCGCGCAGATGGGCCTGCCCGAAGAAGAGGTCTGGGTAGTGGCTGGTGACGGCGGTTTTCAAATGACGATGGTCGAGCTGTCCACCGTCGTGCAAGAAAAGCTGCCCATTAAAATTGCCATCATCAACAATGGCTATTTGGGCATGGTACGCCAGTGGCAGGACGTTTTCTACAACAAGCGTCATGCGGGCACGCCGCTGTTCAATCCCGATTTCGTGAAGATCGCCGAGGCCTACGGCATTCCGGCGCGCGCGGTCACCAGTAAAGATGAAGCCCCAGAGGCAATCAAAGAAGCCCAGGCGTATGACGGCCCCTTCCTGCTGGACTTTCAGGTAGAAGAGTTTACCAACGTTTACCCAATGGTAACGCCCGGCAAGAGCAACGCAGACATGATTCGCCGCCCGTCAGCAGCCATTTATAAAGAGAGTGAACAGTAAAAAGCGATGAGTAGGGGCGAGGCAGGTGGCTAGAACGCTTGCCCAATGAAGTGGCAATCTTTCCACCTGCCTCACCCAACTGCGATACCAACAAACCGCGCAGTAAGGAAAACAAAATGACTGAAAATGGGATGAAACGACACACAATCAATGCCTGGATGGAAGACAAGCCGGGCGTCCTAAACCGGGTGGCTGGCTTGTTCCGCCGCCGCAACTTTAATATCGAGAGTCTGGCCGTGGGCCACAGCGAAACGCCCGGTATCAGCCGCATGACCTTTGTGGCGTACGGCACTGACCGGGACATGCGCCAGATTACCACGCAGCTCGACAAGCTGATCAACGTCACCCGCATTGAGGATGTCACGCACAAACCGTCGATCAAGCGCGAGCTGGCGCTGATCAAGGTGAAGGCCAGCAGTCAGACGCGTGCTGAGGTGATGCAGCTGGTAGACATTTATCGCGCTAGCATTGTGGACGTCAACATGGAATCGCTCATCATTCAAATTGTAGGCAAAGAAGAGCAGGTCGATTCGCTCATCAAGCTGCTGCAAAACTTTGGCATTCAAGAGATGGTGCGCACGGGCCGTGTGGCGATGACGCGCGGTGAGAACGATCAAGCAGGGGAAGGGACGGATACGGCCGTTCCCGCCCGGCAAAATGGACATCATTAATTACTCAATTACTTAATTACCCGCTTACACATCTGTAATTGCGTAACTGGGTAATTAGGTAATTAGTCAACGAAGGAGCAAAAATTTTGGCAAACATTTACTACGACAAAGATGCAGACCTCAGTCTGCTGGATGGCAAGAAGATCGCTGTGCTGGGCTATGGCAGCCAGGGACATGCACACTCGCTTAACCTGCGGGACTCCGGGGCTGACGTGCGCGTGGGGCTGTATGAAGGCAGCAAATCCTGGGCCAAGGCCGAGTCAGATGGCTTGAAAGTGATGGAAACGGTCGCAGCCTGCGCCGAAGCAGACGTCATCATGGTGCTGGTGCCAGACACCATGCAGGCCGCCATCTACAAAGAATCGATCGAACCCAATCTAACTGAGGGTAAAACCTTAATGTTTGGCCACGGCTTCAATATTCGCTTTGGCCAGATTGTGCCGCCCAAAAACGTGGACGTGAGCATGATTGCCCCCAAAGCCCCCGGCCACCGCGTGCGCGAAGTGTACGTTGAAGGCGTCGGCACCCCTGCCCTGCTGGCCGTGGAGCAAGATGCCAGTGGCCAAGCTAAAGCATTCGCTTTAGCCTATGCCAAAGGACTGGGCTGCACTCGCGCTGGCGTTTTAGAAACCACTTTCGCCGAAGAAACCGAAACGGATTTGTTTGGCGAGCAGGCCGTGCTGTGCGGCGGCGTGGCCGCGCTGGTAGAAGCGGGCTTCAACACGCTGGTGGAAGCAGGCTACCAGCCGGAAATCGCCTACTTTGAGTGCCTACACGAGCTTAAGCTCATCGTCGATCTGTTTTACCAGGGCGGTCTGAGCTATATGCGCTACAGCGTCAGCGACACGGCCGAACACGGCGACTACACCGGCGGCCCCAAAATTATCACCGACGAGACGCGCCAGGCTATGAAGCAGATGCTGCAAGACATTCGCAGCGGGTCGTATGCCGAAGAGTGGATTGACGAGAACGTAAACGGCCGTCCCTGGTTCGAGCAGCGCCGCAAAGAAGCCCGCAGCAGCCAGATTGAGCAGGTAGGTAAAGATCTGCGGCGGATGATGCCGTGGTTGAAGGCAGTTGAGGTTGAGTAACCAGTAAATCGGTACTCAGTAATCAGTAAATCAGTAATCAGTCTGAAGATCAGTGATTACTGAATACTGCTCACTGAATACTGAATACGGAGTGAATAATGAACGAAGATGGTGTCGATATTCAGGAGCAGGAAACAGTCGTTTTTTTTGATACAACGCTGCGAGATGGCGAGCAATCGCCGGGGGCCACGCTTAATGTAGATGAAAAGCTGGAGATCGCCCGGCAGCTTTCCCGCCTTGGGGTGGACATCTGCGAAGCGGGCTTTCCCATTGCCTCCCCGGGCGACTTTGATGCCGTGCGCCGCATTGCCGAGGAAGTGGGGCCGCTTATGGACGGCCGTAAGAGCGGCCAGCCTATGGTCATTGCCGGGTTGGCCCGGGCCAACAAGCAAGACATTCAGCGCGCCTACGACGCGGTAAAGGTTGCCCCACGCCATCGTATTCACACCTTCCTGGCCACCAGCGACATCCATCTTAAACACAAGCTCAAAATTGACCGCGAGGAATGCGTGGAGCAAGTCATTGAAGCCGTCACCTTCGCCCGCAGCCTGTGCGATGACGTGGAATTTTCGCCGGAAGATGCGGGCCGCTCCGAGCCAAACTTCCTGGTGCAGGTGCTGGGGGAGGCGATTAAGGCTGGGGCAACCACGCTGAACATTCCCGACACGGTTGGCTACACGACGCCAGAGGAATACGGCCGTCTCATCCAATACCTCATTGCTCATACACCAGGCGCAGAAACGGTCGTCTGGTCCACCCACTGCCACAACGACCTGGGGCTGGCCACAGCCAACACGCTGGCGGGCGTCAAAAATGGCGCGCGGCAGGTGGAAGTGACCATCAACGGCATTGGCGAGCGTGCGGGCAACACCTCCCTGGAAGAGGTAACGATGGCTATTCATACCCGGCCCAACTTCTTTCATTTCACCACCCACATCGACACCACCCAAATTACCCGCACCAGCCGCATGGTCAGCGCCTACACCGGCATGGTGATACAGCCTAACAAAGCCATTGTGGGCGCTAATGCCTTCGCCCACGAGGCTGGTATTCACCAGGATGGCATGCTGAAAAACCAGCTCACTTACGAAATTATGCGGCCCGAAACGGTGGGGCTGCATGCCTCCACGCTGGTGCTGGGCAAACATTCCGGTCGCCACGCCTTTCGCGTGCGGGTACAAGATTTGGGCTACGATGACCTGGACAAAGAGGAGTTAGAGCAGGCCTTCCAGCGCTTCAAGCGGCTGGCCGATAAGAAGAAAGTAGTTACCGATGCCGATATTGAAGCCATCATTGCCGATGAGATTTACCAACCGCCGGAAATCTGGAAGCTGAATCAGATCCAGGTTTCATGTGGCGATCACAGCATTCCCACGGTGTCGGTGAGCCTGACGGGGCCGGATGGCACAACC
>JBHIWP010000478.1:0-3884 GCA_041987425.1 Promineifilaceae bacterium (SeqCode) | reverse complement strand
GGAAATTGCAGAAATGATGGATACCACAGTTAGCGCCATAAAGTCTCGCCTTTTTCGGGCCCGCAGGCAGCTGGCTGAGGTAGGTATAGCCGCAGGACTTCATGCAGAGGCTGAAAATGCGGCCGTATCTTAAGACACAATCAGGCGCCAGCAGGTTGTTTCAGCTGGTGATGCAGGCGTACTGCATACTCAAAATTTGAAACAAAGTAGACGGAGTTTATTTAATTATGGAACATGAAAGATACCACCTGTTGATGATGGACGCGCTCGATGGTGAGCTTGTAGCTGAGCAGCAAAGTGAGCTGGAATCTCACCTGCGGGCGTGTCCTGACTGCCGCCGGGAGTGGCAAGCCATGTTGGCTATCGACACGCTGTTTCGGCAGTCACCCATGCTGAGCCCGGCGGCCGGTTTTACCCAAAGAACGGTAGCCCTGCTGCCAAATCGGCGCGCCCGGCTTTGGGCAATCAGCATCATTTATGTGCTGCTGTTGCTAAGCGGTATTCTGCCAATGCTGTTGGTAGTGTGGGCTGTGAACACAGTGGTGCCAGTGGTAAGCCAACCGATATTTTTAGAAAGTGTCCAGCAGATTTTTGATAAAGGCATTCGGCTGGTTGGTGTGGTTGCCGGTGCCCTGGTCAAGGGCGTTGGGGAGCTTATTGCCCAACAACCAGCTATTTTGGGCGGCCTGCTCGTTTTGGCTGGCATGGTTTTCGTTTGGAATGGCGTTTATCAACAGCTGGTTAGTCAGCCCACGGCCGTTTCTATGCGGGGGAATAATTAAAGATGCAACGACTATTAACACAGCGCCGCGCTTTGCTTTTTCTTGCTCTATTGCTGGTGCTGGCTTTGCCGACGGGAGCTGCGTTGGCGGCTTCGCCTACAGATAAGGTTGTAAGCTCTGACGACGTCGTTCGTAACGATATCGTTTTGTTTGATGAAGACTTTACGTTAGAAGACGGCGGCCGCGTAACAGGAGATGTGATCTTATTCAATGGAGACGCTCACATCGCCGGTACGATAACTGGAGATGTCGTTCTGTTTAACGGTAATCTGACTACAACCAGTACCGCTGTGCTGAACGGGGATTGTGTACTGTTTAATGGCATTGCCTCTGGGGAGGGATCCAGCAGCACCAGCTGTACAAATCTTGAAGTGATGGTACCAGAAGGGGTGGCAAACTTTGTGGGTGAGCTCGCTGCCGCCAGTGAAGTTGCCCCTTCACAAACTGTTGAAGTGAAACGGCCGTCTCCATTTAGTGGCTTTGTAGGCGGCACGGCTGCGGCAGTTGCCCGCAGCCTGCTGTTTGGCCTGCTGGCCTTTGCTGCTGCCTCAGTGATTCCTCGGCCCATGCTGCGGATTGAAGAAGCAATGCGTAAAAAACCGCTGGCTAGCGGCGCAGTGGGGTTACTCACGGCCTTCTCCATGCCCTTTGTTATCTCAATACTGGCCGTTGTATCGGCGCTGCTTATTCTGGCGTGTGGACTCGGGTTGCTTGGCTTTCCCATCATCGTCGCCATGGTGTTGGGTATGGTGGCTGCGGGCTTTTTGGGTTGGTTTACGGTGGGCAATATCGTCGGTGAATTTCTAGCCGAAAAGTTTAATTTAAAGCGCTATAGTCAACCAGCCACGACGGCGTTGGGCACGGCTATTATTACTTTTGTTCTTGGCTTCCTGGGCGCAATTCCATTTATGATTGGGGAAAGCCTCATCTGGGTAACCATTGTGGCGCTGGGGCTAGGCGCAACAGCCTTGACCAAGTTTGGTACCCGTCCTTACCCGCTCATGGCGGCTCCTGTAGTAAACCAGGATAAGGTTACGGCCGTATTGGATACTCTACCAGATAAGAACGATAGTTACTAATCGCCCTACTTTGTAAATCCCTCTTCCCTCTAATGACGGCGCGCCATTCCCCGGCTGCGCCGTCATTTTTCCTTTAGGTAAAACACCTATAGTCTTTTGCTTCTCGAATTACTTTTGGCTTTTACTTTTAATTTAGAACAAGCCTCCGGCTAAACCGCAAACTTCTCTTCTGGAGGAGTGCCGCCAATTTTGCCTGCAATTTGACCATAGAGATGACCGGTAACGACGGATAAATAAGGGGTGATGGCAAAGCTAAGGAAAAAAGCTGCAATAGTGCCTAGGCAAGGAATAATGTTCAGTAAGCCAAATACAATCGACAGCACAAAGCTGGCTGCAAAGGGCGTCAGAGCTGCAATCAAAATATCGGCAAAGTTATCACGCACAATTGCCAAAACCTCACCAAAACGGAAGCAGGCCCCCAAATCACCTTTCCGCACGTATTGGATGACAATTGCCGGACTGATGAAAAAGAACGCCAGTGCGAAAACCATGGTCAGGCAGATGATGAGCCCCCAGGTAGCCAAAACGCCAGCCGCTATAGCATCTTCACTAATTTGCGTTGCCTCGCTGAGGCCACCAAAGCCGATAGTAGAAGCAAAAGCAACGCAAATAAGCAGCCAGAACGGCAGCGTGTACACGACTCCGGCAATAAACATAACAAGGCCATCCTTAAACAAGGTGCCCAAATCTTCCCACTCGGGCAACGGCCGTTTCTCTCCGTTCATGACGTTGCGCGCAATCCCCACTGCATAGCCATATAGCAAAAATGCAGGCAAGATCAAAAACGATGCAACTGAAACCAAAACGCCAATGCCTAATTTGCCCACCCAGCGGTCGTCTTCGCTGAAGTAAGTAAATGCTTTTGCTACATCCATCCTTGAATCCTCCTTAATGCCCAAACAAACTTGTTACACTGTATTTATTATTAAAAAAGATAGCCAGTCCTGACGTTGCTGTAAGGACTGGCTATAAATTTTCTAACTGAAATTGAAACGCGTATTACGCCCAGCCCTGGCCTTTCACAAAATCTGTAACAACGGGGATAGTTACATTTTGCCCCTGGTATGCTTGCCAGCCCCAATAGACGGCCGCAATAAACATAAGAAACCCGGGAATGCCACAAATAATAGAGCTTACTGCAAAAACGATTAAAGTAAGCACCCCCCAGGCCAAAGCCTGCGCGTTGTGAGCCTTGAGAAACGGCCGATTCTTCTTATCCTCCATCAAAAAGATAATAATAGGAACCAGCGGCGAAAATACATAGGCTAATAGCGCCCACAGCTTATCATCATCTGAAGGGCCAATCAGGTTCATGTCATCATTTGTTACATTAATATCGTCACTCATGAAAATTACCTCCTAAATTCGCTTAGGGTTTGTGCTATCCATTATTTTATAGCCAAAAATGTTTATAACATTGTAGGTGCATTGTACGGGGGAGTTCACATTACGTCAACTACTTTGCAATCGGGCCAATCGTGGTTAGAATGCCGCTATGGCTAATGTTGTCTTTATGGGAACCCCTGATTTTGCGGTGCCCGTCTTGCAAGTGCTTATTGAGTCACAAACGGTAGTCGGCGTGGTGACGCAGCCAGACCGCCCTGCCGGGCGCGGCAAGCAGCTACGGCCGTCTCCCGTTAAGGTGGCTGCCACCGCCGCCAATATCCCCGTCTACCAGCCCAAATCGCTGCGCAGTGAAGAGGCCGCCCAGCCTTTGCGCGACTGGCAGCCAGATATCATTGTGGTGGCAGCATTTGGCCAGATATTGCGGCCGCATGTACTCAATCTGCCGCCGCATGGCTGCCTCAACGTTCACGCTTCGCTGCTGCCGCGCTGGCGGGGTGCCTCCCCCATTCAGCACGCCATTCTAGCGGGTGACGCCGAAACTGGCGTTTGCCTGATGCAGATGGATGAGGGACTGGACACTGGGCCAGTGTATGCCTGTATGCCCACGCCTATTTCGCCCACAGAAACGGCCGCTTCCCTACACGACAGGCTGGCAGAATTAGGGGCAAACCTGCTG
>JBHIWP010000477.1:0-3943 GCA_041987425.1 Promineifilaceae bacterium (SeqCode) | reverse complement strand
GGTAAACAACTGGCTGGAGCTGGCCGGCAGAGGCAGGCTGACGCCCAGTGAACACCAACGTTTGTTTCCTAACGAGCCACCAGATACCGGGCAACAAATTACTTCTACTGCCTGGGAGAAGACCTTTGCCTTAGAAGTGCGTTACCATCAAGAGCAAATCGACGCCTTAAAGGCGCGGCACAATTATGTGCAAACTGGCTTTGTGCCGATCACTTTGCGCATTAACCAGGTGCTTAACAACGATGCGCGCCTGCTGGCAAAGAATGAAGAGAAAAGATATACGGATTTGCAAGACATTTTGGCAGAGTACAACGGCCGTATCCTCATCCTTTTGGGTCAGCCGGGCAGCGGCAAGACCACGCTTTTGCGTCGCCTGCAGTGGGATGTTTCTCATGCGGCGCTGCTCAGTCCGACCGAAGCATTGAAGCCAATCCCGCTTTTTGTTTCCCTGAACTTTTACCAAAATGTGCAATCCCCCCGCGAATGGCTGGCGCAGGAATGGCAGCTGCGCTATCCGTACATGCTGCCTTTTGAAGAGTTGTTTGGCAACGGCCGTTTCCTGCTGCTCCTCGATGGGCTGAATGAAATTCCCCACCCCAACAAAACAGAATTCAGGCGCATGACCGGGCAGTGGCGAACCTTTCTGCAACAGGCACAGGCCGCCAGAAATGCTGTCGTTTTTAGCTGCCGCAGCCTGGACTACCAGGCATCCTTGGGCAGTGAAAACGTGCCAGTTATTCAGGTGCAGGTGGAGCCGTTAACCGCAAAGCAAATTACAAGCTTTCTAAAAGCAGCAATGACAAAAGAAGGCAGGGCAGCTCTTGAACTGTTGAACCACAATCTTCCCTCTTTGGAACTGTTTTCCAATCCCTTTTATCTGCGCCTGTTGGTAGAACACCTCAATGCCGGGGGCTTGCCCGAGGGCAAAGCTGCTCTATTAACAGGATTTGTTCGCCGCGTTCTTTATAGAGAAATTGCCGAAAAGTCTAACGTTCGCTTTGAGCCCGGCCCGCTGCTGAGTGAAGAAGATTTTCAACAAATTTTGCTTAATCGGTGGGCCAATCCTTATGCCCTGCCGCCCGACGCGGTAATTATCGAATATCTGGAAAAGTTAGCTTATCATCTGCAAAGCGGAAACAGCTCGCAAGACTCTGTGCAGGTTAGGCTTGATGAAAATAGAGCTAAAACCATTCTAAGCTCCGATGACAGCACCATTTTAGCGGCCGGCATTCAGCTAAACTTGCTGCATAAAGATTTAGCCACGCGCTCCATCTCATTTGCCCACCAGCTTTTTCAAGAATATTTTGCCGCGCGGGTGCTGGCCCGCAGCCCAGAACCAGAACAAGCGAGAATTGGCTGGAAAGTTCAAAGGGATTATTCTGGCCCTGAGCAAGAAACCTTAATACCCCATCTGGACGACGTGCTGGCTGACCTGAACGCCCATGAGCCCCTGCCGGGCCTGCCAACAACTGGTTGGGAAGAAGCGATCTTGCTGGCGGCGGCCATGTCGCCCAGTCAGGAGCAATTCGTGCTGGATTTAATGCCGTACCATCTGCCGCTGGCTGGAAGGTGCGCCTGCCTGTCGGAAGTCACCCCAGGGTCGGGATTGACCAGGGTTTTGCAACAAGAACTACTGGCGCGAATTGAGGAGCCCCAGGCCGACATTCGGGCTCGCATTGCTGCGGCCGAAGCGCTGGCAGAACTAGGCGACCCCCGTTATGAAGCAGTCGATGGTGCTTACGGCCGTTACCTCTACCCACCTTTAGCCACCATTCCCGCCGGGCGCTACCTGATTGGCGATGATGGCAGCAGTAACGACAATGAAAAGCCCGCTTTTTTTGTAACTCTAGAGCCGTTTGCCCTGGGCATTTTTCCCGTGACCAATGCGGAATACGCTTGCTGAAGCGGGCGCCTATGAAGATGAGCGCTGGTGGCCCACGCAGGCGGCGCGTAGCTGGATGCGTGGCGAAAGCTCTACAGAGGCGCAGAAGTTCCAGATTTTGGACTGGTGGCAGCAGGTCCAGTCCATGTCGGCCGAAATGATTGAGTCGAATCCCAACAATTCTGCCGAACGGGTGGAATTTCTTTTGCAACTAAAGCAAATGACGTCCAGCGAACTAGAGGAATTTTTGGACGAGACGTTGCCGGAAGGCAAAAAGTATGTCGTGCCCGAATATTGGACAGACAAGCGGTTTAACCACCCGGCGCAGCCCGTGGTGGGACTGACTATTTACGAGGCGCAGGCATACTGCACCTGGCTTTCTGCCCAAACGGACCGGAATTTTTCTTTGCCAACCGAGCATGAATGGGAAGCGGCCGCACGCGGTCTGGAAGCCAGAAAATATGCCTATGGCCCTGAATTCGATCCCCTCCGGTGCAACACGTTTGAGGCCCACTTACGACGGCCGTCGCCGGTAGGCATTTACCCCGGTGGCAAATCGCCAGAAGGGCTGTATGATCTGACGGGCAACGTGTGGGAGTGGACGTCAAGCAGTCTGGTTCCATACCCTTATTTTGAGGAGAATATGCCGCTGGAAAACGGTCGTATCCCCCCCGTGGTGCGCGGCGGCTCCTGGTATTTTGGGCAGGAGCAGGCGGCAGCAACCTTTCGCGGGTTCAAGCGGTTTCATCGAGGATACCGGCTCAACGGTATTGGATTTCGGCTGTTGTGTAGGGAATGAGCATAATTTTTTAATGAGTGACGAACGCGTGATTCCCATTAATGAAGCGATACAGATTCCCGTGGCGGAGTTGAGCTTTCGCTTCTCCACAAGCAGCGGGCCGGGCGGACAGCACGTGAACAAAAGCGCTACCAAAGTGACGCTGCTGTTTGACGTGGCCCAGTCGCCTAGCCTGCCGGAAGATGCGCGAGCGCGGCTGCTAAAAAAGTTGGAAAACCGGCTGGACAAAGAAGGGGTGTTACAGCTTCACGTCCAGTCCTCGCGCAGCCAGCACCGCAACAGAGAAACGGCCGTTTCCCTCTTCCAACAACTGCTGGCCGAAGCCCTAAAAAAGAAGAAAAAGCGCCGCCGCACAAAACCCTCAGCCGCCGCCCAGGAAAAACGTCTGGCCGAAAAGAAAAAGCGCGCTGAACGCAAGCGAGAACGAGGGCAAAAGTGGTGAGTTTTCGGTAATCAGTGGGTCAGTAGGCCAGTAGTCAGTGGGTCAGTAATCGGTGGTGTAACTGGCTTACCGATGACTGATTACTGTTTTACTGAATACTGATCACTGCGCACCCGCTGCCAAAATCTCCGCGTCCTTCTGGTCTGCCAGCGCCTTGCCTGCCGCCACATCCACCCGCGTGAGCAAGTAAATGCCGATGGCAAAGAAGAAGAACAGGCTGGCGACGCCGGGTCGGCTGCTGTCGAACAGGGCCACCGACAGCACAAATACCATGGGACTGAGGAATGAAGCAAACTTAGACATGATGCTGAAAAAGCCAAAGAACTCGCCGCTCATCATGTTTGGCGTCATGGTCGCGTACAGACTACGGCTCAGCGCCTGGCTGCCGCCCTGCACAATGGCTACCAGCCAGGCCAGGAACCAAAACTCCACCACCGAATTGAGAAAATAGCCCCAAATAGCAATGATGGCGTAGGCGCACAGGGCCAAAATGATGCTGCGCTTGGTGTTGAGCCAGTCGGCGATACCCTGGAAAAGGCGCGGCCCGGTTATGAGGGCAAACAGCACGGCCACTGCCTGTAAGGCCAGCAGCAGGCCGATGATACCCATCAGATTGCTGGTGCGCAGGGGGGCCAACACTTCAGCCTGGGCAACAGACATAACGGTGCCGCTGCTGTCGGCTGGCTGCTGGCCAGTGTTGATGAGCGACAGCACGTGCTCTCCCTCTTCTTCAGCCTGGAACTCTTGGGCGACGTCGTAGATACACTCGCTTACGTATGCCTCATGTTTGTCACTATATTAGTTCGTTTTAGCAGTTGTT
>JBHIWP010000476.1:0-3982 GCA_041987425.1 Promineifilaceae bacterium (SeqCode) | reverse complement strand
GGAGTAAGGTGATAGCGCTGCTGCCAGCCGTTGATACGAAGGGTTAGGGAATCGGCCGTTTCCCGCAGCAAAACCACCGTCAACATTTCGCCTTCAATTTGAACCGTTACAGTGCGTTCATCTGCCTGCTGATACTGAACTGTAACCGCTTCTGGCCCAATTTGGAAGGTTTCAGTTGCCCAGCGGTTGAATTGCGCGCGTGGCGGTTCTTGTTGGGACGGCCGTTGCCGCCAGCGCCAGACCGTGCCCACCACGGCCAACGTTTGAACTTGTTCGGCAGTTAGTGAAGGTGCTCGTTCTTCAGGTGGCAGATGGGTTTCGATAAAATCGGTCGTTACCCGGCCTTCACGGAAGGCGGGCTGGGCCATGATTTGCTGCAAGAAGGGCAGGTTGGTGACGATGCCGTGCAGCACCAGTCCGCGCAGCGCCTGCTGCATCTTGCGGATGGCTTCCCGGCGCGTGGCGGCGTGGGTGATGATCTTGGCCAGCAGTGGGTCGTAGTGAACTGTAACGGCCGTACCGCCGTCCACCCCGCTGTCGAGCCGAATCCCCGAGGCATCCACGGGCTGCCAGGCCAGAATGGTGCCAGTGGCGGGGCGAAAATCGTGTGCCGGGTCTTCGGCATAGAGGCGGCATTCCAGCGCGTGACCCTGAATGGCTAAATCCTGCTGGCAAAAGGGTAGCGGCTGCCCCTCGGCAATCTGGATTTGCAGCCGGACCAAGTCTAGTCCGGTGATGGCTTCGGTGATACCGTGCTCCACCTGCAGGCGGGTGTTCATTTCCAGGAAGTAGAAGTCGCCCGCTTCATCCAGCAGAAATTCCACTGTGCCAACACCGTGATAATTGATGGCTTTGGCGATGGTAACGGCCGTTTCCCCTAGCTTCTCCCGTAGGTCCGCACTCAGCGAGGGAGCAGGCGCTTCTTCCACCACTTTCTGGCGGCGGCGCTGAATGGAGCATTCGCGCTCAAAAGCGTGGACGACGTTGCCGTGCTGGTCGGCGATAATTTGCACTTCCATGTGTCGCACCGGATGCAGATGTTTCTCCAGCAGCAGGGTGCTGTCGCCAAAGGCGGCCTGCGCTTCCTGTTGGGCTGCGTCCATCGCTTTTGGCAGCTCGTCTGCGCTGTGAACCACGCGCATGCCAATGCCGCCACCGCCTGCTACGGCCTTCAGCAAAATGGGGTAGCCGACGGCTGCGGCCGTTTCCAGTAAGCTATCGGGCGAAGCATCGAGGATTTCAGCGCCGGGAATAGTGGTTAATCCTAACTTCGCCACGACCTCCTTCGCCTTGTCCTTGCTGCCCATTGTGGCGATTGCTTCCGGAGAAGGGCCAATAAACAGGAGGTTTTCTTCGGCACAGCGGCGGGCGAAGTGGCTGTTTTCGGCCAAAAAGCCATAGCCGGGGTGGATCGCATCGGCCGCGCTACGCCGGGCGGCAGCGATAACCTGTTCCGGGTTCAGGTAGGCAGTCGGCTGCCTACCTAAGTGAACGGCTTCATCGGCCAGCCGGACGTGCAGGCTATTTTCGTCCGTATCCGTGTAGATGGATACGGCCGCAATCCCCATTTCCCGGCAGGTTTTGATAATGCGTACGGCAATTTCGCCCCGGTTGGCAATCAGGATTTTGTTAAGCAAGATTGTTCTCCCATCTGGACGCAAAATGATTATCTGAAAAAACAAACCGCAAAGACGCAGAGGACAAAATGTTCGGAGAATTAGAGAAAACCTCAGCGTTCTCTGCGTCTCCGCGGTGAAAAATGATCACTTTGTATGGCCCTTGAAATGCTAATTCTGTAAGCCGATGAGGTTTGCGAACTCCTGCACCGCTTGCAGGTGCTTTTGCGGGGTGTCGAAGCCGACGCCCATGGTGTTGAAGGAAATGTGGGTTGCACCCGCCTCTTGCCAGCCAGCAAGGTTAGCTTGCCAGGCGTCGGGGCCGTCTTTGTAGTGCAGGCGGGGTTCGATGCCAATGTCACTGCGGGAACGGCCGTTCTCCGCCAGAAAACCATCCAGTTTGTCTAAGTCCGCTCGTGCCGCTTCGGCCGTGCGGTAGCCGGGCAGCCAGCCATCGCCTTTGCGCGCCAGGCGCTGCAGCACCACGTCGGCGTGGCCGCCCAGCCAGATGGGAATAGGGCGCTGCACCGGCATGGGGTGTAGTCCGGCATCGTCAATATTGTGCCATTCGCCTTCAAACGTAACCAGTTCCTGCGTGAAGAGCAGCTTCAGCACGTCGATCTGCTCCTCCACGCGCCGCCCGCGCGTGTGGAAATCATAGCCAATGGATTCCATTTCTACCTTGTTCCAGCCTACGCCAATTCCCAGGCGAAAACGGCCGTTGCTCAGCACATCCAAACTGGCCGCCTGCTTGGCGACGACGGCCGTTTCCCGCTGCGGCAAGATTAGAATGCCGGTGATAAATTCCAGCTTAGAAGTGAGCGCCGCCATGTAGCTAAAAAGCACGAATACCTCATGAAATGGGTCCTGGTAGGTGTAGGGTCCTTTCCAGCCGCCTGGGCGCTCTGGATTCGCGCCTAGAACGTGATCATAGGCGAGGATGTGGCTGAAGCCGAGGGATTCCGCTGTTTGCGTATAGTCACGCAGAGCGGCGGTGTCGTTGCCAAATTCGGTTTGGGGAAATACAAGGCCAATCTTCATCGCTTTCTCCTATGGTGGGTTTTATTCAGTTGTAATCATTCAAGGTGAGTTTGGCAAGGAATCGTTGTTATTGATTTGCTACTCTTGATTGACGGCCGTTTCCAGATTGGGGTTCAGTTCGAGTCCAGTAGCCAGGGCGTTGGCTGCGGCCGTTTCGTCGCCAAGCGCTGCATGAGCCAGGCTGCGGTAGAAATAGGTTTCTTCCACGTTTTGGCCCCCGTCAGTTGACAGGATGGCATCGGAGAGGGTAAAGACGTCGTCGATACGGCCGTTAGCCAGATAGGCTTCGTAGGGCTCAAACTGATACCACAACATACGCCAGGGCAGGCCAATGGCGCGCGCCTGGTCGAAGGCGGCGGCGGCGCTGGCGTACAGCGTCTGGTCGCCGGACAGCCGGGCCAGGTGCGTAAGGCTGCTGCCCAGGTTGAACCAGACGTAAGGGTTGCCTGGCTGGGTGGTGGTAAGCTGCTGGTTGGTAACGGCCGTTTGCCGCCACATCTGCACCGGCTCAACTATCTCAGACGGCAGTAGCGCTAAAATTTCTTCTTCCTCTTCTGGTGGGTAAACCACAATGAAGGTGTGGTTAAACATCTGCCAAAATTGGTCTATCGTTTCATAGCTGTCTTGCCGCCCGCTGCTGTCCCACGGCCCCAGGAACGTGTCCAGGCTGATGAACACCTGCGCCGCATCGTCGTAACCAATGACGGTGAGATAGTGCCCCATCCAGCCTTCCCAGGCGTTGGGATACAGCCCTTTTTCAATGATGACTGGATAGCCTGCGGCGATTAACTGCTTGAGCAGCAACACGTTGCCGCCTACAAAGTAACGTGCCTGGAGCGGCGTTTCGCTATTTACATAATCCATCAGTTCCCAGGGGCTAACGTTGCGATCATCATAGTTGGGCTTAATGGCGTCTCCAACATCCAGCTGGTCCACCTCAACACCGTGATAGCCCAGGGCAATGGTGAGGTTGGCCGGGCCGCAGTTATTGAACTTTTGGGGAATGACCTGAATGTTTTCCACATTGTGCAATCTCTGTAAAAGTTGAAAATAGCTGTAAGTGTGATATTACGCAGCCAAAGAAATGAAGTAATGAAGGACATCGTTGAGCTGTACCTTCAACAACAAAAACTGAAGATAAAAACTGCTGAAGAAAGTAAATGGACCGACGATATTGAAAGCACAATGTCAACCAATCAAAAGTTGCATTTTATTTTCAAACTTAATGTTTCACTCAAACTCAGCAAACCAACAGAAATGGAAACAACATGTTTCAAATGACAACCAATCAAAAAGTAAAACTGTTCTGCATTTTGATGAATCAG
>JBHIWP010000475.1:0-4004 GCA_041987425.1 Promineifilaceae bacterium (SeqCode) | reverse complement strand
ATAAGACCGCTCCTGCATGCCGGGAATGAGCAGCTCTTCCACCGGATCGGCCAGCGCTTCCGGGCGCACTTTCATCTTGAGCAGGCCGCCGTACAGCGCAAAGGGCAAAATCCACGACTCGCCCGGCAGCTTGCCCTCATCGCTGAGCGTCTGCCCGGTGGCAATAAGGCCGCGCGCCCGCCCGCCGGTCAGCGGCAGATCGATGGTGGAAGGGTTGACGCTCACAATGCGCCATTCTCCGTCTACCTGGGTGAGCGTGACGGTGACCAGATCATTGGCGGTGTAGCTATTTTCTGCGGAACCGGGCTCCGGCCAGGCATATTCGATGTGAATGAAACGGCCGTTTTCCGTCTCTACTGCGCGCGTCACCCCCAGCTGCTCCCGGCCCAACACCGTTTTCAGCAAAATGTCATAGACGTAGACGTCGAACAGGTCCAGCATCGCTGCTGCCTGCCCGTCTGCCGCCAGCAACGTGCGCATGGTGGCTGCGTCTTCCGCCAGCGTGGCCTCGATCAATTTTTCTACGACCGGCCAAACTTTCTCCCAAATCGTTTTTTCATCAATCATATTTCTCTCCAAGCACTATTGTGCCAATTATACGCGGGTCGGGTCGCAATTTCATTCCAGATGTGGCAAAAGTGAGCAGGGATCACGCGCTTGGGGTCAGGAATTAATATCAGTGGGTTGCTAATTGCTCTGATTTACCGGACTAACGAAGGTGCGCCAGGAAGTGGCGGGAAGCCATAAAGCCCAGCCAGACGCACAGCAGTCCGCCTGCGTTGCTGGCCAGCAAATACAGGAGGCCGTCGCGGCTGCGCCCCGCCTGCAGCAGCAACAGGCTCTCCAGGCCAAAGGTAGAAAACGTGGTGAAAGCGCCCAGGACGCCAGTGAAGACCAGCAGGCGCGTGCTTTGTGGATAGGCCAGCGTGTCGAATAGCTGCCACAAAAAGCCAATCAAAAACGAGCCTGACAGGTTGACAATCAGCGTGCCGTAAGGCCAGTTATCTCCAGCCAAACCCATGACCAGCAGAGAAACCAGGTAGCGCATGATGGCCCCGACAGCGCCGCCAATGGCGATGACGAGAATTTGCAAAGTCAAACTCCTTGTGATTACAGCTTAATCATCTCTCCAGTTTGGGCAATGTGGAACCCGGCGCGGCGCACGGCCGTTTCTGCCGCGCTTCCGGCATCTAAAACCGGATTTGTGTGGTTCAGGTGGGTAAGAATCAGCTTGTCGGCCAGATGGCCAAACCGGGCCATTGTATCGGTTACCGGTGGATGGGCAACCGGGGGACGGCCGCCCAGTTCATCTGGACTGTAGAAGCTGGCGTCGACCAGGGCCACGTCCACGCTGCTTAGCGTGGCTTCCGCTTCTGGCCACTGGTCCCAGGTGTCGATATCTGGCAGGTAGAGCAGCGACTGGCGCGGCCCCTGAACGCGAAAAGCCACCGTGCCCACGCCCCATTCGTCACGATGCGGCACGGGAACGGCCGTTACCGCCAATCCATCCCCCAAATCCACCGTCGCGCCGCCGGGCATGGGCCGGAAATCTAGCTCCGCCACCAGCGGCGACCACAGCCGGGTTTGCCCAATGAGATCGCACAAAGGTAGTGTCGCAAAAATTGGCAAACCCTGGACAAACATCGCCTCCTTGCTGAACTGCGGCAGCCCGCCAATGTGGCCCATGTGGGCGTGGGTCAAGAAGATGCCGTCCGGCTGGCGCAGCCGGTTGGCCCGCTGCGGATGTGGCCCTAACACGCCAGCCAACAAATTGAGCTGAAACTTGATGTCTGGCGTGGCGTCAAGCAGATAAACGCCGGTGCTGCTGTGTCTTGTGTCTACAATTCCCAGGCAAGCCGCGTACTGCCCTCGCGCGGGATCATCAAATGCGGCCGTACACCGCGCACAGGTGCAGCCCGCGTGGGGCAGCCCCGCATCTTGCATCGTGCCGAGGACAACGGCCGTTACCGAATTTTCTGGAAAAGTTAACATAATAATGGTTAATGGTTAATGACTAATGGTAAATGGTTAATGCAGCAGTTTACCATTTACCATTAACCATTTACAATTCACCATTTGCATCGGAGATGATCCTCATGAAACCTCTCTCAACCAGGCTCAACAGCATCCCCGCCTCCATGACGTTAGCGGTGAACGACAAGGCCAAGGCCATGCAGCGCGCCGGGCAGGACGTGATTGCCCTGGCGGGCGGCGATCCGGATTTTGACACGCCGGAGCATATTGTGGCAGCGGCCGTTTCTGCCCTGCACAACGGCCACACCCACTACCCCGCGCCGATGATTGGCCTGCCGCAAACGCTGGAGGCCATCGCTGCCAAAATGCGCCGCGACAACCACATTCCCATCGACGATCCGCGCCACCAGATCATCGTGACGCCGGGCGGCAAGTGGGCGCTTTACCTGGCGCTGGCCGCCATCACCAATCCAGGTGACGAGATTTTGCTGCTGGAGCCATACTGGGTCTCTTACCCGCCCATGGTGACGCTGACGGGCGGCACGCCGGTGTCTGTCAGCCTGCCCGGCGAAGACAATTTCCGCATCACCGCTGAGCGGCTGCGGGCCAGGCTCTCCCCCCGCACCAAGGCGATCATGGTCAACAATCCCTGCAACCCCACCGGGCGCGTGCTCACGGTTGAAGAGCGGGATGCCATCGTGGAAGTGGCCCAGGAAGCCGACCTGTACGTCATTGCCGATGAGATTTATGAGAAGCTGGTGTTCGACGGCCGTTCTCACCTCTCCCTCGCCGCTGCCCCCGGCATGGCTGAACGCACCCTCACCGTCAACGGCCTTACCAAATCCTACGCCATGACCGGCTGGCGGCTGGGCTGGCTGGTTGGGCCGCCGGACATTATCCGGCTGGCAACGCGGCAAAACGGCCAATCTGTCTCCTGCGCCGCCACGTTTACCATGCACGCCTGCGTCGCTGCGCTAAACGGCCCGCAGGAGAGCATCGCCACGATGCGCGACGCCTACCAGCGGCGGCGGGACTTCATGGTGGCGGTGCTGAACGCCATAGAGGGCGTGGAGTGCCGCTCTATCGAAGGCGCGTTTTACCTCTTTCCCCGCTTCCCCCGCAGCCAGAAGAACAGCCTGGAGCTGGCCGACGCTCTGCTGGAACAGGCCCAGATCGCCGCTACACCGGGCATCGCCTTTGGCCAGAGCGGCGAAGGCCACCTGCGCTTCGCCATTTCTACGGCGATGGCCGATTTGGAGCGTGCGGCGGAGCGGCTGGCGCGGGTTGCGCCGTTTTTGTAATCGGTAATCGGTGAGCGGTAAACGGTGAATTGTCATTCTGAACGCAGCGCAGCGAAGTGAAGAATCCCTCAAAACCTGGTCAACCAGAGCCTTTCTAGCGGGCGAGGTGTGCTCTTTTGTACCTCCGTAGGGATGCTTCGCTCCGCTCAGCATGACAAGGGCAGGGTGTCATTCTGACCGAAGAGAGGAATCTTTCAGCGTGCGGCCGCGTGGGTTCTATGATCGGAAAGAGCCCTCACTGCGCTGCGCTGCGTTCGGCATGACAAGGGGCGGTAGTGTTTATTCCCGCAGCTTAGCCTCCAGAAACGCCAGGCTTTTACGAGCAGTAGCGGTATTTTGATGATTCGGAATTGCGTTTTCCAAAATGTTAAGAACGCGATTCATTAGTTTTACTGCCTCTGAAACATTTCCCAAATCATAATAAAGCCAGGCCAGATTGTTGAGGCTGTTGGCGGTATCGGGATGGTCGGGGCCGAGGGCTTTTTCTCGGATGGCCAGGGACCGTTCGAGATACGGTCGTGCCGCGGTCAGGTCGCCCAGGTCTTGCAGGAGCACGCCCAGATTGTTGAGACTGCCACCGGTATCGGGATGGTCAGGGCCGAGGGCTTTTTCCCAGGTGGCCAGGGCCCGTTCGAGATGGAGCCGTGCCGCGGCCAAGTCGCCCAGGTCTTGCAGCAGGATGCCCAGATTGTTGAGGCTGGCGGCCGTATCGGGATGGTCGGCACCGAG
>JBHIWP010000474.1:0-4025 GCA_041987425.1 Promineifilaceae bacterium (SeqCode) | reverse complement strand
CTGGAATTGGGCAGCCTGGGGGCGGATGTTTCTGGGCTAGACAGCAGCCGGAACGTGTTGGAAGGCACCCTCAGCGTGTCGGGCGAGCTGGACTTTCGAGAAAATATTCAGGGGTCTGAGGCAAATATTTCGCTCGGTGAAGATAACCGTGGTCCCTGGTGGGGTGGCTGGGCCGCAGGCGAACAGCAGCCTCCCTGGCAAATTGGCCTGAGCCGCACGGCGCTGCTGGATCTGACGGTAGATGTAGGGTCCGGCCAAACGGATTTGGAGCTGGGCAGCTTGCGCTTGAGCGACTTGCTCGTTGAGTCTGGTTCAGGCATGGTTAATTTGCAGCTTCCGGGCGGAGATTACGACGTTCGCCTGGAGGCTGGTTCTGGAAAAGTAGTGGCGACGCTGCCGCAGAACGGCCGTCACGAAATAGAAGTGGATGGCGGCTCCGGAGCCATTGACCTGTTCCTGCCGCCGAACATGGAAGCGCGAGTAGAGCTAGACAGCGGGTCTGGTCACGTCTCCTTAGACGACCGCTTTGAGCTGGTTTCTGGCGATGAGGACGATGGGGTATGGGAAACGCCTGGCTACGATTCAGACAGCGCGAACGGCATTTACCTCGTTATTGACGGTGGTTCTGGGGCTATTTCGGTTGAGCAGCAAACGGGCCGGTGAGTTTGGTAAGCGGGAATCAGTAATCGGTAGGCAGTAGTCAATAATCGGTGGGCGGATTCGCCGGTTGCCGTGTCCGTTTACTGATTACGTTTGCCATCAGCTGCTTACAGTTTGCCGTTTGCTGCCAGTTGTTTCATGTGAGCGAGTACGGCCGTTACCCCATTCAAGCGCTGCCCCGTAAGCACATCTTGCAGGCCCATCTTTAGATAAAATTCCAGAGGGATGGCCTGTATCGCTTCGGGCGTGGTCCAGCCGACGCCTTCTTGCAGCAGAGAGGCATAGCCGCGCACCGTTGGCGCTTCCTGGGGGATGTCAAAATGATAAAAGATCTTGCCATCCTGCCATTCCGGATAGATAAACACGGGTGACACACATTCGTGTACCTCGTCTCTTTCCGCTTCGTCAACATCCAGCCATTCAGGCAGCGGCGGTAGCTTTTCGGCAAACTCCAGCAGATACTCCAGCTTTTCCCGGCCTACGCACAGGCTAAAGTCTTCAACTATTTCTTCCAGTCGTTTTGGTAAGTCACTCATGCGCCTAATTGTAACAAATTCCGGCAGGTTCTGGCACTCTATTAATAATTTTCCCTTGTGCTGCAACCGCTTCTTTAGCCGCTGTCGTTACGCTGAAAGCCAGTTCCAGAAACGACAATTTCTGCCGACTGGTCTAGCTGTCCATTGATCTGTATGGAGACACCCAGCCATTGCCGCAGCAAATCGGCGTTGGTAAGCGCGTGCTGGGTGAGGCGATGGGTGGTGTAGCACGTGGTGCCGTGCGCCAACGCTGCCGGAATCATGAGCTGGTCGGCGAGATGCTCGTCCACCATGCTCTGGCTGCGGGCAAAGGTCAGGAGCTGGGCTACGGCCGCTTCCGCCACCTGATCTGCCGGTAACCCTTTGCGCCCCAGGCTGGTAAAGCCGCCGTTGGGCAGCCACAGCACAATGCCAGCCCCAGGACCTCGCCCGCGCTCACGTACCGTTTGAATGTGGGGCACGAAGCCAGCGTCGGCAAGCAGGTTGTGGGCGCGATTAGCGATGCGCTGCGGGATGTGCGCGGGCAGGTTGGTAACGGCGGCCACGCCATTGACGGTTTTTGTGTCTGGTGCGGTGATGGTAGGGGCGCAGAGCTGCGTCGTGCGATGAATAACGGCCGTTACTGCCCCACCACCTGCCGGGTACCATCCCCAGCCATTGAGCTCAAGCGTCGCTTCCGCGCCAAACTGGCGCAAGAGGGGCAGCACCACCTGCGAAAGATAGTGAAACGATGGACTAAAGGGCACGTGCGTGCCGCCATGCAGCGTCACGTGAGAATTGCCCTGTGCAAACAGCAGCGGCCAAATAAGCGCCTGCCAGATGAGCGTCACTGCCCCGGCGGAGCCGCCCTGGGCTGCATCGCTTACGTCAAAGCGATAGGTGCTGCCCTGCGGCGGCACCTGCGGCCGAAATTCTAGCTTTTGCGAATTGATCGTATCGCCTTGCAGGGCCGCGCCACACACGGCGGCAACGGCGCGCACGGCCGTTAAATGCTGCGGCCGTAGACCCGGCTGCTTGCGGTTGGCGCGAATATTTGTCAGGGTAAACGGCCGTCCTGTCACCGCCGCCAGGCTTAGACTGGTCCGTAGTATTTGTCCGCCACCTTCTCCCAGGCTGCCGTCAATTTTCAACATGCTCTAAACTCTGGTCGATGGTTTCGCTGGTCATTGGCAGGCATTGTACGTGACGAAGGGACAAAATCGCAACATTTTTTCTCAACCGGAAATTCACGGGAACGGCCGTTTGGCCTGTGCTATACTCCTGCAGAAAAAATGGGACGCTGATTTACGCAGATAAACGCTAATTTTTCTCCGCGTCCTTCGCAGTAAAAAAAGGAGGGCAGGATGCGACAATATTTGGATTTGATGCAGCACGTTTTGGATAGCGGCATTCGTAAGGAAGACCGTACGGGTACGGGCACACTTAGCGTCTTTGGCTACCAGATGCGTTTTGATCTGGCTGAGGGTTTCCCGGCGGTGACCACTAAAAAGCTGCATTTTCGCTCTATTATTCATGAGCTGCTGTGGTTTTTGCGCGGCGAAACCAATGTTCACTATCTGCACGAAAACAAAGTAACCATTTGGGATGAGTGGGCGGATGAAAACGGGGAGCTGGGTCCGGTGTATGGTTCTCAGTGGCGATCATGGAAGGGAGTGGACGGCCGTACTATCGATCAAATCTCACAAGTCCTGCACAGTCTTGGGCACAACCCGGATTCCCGCCGCCACATCGTTTCGGCCTGGAACGTGGCCGAGGTTGATCAGATGGCGCTGCCGCCCTGCCACTGCCTCTTTCAATTTTACGTAGCCGAAGGCAAACTCTCTTGCCAGCTTTACCAGCGCAGTGCCGATATCTTCCTGGGCGTGCCCTTCAATATCGCTTCCTACGCCCTGCTCACGATGATGATGGCCCAGGTGCTGGGCTACCAGCCGGGCGATTTTGTCCACACATTGGGCGACGCTCACCTCTATCTTAACCATCTGGAGCAGGCGGAGCTGCAGCTTTCCCGCGATCCCTTCCCGCTGCCCCAAATGCGCCTCAACCCGGATGTCACCGATCTATTTGCCTTTCGCTACGAAGATTTTGAGCTCATCGATTACCAATCCCACCCTACCATCAAAGCCCCAATCGCTGTCTAATGAATGTCGCATGGTTATTCCGAACGAAGTGAGGAATCTTGCAACCGGCAGCGACGAAAGATTTCTCGTTACACCCGGCATGATAGATGAAGGATGATTTTTATGGACAGTTTTCAGAAATTTCTAGAACTTTTGCCTCAAATGCCACCTGAAGAGAGGGTAATTAATTTCCGAGCTGAAGCGTTACGACCGCTTAGTATGGCAGTAGGCATTGCAAAATTATTACAAATAGAAATGGAAAATGTTACTGAACTGCCAGATGATATTGAAAACTGGTCCCAAAAGTTGCTCTATCATCTGGATGAGATGCAACAGTTAATTGATGCGCTTGTTCAACCGAGCAGTGATGGTATTTTAGAATGAAAAAGCCTGAGCAAGTTGGACAGTCACATTATCAAAAGGAAAGCAACAAACGTTTGCTAGCGATGGTGGTGGCGATGGACAAAAATCGCCTGATTGGGGCTGACAACGGGCTGCCCTGGCGCCTGCCGGATGATATGCAGTGGTTTGTGCAGCATACAATGGGCAAGCCGGTGATTATGGGGCGCAAGACGTACGAATCGATTCCGGCTAAATTTCGCCCGCTCAAGGGGCGGCACAACATCGTCCTGACGCGCGACCGCAGCCATGTAGCACCAGGGGCCACCGTGGTGCATTCGGTCCAGGCGGCGCTGACGGCCGCAGGCGACGT
>JBHIWP010000473.1:0-4084 GCA_041987425.1 Promineifilaceae bacterium (SeqCode) | reverse complement strand
TAATCGCCCGGATCGCAAAGAACCGTAACGCGTAAATGGTTCTTCGCCGCTGCCCGCAGCAACGTTACGCCACCGATGTCGATTTGCTCCACAGCTTCGGGCAGAGAAACCCCTTCCTGCGCGACCGTTTCCTGAAAAGGATATAAGTTGCACACAACCAGATCGATATAGCCGTATCCCTGGGCCTTCATATCGGCCCGATCACTATCGATACTGCGCGCCAAAATGCCGCCGTGCACGGCTGGATGCAGCGTTTTTACACGCCCCCCCAGCATTTCCGGCGCCTGGGTGAGCTCCGCCACATCCTGCACGGGCAGGCCTGCTTCCCGAATGGTGCGAGCCGTTCCGCCGCTGGCCACCAGCTGGAAGTTCAGCGCCACGAGCGCCTCGGCCAGCTCAACCAGGTCTGTTTTATCGGAAACAGAAAGCAGTGCTTGTTTCTTAGAGGGCATTTAACTCAACTCCTGAGGTTGCAAATGAATTATCTGGTTGCGGCCGGGACCTACGGAAACGGCCGTAACCGGCACGTCGGTCTTCTCAGCAATAAAGTGGACGTAATTCTGCGCGTTCTGCGGCAATTCTTCAAGATTGCGCATAGCCATTATATCCTCGTGCCAGCCTGTGAGCGTTTCGTAAACCGGCTGGCAGCGGGTCAGCGAGGGAATGTCGGTAGGATAATAGTTAATCGTTTCGCCATCGAGCCGGTAGGCGTTGCACACCTGAATTTCGTCCAGACCGCTTAATATATCCAGCTTGGTGATGACCAGTTCTGTCAGGCCGTTGATTCTTACGGCGTGGCGCAGCATTACGAGGTCCAGCCAGCCAACCCGGCGCGGGCGGCCCGTGGTGGTGCCGTATTCGTCCCAGGGCTTGTCGCCGCTGCCGCGCAGCCGATGGGCCATCTCGCCGTCTAGCTCAGCAGGGAAGGGGCCGCCGCCCACGCGGCTGGTAAATGCCTTGGCGATACCAATGACGCGCCCGACCATGCGGGGACCAACGCCCAGGCCGACCAAAACGCCGCCAGAGGTAGGGGCCGAGCTGGTGACAAATGGATAGGTTCCGTGATCCAGATCCAGAAACGTGCCTTGAGCGCCTTCTGCCAGGACGGAACGGCCGTCTCGCAAAGCTTCGTCCAAATAAACCGGGCCATCGACCAGATGATCACGCAGCTTTTGGGCAAAGTGGGCATACTCTGTGGCGACGGCCGTGGCGTCCAGCGGCTCCGCGCCATAAATTTTGGTCAGCACTTCATTCTTTTCCGCGATGTGGGCCTGAATTTGGTCGGCCAGCTCTTCTGGATTAGCGAACAGTTCAGCGCGCAGGCCAATGCGGCTGGTTTTGTCGGTATAGGCTGGGCCAATGCCGCGCAGCGTGGTGCCGATGGCGTCGCTGCCGCGCCGGGCCTCCTTGGCTTTGTCCAGGGCAATGTGGGCCGGGGTAATGAGATGGGTGTTGCGGCTAATTTTGAGCCGGGCCGGGCTGACGTCAATGCCGCGCCCGGCTAGAGCAGCCATCTCGCGCAGCAGCACGGCCGGGTTGAGCACCACGCCATTGCCAATGAGGCAGGTAACATTGGGGTGAATGATGCCAGAAGGGATCAGGTGGAGCTTGAAAATATCCCCGTGTACAGTAACCGTGTGGCCAGCATTGTCGCCGCCGCTGTAGCGGGCCACAATGTCTGCCTGGGCAGCCAGCAGGTCTGTGACCCGCCCCTTGCCCTCATCGCCCCACTGGGCGCCAATGATCATATCGAGTGGCATGAGTTCCTCCTGAGAACGCCAATAAATGGATAAGCCCGACCTGCCGGGTGCGCTTCCCTGCGGTCGGGCTCATAAATTGTACTTTTTCTTTTCTATGGCCATGAATTTTCCGCATCTTTCCTTGCGTGCGGCTTGGTAATTCTGGCAACAGCATGCAGCCTGAAATTTCACGTATCTGCCCTGTTGCGGACAAATTATATCAGAAAAATTCGGGATGGGTTTTGGCAAGTTTGCCCAATGTTCTTACGTAAAAACCGACGACTATTTACTGATTGCAGGTTTTTAGTAATGAACATTGACCAGGGTGCCAATGGAGGCGAAGTTATAAATCCAGGCCGCGTCGCTGGTGGCCAGGTTGACGCAGCCGTGGCTCATGGGTGTGCCAAAGTTGTTGTGCCAGAAGGTGCCGTGAAGGGCGTAGTCCTTATAAAAGTACATCACGTAAGGCACGTTTTCTAGATAATAATCATAGCCGAGCAAACTGCCGTCCATTGTTTGGCTTTCGTAGGTGAGCCAGACGCGAAACTGACCGGTGACTGTGGGATGTTCCCAGGTGCCGCTGGAAATGAGAGTCGTATAGACGACAGTGTCCCCTTCATAGGCGCGTAGGGTTTGCGTGGTCAGGTTCACATCGATCCACCGTTCGTTGGGGCCAACGCCAAACGGCCGTACTGCGTCCTGGTAGTTTGGATTGACGAAGGTAGGAATGACGGTGGGAGTTGGCGTGGGGGTGGGCGAAGGCGTCGGGGTGACAGTCCAGGTGGGGCGCGGCTGATCGCTGCCCGTGCTGGCGATAAGCTTAGCCGGTACGTGCGGCTGTGGCGTTTGGGTGGCCGTGGCCTTGGGATGATTAGGCAAGGTAGCTGCAAGCTCGTTCTCGTTCGGCTGCGCATTGGCGATGAGATTGTTGTTGAGAACGGCCGTTTCTGACAAGGTGCCGCCGGGCTGCAAATAGCGCCAGGCGTATCCGGCTCCAATTACGAAAAGAAGCACAAGCATTGCCGCGGCGGCCCACCGTAAGGGTATGTTGGCAGGCCAGCGGCGCGTTAAGGGTGTTTTAGTCGAGTCGGGAGGGGTCTTATCGGTTTTAGACTGCTGCAATCGGTCTTCTGCCCAGCGGCGAGCTTTTTGCACGGTGGGGTTGTGCGGAGCCAGCATTTCTGCCCGGTTAATGTATTCCAGGCTGGCCTGGGGCGACTGAGCAACCGTTGCCAGCCACAGCCATCCCCGGTAATCCTGCGGGTCCTGCCGCACCGCTTGCTGCAACAGCTGCCGTGCCTGGTGCTTATTGTTCTGCTGAACGGCCGTTTTGGCCCGCTGCAGCAAAGGATCAATTGAAGTGCCAGGCTCGGAAGCAAAACTCATTGAATGCTGTCCAAATAACAGTGAATACCGCTCAAAATACCGGCAGCGGGGATGTCGGCGTTGGTGGTAAGGAGGGCGCGATCCAGGTTCATAAAGCCAATTTCAATAATGATGGCCGGGACGCCATCGGGTAGAGTGCGGAAGGCGTGGTAGTCTGTCATATGCGGCGTGATGGTGTTGGCATGATAGGGAAGCTGGGTTGCCTGGGTGTAGGCGGCTTCCACGCAGCCTTGCAGTTGGCTAGACTCTGTTCGGCTGGAGGGAGCTACTTTGTAGCCGGTGGCCAGGCTGTTGACGAAGACGCAAGAGTCGGCGTGAATGGAAATAACGGCCGTTCCCCCATAAGTGCTCAGGCGAGGGTCAAACTCTTCTAGAATATCGGCGTGCACGCCTTGTGCCAGCAGCGCCCCCGCCACTTTTTCTGCAATGTTCAAATTTACTTCAGCTTCGGTAAGGCCGTCATCACAAACGGCCCCGCTGTCGCTGCCTTTGTGCCCGGTAATGAGGCCAATGCGTATGGGGCCAGGGCTTTGCGCCAGCCGCTGCAGGACAGGTTTGGCGGGAACTGGCTTGTAAAACGGAGCGGAGAGAGCGCTTGAGCTGCTGTTGGCGATCATTTCTGCAGTGGCTTCAGGAGGGCTAAAGAACCAATATGTCAGCGCCATGCCCGCAAACGCCAGCAGCAAGAAGATAAGTACCGGCAAGTTACGCGCAAGCAGGCGCAACCAGTCAAACGGTTCATTTTCCCAACTATCCTGAAAATCTGATTGCATAACGTTTTAATTTAGCAGCAAAGCTAACATGTAAACTTATTGATCTTATGTCTATATTTTACACGAAAGTGTCAAGGAGGAAAATGAGAGGATTTCGTAAGTCAGGCATGAGAGAAAGTCGCTAATTTTGTTGGGATTGCTAAAAATGGAATCAATTTGTCACCTTTTTGCTACAATATGGCTCTT
>JBHIWP010000472.1:0-4088 GCA_041987425.1 Promineifilaceae bacterium (SeqCode) | reverse complement strand
TGGAAATAGCCAATTTGCTAACGGCCGATTCTTTGCGCCGCCTCCTAAAAACCTCCCCCATGAGCGACCGCTCGCGCCGCGTGGTCATTGGCCGCTACCTGGACGACGTGGACGATGACACCCTGGCCCAAAAAGAAAGTGAATTGGTTAATGACAAGCTGCTTCCCAGCCATGTGCAGGTTACACGCTCAAAGAACATCAGCAAGCTGCGGCATTGGCCCCTGTTGCAACGCTTTCTAGAGGAAGCAACCTAAAGGAGGACATGTTTTTTGCGGTGAATAAATAAAGTTCGAGGAAAGGCGAAACGGCTATTGTTCGTCCTTTAAGCAGGAAGCAGAAGAAGCAACGGAGACAAGAAAATGGTAGAGCAAGGTAACGAGGTGCCCAATCCTCAGATTCAAGCTTTTTTGGCTATGCTGCGGCAGCAGCCTGGCGAAACCGACTGCCGCCTCTGCCTCAGTCAGCTTCATGATTATGTAGTTACCCAACAGGCAGGCGAAGATATTCAAAGGCAATTTGCCTGGACGCGCCAGCACCTGGATAGCTGCGTGGCGTGTGCTGAGGCATACGGCCGTTTATATGAAATGATTCTCGCTGAGGAGCAAAATCAGCTAGCCCAGCCAGAGCACGTACCCGCGCCCGATTTGTCTTTTTTAGCGGTCACGCCTCATCTCCCCACGCTTTTAGGCCAGGCAATTCAGCAAAGGGGCCAGCGGTTAACGCTCCAGTTAAACCAGCTGCTTACCGGCTTGCTAGTCCCATCGCCCCAGGCAGCCCTTACTCGTTCTACCGGGCAGGGCCGCTACAGCCAAAAATTGCTGGAACTTATGCCAGACCAGCTACCAGATGCGCCTCTTCCTCTTACGCTTACTGCCTTTGCCGATGAAGAACAATCCGGCCGCTGCCTGGTAGAGGTCACTGTAGAACCACCAGGAATAAGCTGGCCCGATCTGGCCGGGCGCAAGGTAATTTTAACGGTTGAGGCAAGCGCACAAACGGCCGAAACGGATGAATGGGGCACGGCCGTTTTCCCCAACATTCTCATTCAAGACCTCGATACGCTTCGACTGGATGTCTATCTCGACACAAAATAGTTGAGACAATTCTGGTGGTAGGGTCGGCCATTAGAGCAGGCATAAGGCACAGGCTACTGCCCAACAAGAATAAAACCCGCCCAAAACATTGGGTCAGCAAACGGCTGATGATCTGCGGCAAACTCCGACCATTCAGTCGGTATTATTGCGTTTGCTTCTGCCAAAACCGCCTGTGCCTCGCTAGTCGTCAACTGCCGCAGCCAATCCTGCGCCCGGTGCAGCACCGCACTTAAGTCGAGCATTGCCTGGCTGCCTACAAGCTCATAAAACCGCCGCATCAGCAAAAAGGTAGCCAGGTCGTCCACGCGCCACTGGCTGACCAGCACTGCCCGTGCCCCAACAGACAAAAAAGCGCGCACCAAACCCATAGGCTCGTCGCCGCGCAAAATCTGGCTCAAACCAGATTCGCAGGCAGAAAGCGTCACAAGCCGGGCCTTCAGGCGCCACGTTTGCAGCACCTCACGCGCTGTAAGCACCTCTTCCGCGCCGGTTTGTAAATAACTGGCCAGCGGATCCGCATCGTTAAACCACCCATGACAGGCAATGTGCAGCCAACGGCATTCCGCTGCTGCCTGGCGCAGCTGCTCTTTTTTGGGCGCACGGCCGTTCCATACCGTGCCTCCCAGCAAGCTCCCCACTTCACGTACTTCGGCCTCAGAGTAGCGCAGAAAACGACCGTGGCCTACATCGCCGTTATAGCCAACCGCCAAACAGCCTGCGCCTTCTGTAACTGTAGCCCCCTGTAGCCGGGCAAAAATGGTTCCACTCGGGGCAAAAGCGAGCAACGGCCGTTTCGACTCCGGGAACAAAGCCGTGAAGGGCACGCGATGCAGCGGCCCATGTGGCACGATTATCAGCCGCGAACCAGCGCGTTCACTATTCAGCAAATCTTGAAAAAGGCGATGGCATACGGCCGTTTTCAAAAAGCGCGTCACATCAAAGCCCCGAGGCGATTGCGTGGCAAACAAATTAGGATTCAGTGGGCAATCGCGTACGGTAATGCCCTCTCGGTTAACCAGGAAACAGACAGTTCGCGCGGGCAGCAGAATGTGTTCCCGCAAAGGGTTATCGGCAGGGATGGCTGCCAGCAGCGGCATATCTTGCTCCAAAACGCCAGTGGTGAAGTAGCTTAAAAGCGTGGTGCCCTGGGGCAAAGTTGCCTGAATTTCGGCCGCGGTAGCAGCCATTTGGGCCTGTTCCGCCTCTGCAAACGAATCGGCAAAGGCCCGCGCCCGGGCTCGCTCCGTCCACGTCAAAGCTTCGTCCACCCGACCCAGCGCCAGACAGTGCAATATCAGGGCTTCGTAAACTTGCTGCCAGCGCCCCAGCAGGCTTATCTTTAGCGTTTCATCTCGCAGTGGCGTGCTAGAAGCCTCAATCAGGCTAGCCGCCTGAATAAAATGGGCCAAAGCTGCTTCAGCTTCACCCTGCCGCCGCAGCACATCGGCTAGATGATACTGTACGTGAGGCAAAATCTCGCGCCGGTTGATCTCCAGCGCCAGGGTCAGCGCCTGCTGGTAAAGTTCCTCGGCCACTGCCAGATCGCCTTCAGCCTGATGAACCAAACCCAGGTAAAGTAAGTGATCTACCCGGTATGTACGGCTTATCAGTAAACGCAACGCCACGTGTAATGCCTGCCTGGCCCCAGCCAGATCTCCTTTAAAGAGCAGTACTTCACCCCGGTTGGCTTCGCCTATGCCCACATCTTCTTCCGCACCAGCCTGGCGACTCTGGGCCACGTAAGCGTCAAAATAGGCCAGCGCGGGATCCCACTGGCCTAAATCACGCTGAACCAACCCCAACTCGCTCTGCACCTTGCGCGCCCAAACGGCCGAACCTGCCTGGTGGAAAAGCTGCTCAGCCCGGCGCAAATGTTCGTCTGCCACCGGGTAACGCCGCAGGCTATATGCAATGATTCCCAGATTGAGGTTAACAATCCCCTGATAATGCACGTCGCCCAATTCTTGCCACAGGGCCAGGCTGCTTTGGTAGCCTGTCATGGCCGCCTCTAGCTGCCCAACGACGCGAAAAACCACCGCCTGCGCGTTTAACGTGCGCGCCCGTAAGTGGCGTGGCAAATCGGCCTGCGCCAGTAACTCATCAAAATGGTGTATGGCAGATTCATAATTATCCTGGCGAAAGGCAGCCACGCCTTGAAAGTAGCGTCTCAGTTGCCGGGCAGATTGACTGCTCAAGGGCAGATCAGCTGCCTGCTGCACGAGCGACAACAGTGCAGGCGTATCCCCAGCAAAGTAGAGGTTAGCCAGTCGTTCGAATACGGCCGTCCAGGCAGTCTCGTTCTCGTGCTTTCCAGCGCGCATCTGCCGTACCAGCTCGGCATAAACTTGCTCGTTAAGGCGACGATAGTGGTCTGGATCGCTCTCGTTGAGTTGACCCAGCAGCTCGTACGCGTCGTCTGGCTCAAGGAAGAAACGGCCGTTCGCCACCATTACCCCAGCGGTATTCTGCCACCCTTCAGGAAGCGGTGCAGCCACGGCCGTTAGCGTTGCGGCATCCGCTTCGCCTAAAATTGCCAGGAAAATGAGTGTTTCATCAATCATGCTTTTTTACAGTTACTGTTTTGAAAATAAACGGCCGTACATGCTATCCTATTCGCGCTTTGCAAAACGCAGGAAAACAATTGCCTGCTCTGTTCGTCATTGTAGAGAGGCAACTACTAATTCGCAACCACGGAGGAGCTTAATCAATGAATCCAATAAACCGCTGGCGCATTCTTATTATCATCTTCACTTTCTCCTTTCTCGGCGTGATGGGCTTTGTTTTTCTGTCTACGACCACACTTTCAAGCCAGGCCCGTGCTGATGCCGTTAGCTTTAAAGATCAGAATAACGTACCTGTTACCGGCCCTGTACGGGTGCTCTGTTTTGCCAACGCAGACGCCACTGCACCCCACGCCGATATGATAGTATCGGTGATTGAACATATCACGAATAGCATTCAGAGCACCTGATGTATTACCAGCGCTTGCTGCTG
>JBHIWP010000471.1:0-4135 GCA_041987425.1 Promineifilaceae bacterium (SeqCode) | reverse complement strand
CTTTTTGGGTGCCTTCTTGACCCAGCTTTTAAGCGCATTTATCGGCTGGATCATCTGGTCGGCCGTAACGTACTTTGTTGGCACATCTTTGTTTGGCGGTAAGGCTACGATGGGCGAGATGCTGCGGGTTTTGGGTTTTGCCCAGGCGCCTGGTATTTTAGGCATCATTCCGGTTTGCGGCGCGTTTGTTGGCTGGGTTTGGACGCTGGCCTGTACCTTTATTGCCATTCGCCAGGGTTTAGATCTGGATAATGGTAAAGCTGCGATGACGGCCGTTGTTGCCTTCATTGCTGTTGTCATCGTTTCCTTTGTCATCACCGCTATTTTGGGTGCAATGGGTCTGGCCGCAGGCGCTGGCCTGAATGCCCTGCAGGGCGTTGGTGGCTAATCGCCTGATTTGAAACTGATTTAACAAACTGATAAACAAAACGGCCGTTTCCGTTGAGGAAGCGGCCGTTTTTTGTTGCGTATTTTATGGGGCGATGCGAACGGGGGGATGGCTGCTTGCTGAACTAATGTATTCTTCGTTCGCCTCGCCCCTACCGAATATCGATAACCGTTTACCGATCACCGCTCTCCTCGGCAATGGCCTTCAACTTTAACTGCGCCTGCAGGCCGCTTATGTGCGCTTCCAGCTCCACCAGCTCGTCGCGTTGGGCCGAAATCTTGTCGCTTTCGGCGCGGACAAAGCGGGCAAATGGGGCAATAGTGTCCTCGATGCGCTGGGCGCCGCGGGCCATCTCGCGGGTGAACTGCTCCGTGAGGCTGCCGACCAGCTTTTGGCGCAGCGCAGCCAGCTTTTCTTCCAGCTCTCGTTTGGCTTTGCGGCGGCGGGCGGGCAGAATCAACGCTCCCAGCGTGGCAAAAGCAATGCCCGCCACAATGCCGGTTACGTCTAAAAAGACCAAATGCAGCCCGCCCGTAAGCGCCAGGCCCAGGCCCGCCGCGCCAGCCGCACCGGCCAGACCTGTTCCCACAACTGCCGAGCGGGCGACCTCGGCCAGCTCGGCTGCTTCTTTGTCTTTGTCATAGGTTTCTACGGCGCGCTGCGTGGCTGCGCCGATGGAGCTTACCAGCCGGGCGCGGTCGTAGGCCAGGGTGCCTTCCTTGGGGCCAGATTGCCCCACCACGCGATTGTCGTGGGCCTCTTTGCGCTGGGCCATGTGTTCGGCAACGGCCGTCCACTGCCGCAAATCCTGCTCCACCATCCAATCCACCAGCTCGCTCACGCGGTTTTCGATCTGCTTGGGCGTGTCGGCTACCACTTTGGTCTCGAACGCCTTTTCCAAGGCGCGGGAGCGCATCAGGTCGGTAACGCGGCTAAAGCGAATCATTTCCTCGAAAAAGTCATCGCCGCGCTTTTCCATGGCATACAAAATATTGTCGATTTCACTGAGTCGGGCCTTGAAGTTGCGCTGCATGTCTTCATCGTAATACAGCATTTGCCGCTCGATGTCGTCCAGCAGCTGCCGGTCATCCTCCAGAGAGGAAAGATCGGCTTCGCTGTGGCTAAGCTGCTTGCGCACCAGCTTGAGGCCGACCCCTAGGGGATTGAGCAGCTTGAGGCGAAAACGGCCGTCGTCGTCCAAAGTATCGTGAATAAACTGCTCCAGCGGCTCGAAGCCGCTCTGCGACCAGAGCTGGGGCTGCCCCGCCTTGGCGCGCTGGGCCTGCTTGGCGGAGATGGGAAAAACGGCCGAAATCTCCCCAACTAAATTTTTGGCCGAATCGCGCACAAATTCCAGCACCTGGTTTTGCTCGCCGTCCCTGGTGAGAATATCGACCTTGTTGACCAGCAGCACGATCTTTTTGCCCCAGTCCCGAATTTGCGTCAGGAAGTTGCGCTCGCTTTCGCTAAACGGCCGATCTGCCGAAGTGATAAACAAGACAAGGTCGGAGCGGGGGATGAATTCGGCCGTGAGCGCCTCGTGCTCGCGCAGGATAGCGTTGGTGCCGGGCGTGTCGACGATGCTGATCTTCTTCAGCATCTCGATGGGCGCGGTTTGCACCCAGATGCCTTTATCACCGGGCACCAGGTTGGTCACTTCACCATACTTCAGCAGGTAAATCTGGCTGGTGGTGGGCGTCACGCCCTCAGTTTGCAGCTCCTGCCCCAAAAAAGCATTAATAAAGGCCGATTTGCCCGAATTGAACTCGCCAGCCACAACCAGCAAGAACAGGTCGTCTAGCTGGCGGATAGAGTCGGCCAGGGCGGTGCGGTCTTCTTTGGAAGCGGCCGTATCGCCCAATAAATCGCGAAGTTGGCCCAGCGTGTCGCGGGTCCGTTTGAGCAGTTCTTCTTGCTCCTCATTCAAAATTGCGTCCATAGGTTTCCTATCGATCTTATATTCAGATTGCGCAGCGATGCAGGATCTGTAAGTAATCAGTTTGCAGAAAAGTATAGCATGGGGAAATTTGCGCACAAGTTCCCTGGGTAAATATTCCTTGACAAACTAATATTATTAGTTTATAAACTAACAAAATTAGTTACTTTTTTATGTAGGAGACCATAATGGCATTAACAAAGCATGGAAATAATGTATGGCAGGTCACGCGCTTTGCCTTCTTTAACAGCTATCTGGTGGAAGAAAACGATAGCCTGACGCTGATTGATACAAATATGACTGGCAGCCAAAAAGCAATTTTGGAAGCGGCCAAAACAATTGGCCTGCCCATTACGCGCATTACGCTCACGCACGCGCATGGCGACCACGTCGGTTCGCTGCATGAATTGGCGGCACTTTTGCCACAGGCAGAAATTGCCTTTTCTCAGCGCACGGCCGAATTCCTGCAGGGCAACCTGGCGCTGCACCCCGATGAACCGCAGGCCACGCTGCGCGGCAGCTTTATGCAGCGTTCCACAAAGGCAACCCGCCTGCTGGAGCCCGGCGATATGCTCGGCTCGCTGCGCGTGGTTGCCGCGCCGGGGCACACGCCGGACCATATTGCCTTTTTAGATGAGCGAGACGGCACGCTGATCGCTGGCGATGCCTTCCAGACGGCGGCGGGAACGGCCGTTGCCGGTGTTACCCGCTGGCTATTTCCCTTCCCGGCTATGGCTTCCTGGCACCTGCCCACGGCGTTAGAAACGGCCGTTTCCCTGCGCAATTTGAACCCAGCGCGCCTGGCCGTGGGGCATGGTCGCGTCTTGGAAAACCCGATAAACGAGATGGAACAGGCAATTCGCGAGGCGGAGGCAAAGGTCCATGCCCAAACGAAGGTGGCTTAATCGCGAGCTGGTGATTGAACGGGCGGCGGCAATGGCCGATGAGGCGGGTAGGGTAACGGCCGTAAGCCTCACCGCACTGGCCCAGGCGCTGGAAATTCGCCCGCCGTCGCTCTACAACCACGTCGCCAATCTGGAGGATCTGCACTACGGCCTGGCGGTGCATGGGCTAAGCCTGCTGCTGGCCGACCTGCGGCAGGCGGCGCAAGGGCTGGTGGGGCAAGAAGCCATCATGGCGATGGCTAACACCTACCGTCAGTTTGCCCATAATCACCCCGGTCTCTATCCACTGACCATCCGCGCGCCGGAGCCGGACGAAGCGGAACTGGTCACACTTTCCCAGGAACTGGTGCAGCTTTTTCTGCTCATCATGAGCTCGCTGGGCCTGCAGGGGGATGATGCCATTCACGCCATTCGCGGGCTGCGGGCCATGCTGCATGGTTTCACCAGTTTGGAAGGCGCGGGCGGGTACAAAATGGCGCTGGAGCAAGACGAAAGTTTTCGCCGTCTGGTGACGGCATATTTAGCAGGACTATCATAAAGGTTAATTTCATGGCACTGTTTCAAGCAATCAATTTGGGTATCAGGTTTATGTTGGAGCTTTGTATGCTGACCGCTCTGGGCTACTGGGGCTTTCAGCTTGATCAGAGCTGGCTGCTGCGGATAGTGGCCGGGCTGGGGGCGCCGCTGCTGGCAGCAGCGGTGTGGGGCATGCTGGTCGCGCCCAAGGCGACCAACCAGTTAGTCGATCCGGCAAAATTTTTTGTTGAGCGGGCTTTATTGTCGTTGGGGGCGGGGGCCTTGTGGCTGGCGGAACGGCCGTCTCTGGGCGCCGCCCTGCTTATTGCCTATCTGCTCAACCGTGCCTTCCTTCGTTTGACACAATGAAGTAGCTGAAACTTTTCAAAA
>JBHIWP010000470.1:0-4162 GCA_041987425.1 Promineifilaceae bacterium (SeqCode) | reverse complement strand
GAATGGATCAGAACCAAGCGCAATTTCCTGCTCGCCAGTCAGCCCGTCGCTGTCGTCGTCACCTGCCAGTTGAGCCGCTGTAAGCGAGGGCGTTTCAGCCGTGCCGTCACCCAAAGCTGGCGTGGAGGAAGGGGTGGCCAAAGGATTGGCTCGGTTATCCAGTACCGAATTTAGCACGACGGCAATGAGCAGCAGCACCAGCAGCAGCTGGATCAGGGGCAGCACCCAGGCGGGAAAGCGCGGGCGCACTTCCAAATGCCCCAGCTTGTTCTGGCGCAGGCCGCTGCCGCTGCGAATTTCTACTTCAAACGGAATCTGACGCACCCGGCCAAAAAACGGCCGTCTTTTGCGGTGTGTAATGCGGTAAGCCGTGGTGCCGGTGCTGCCTGGCTCCAGGTGCATTGGCTGCTCATCACCAAAAAATTGCAGCTTGCCCGCCGGGTCCTGGGCTGTTAGTTGTACGCTGCTGTGTACGTTGCCATCGTTGCGCACCATGACGCGGCAGGTGCCGCCATCCTCTACATGAGCAGGCCAGATGCTGAGTTCGAACTGTTCTTCTGGTAAAATAGTGAGCTGACCCTGGAGAACGGCCGTTTCTAGCGGCGGTCCCTCTGCACGCAGCATGAGCTGAAAAGGATGTTGCCCGGCCAGAAGGGGCTGTTCCACAGCGGGCAGTTGCAGCGTAAGCGGCACCGTGGCTCGCGCGCCGGGTGTCATGGAAACGGTATCCTGGGCCAGTGTGGCGATCTCCGGCAAGCCCGTCAGGCTAAGCTTGATCACCAGTACGGCGCTGCTTTGGTTAAAAAGATCAATCTGAAGATGGGCTTGTTCGCCGGGGGCGAGGGTAGCCTGGGTGGGGCTGAGCGCAACGCTAAAGTTGCTGTGGCTGGCCTGCACCTGGCTGCCTTCGGTTGATACCTGGAATAGCTCCGTCACAGGCTCTGCAGGCGTTTGTTCACCCGGATTAACGGTGACTTGTGTAGCCAGCTGCCATTGTAAAAAATAGGGGCCGATTTGCAGCTTTTTTCCCGGCTGCCACAGCGCCGGGTTCTGCGGGCTGATTTTACGGCCGTCATAAAACGTGCCGCCGCGGCTGTCCACGTCCACGATGTGCCAGCCGTTGCCCATTTGCTCTAACCGGGCATGGTGGCGCGACACATCTGGCGACGTGAGCACAATGTCGTTATCGGGGGCGCGACCAACGGTAATCTGAGGCTTGTTCATGCCAAAGTGGCGCGGAGCCCGACCCTGCCCGGTGATGACGATCTGGTCGCCAATGGCTGGTGGTGGCGAAAAGCGCAAAATCGTGGGTGGCGGCTCCTGGCTGGCAGCGCTTACTGGCTGAGGGGATTTGCCAGACAAGGGCAGCACTGGCGTGTTTTCTTCTTTATCCGAGTCGTTTGGTTGGGGTGTGGGCGGCGTGCGCACGGCCGTTTCTTCCAAAGAAGTAAGCGGTGGTCGTACGGGGGAAATTGTATGCTCCTCAGCAAGCAAAGTGCGCAGGTCGACCACGGTGGCTTTGGGGGCAAACAAGGTAGTGTCTGCGGCCGTCAGGCGGCTGGCTGCCTGGCGCAGATCGTCTCCAAGCTGTTCGGCCATCTGGTAGCGGTCTGCCAGGCTGTGGGCAGTGGCTTTGTCTACGATATTGGCAATGTCTGCCGGCACGCCGGGGCGCAGCTGGCGCAGGGATTGCTGGGGGTTGGGCAGCGGCGTAAGCTGCGCCCCGGCAATGAGCTGGTGCAAAATCACGCCCAGGCTGTAAATGTCGGAGCGGCCGTCTACAGTTTCTCCGGCACGTCGCTCCGGGGCCAGATAAGGCAGGTAGCGACGCAGCGGGCGGGTCATTTCTGGCGTAAGCCCATCAGGAATGCCTGATTCTGGGATAGGAGAAAGACCAAAGTCAACCAGCATGGCTTTGAGCGCCGGATCGCCACTGCGTAACGGCCGTTCCAGCGGCTTGAGCAAAATATTGCCCGGTTTTAAATCCCCATGCAGCACGCCAGCCTGGTGCGCATAGCCCAGGCCGTCGGCAATTTGGGCAACAATGTGCAGCGTTTCATCCAGCCGCAGCACCCTGTTTTCCACAGCCAGCAGGGCCAGCACTTGTTCTAAGCTAATGCCTTCTACGTGGGCCGTTACCAAATAGAGATGGCCATTTTGCTGCCCAAAGTTGTAAAAGGGCACGATGGCTGGGTGAGACAGCCGAGACGCTGCCTGAGCTGCCTTCAAAATTTGTTCCTGGCGGCCTGGTTGTTTGCTAAGGCTGGGCTTGAGCAGTTTCAGGGCAACGGGGCGCTCCAAATTGAGATCGGTTGCCCGGTAAACGGTGCCGCTGCTGCCGCTGCCTATGTGTGCCTCGATTTTGTATTGCTCTAGCTGTTGACCTATGTAGGTATCCATATCTTGTTTTACGGCAATTATCTGCCGAAAAGGTATTCAAATCAATTGCCGTTAGTCACGTTGATGGCTGGAGATTAGAGACTGAAGATTTTTTCAGTCCCCAATCTCCGTTTTCCAATCTCATCTCATTTTTGCCTGTAGTATAGATTCTACCAGTGCCAAAACCATGCAGGCCGCGTGAAAATGTAATAGGACGAAAATACTGTGAAAAACGGCCGTTTCCAGTGAACGGCCCGTAAAAAAGTGGTTACAATGGTCCGAGCCACATGCTAGAATGCGCTAAAAGTTATTATAAAGTAGGACAGTAAGCAACGGTGGTTCAACATGAGACAATCAACTTTAGAAATTGGTGAAGCAAGCCTCGATCTTTTGCAAACTGCTTTTCCCGATCTCAGCCGCAACAATATAGAGACGTTGAGTCAGGCAGGCGTTTACGCAGAGTATCCCCCGCATACCGACATTTGCCGGGAGGGTGAAGAGGGTACCACCTTGTTCATTTTGGAGCAGGGCGAGGTTGATATTATTGTCCACGCCAGTGACAACGAAGAAATCCTGGTCGATACGATTGGCCCCGGCACTTACTTTGGCGAAATGGCCTTTCTGGGCGAAACCACCCGCATGGCGACCATTCGTACGCGCGTTCCCTGTCGCTTGCTCTCCATTGAAGAAGAAGATTTTATGGCCATTGCTCGAACCAACCCCAGCTTGCTGCGTACGCTGCTGCACCAAATTATTGGTCATATTCGCCGGACCGACCGGGCCGTTATCAACGAGCTAAACGTGAAAAACGCAGCGCTGCGCAAAACGTATGCCGAACTGGAAGAGCAAGAGGCTTTACGGACCCAGTTTATTGCTACTTTGTCCCATGAGTTACGCACGCCGCTCACCTCCATCAAAGGCTACCTCAGCCTGATTACCGGCGGCGCGATGAAGGGAGATTCCCTGAAGATGGCGCTGGACTCAATTACGCGTAACGTCAATAAGATGGTAGGCCACACCAATGACCTGCTTATTTTGTATGAGATGCATCCGAAACGGCCGTCTTTTGAGTACCTGGCCGTGGCTGACGTGCTGATTGAGGCGCTGAACGCAGCGCGCAGCGTGCTCAATGACCACACGACACCAGTTACCATTGAGATTGATCCCAATGTGCCTCAGGTATATGCCGATCGCCGGGCCTTGACTTTGGCTTTGCGAGCCCTTCTGGAAAATGCTTTTAAATATTCTCCGACAAAAGCCCCGGTGGCTGTGCATGTTTGCTCTATTGGCATTCAAGAGATTACGATTGCCGTTTCAGATAAAGGGATTGGCATTGCGGAGCCTGATCAGGCGCGTTTGTTTGAGCCATTTTTCCGTCTGGAGAAAGAAGAAGGCGCTACAACGCTTTATCCTGGATTGGGGATTGGTTTAACCATTGCCAAATTTGTGATGGATCGCCACGACGGCCGTATCGAAATCAACAGCACGCCAGACGTTGGCAGCACCTTCACCCTCCATTTACCCCAAAAGTAAGAAGTGGTGCAGCAATGGCTGCGCTCCGGTACAATATCCGCAGCAACCTTCATAGCGCTGTGGGAAGTACAAATGAGCTTGTCTCGCGAAACACACTTGTCTCAAACAACTGATACAAAACAGGGCAGACCTCTTTTGGAGCTGCGCCAGTTGAGTAAGCATTTCCCTGTTCGCAGCGGTGTTCTACAGCGGCAGGTAGGGGCCATTAAAGCCGTTAATCAAGTAGACCTATCTGTGTATCCCGGGGAAA
>JBHIWP010000469.1:0-4171 GCA_041987425.1 Promineifilaceae bacterium (SeqCode) | reverse complement strand
ATGCCAGCGGCGAACGCAGCCTGGCCAGTGACGCAAGCGGCCACCCGCTGCCCGACAACGCCTGGCGTGTTCCGGTCGACAGCTGCTCCTGAGTCTCATCCCGGAGAACTGCTGATCTGCTACAATGAAAAGAAAAATGTTTTTGCTTGGAGGTAGTAGGCATGGTGGATCAATTACAGGCGCAAGTTTGGGGTTGGTTCAAGGGCGAGAATGCTGAGGCCGGAGATGGAAAGTTTGGCACATTTCCTGGCGTCTTCACACCCACCGTCTTGACCATTTTGGGAGCCATCATGTATCTACGGTTGGGCCAGGTAGTGGGCAATTCTGGCCTGCTGGGTACCATCCTCATTGTTTTGCTGGCGCACGTTATAACCGTTTCTACGGGGTTGGCTGTATCCTCTGTCGTCACCAACACGCGGGTGGGTGCCGGGGGTGCCTTTGCCATCATTTCCCAATCCCTGGGCCTGGAAGTCGGCGGCAGTGTCGGTATTCCCCTTTTTATCGCCCAGGGCATCTCCGTGGCGCTGTATGTGCTGGCCTTTGCCGAGGCCTGGCTGCGTATTTTCCCCACCCATTCAATTTTGCTCGTCTCAGTGCTCACTTTTCTAATTGTCTTTGGCATTGCCTACGTGAGTGCCCAATTTGCCGCACGTATTCAATATTTTATTTTAGGCATCGTTGGCTTGTCTCTATTTTCCGTTTTCCCGGCTAGTTTTCCCATTGCGGGTAGAGCAGGTCTGGCGGAAACGGCCGTTCTCTGGGGCAGCTTTAGCGAATGGAGCTTTTGGGAAGCGTTTGCCATCTTTTTCCCGGCCGTTACGGGGATTATGGTCGGGATTAGCCTAAGCGGTTCGCTGCGTGAACCGCGCCGCAGCATTCCTCTGGGAACCATGAGCGCCATTGGCCTGACGCTTGTCATTTACCTGCTGCTTACTTATTGGCTCTCCCGCATTGCCACCGTAGAAGAATTGCTCACCAACAGCACCATCATGGTCGATAAAGCCTTTTGGGGGTGGACAATTCTGGCCGGAATGCTGGGAGCAACCTTTTCTTCGGCCCTGGGTTCGCTGGTGGCCGCACCGCGCGTGATGCAGGCTCTGGCTCTGCACGGCATCCTGCCCATGAGCAACTATTTAGCCCAAGAAACAACGCAAGGTGAACCGCGCCCGGCGCTCTACGCCACGGGCGCTATTGGCCTGGTTACGCTGGTGGCAGCCCTTGCCAGCGGTGGCGGCCTGAACGCCGTGGCCAGCATCATCACCATGTTCTTTTTGATTACCTACGGCATGTTAAATCTGGTCGTTCTCATTGAGCAAATGCTGAGCACGGTCAGCTTTCGGCCGACATTTCGCGTGCCGCGCATCGTGCCATTTATTGGCATGGGGGGCTGCCTGTTTGTGATGTTTTTGATCAATCCCGGGTTCAGCCTGGTGGCGCTAGTTGTTGTTTTGCTGGTCTACAGCTATCTGATGCGCCGCAATCTTGAATACCTGCCAAGCGATGTGCGCAGCGGCATGTTCTTGTCGCTGGCAGAGTGGGCCGCCACGCGGGTAAGCCATCTGCCGCCTGCTGTAAAGCGCACCTGGAAGCCGTTTGTGTTGGCCCCAATCAGCAAAACCCAGGAGCTGACCGGAAGCTATCGCTTTTTACGGGCGTTGATCCGGCCCCAGGGCGCTATTCATGCCCTGGGTATCTATCCGGAAGGGGATGATTCGCACCTGCGGGGATTGAAAGAATTAACCCAGTCATTTGCCGATGAAGGCATCTTCGCCCGCACCACGCTTTTGGAAGAGGCAGATATGCTGAACGGGGTGCGGCTTGCTACCCAGATTTTGCGCAGCACGTTTTTCCGGCCCAACATACTGTTTTTGAGCTTGCGGGCCGAGTCCGATCTGGATATGTTGCAGCAGCTGGTGGATAAAACGGCCGCTTACAACATGGGCATTGTGCTTCTGGCCCGTCACACCGTTCGAGATTTGGGACGGCAGCACTTAATTAACGTCTGGATTTCACACCAGGGCGATGAATGGGAGGTTGATTTACAGTGGAGCAACACTGATCTTGCCCTGCTGCTGGCCTACCAGCTCACCAAAAATTGGTCTGGTAAAATAAATCTGTGCCTGGCTATTGACCAACAGCAACAAGAGGAGGCAGCAGAAGCCTTTTTGCGGGAATTGGCCGATCTGGCCCGTTTGCCAAATAATACAGAAGTCACCGTGGTGCAGGCGCCATTTGCGGAAGCGCTGCAGCTGGCCCCTCGAGCAGATCTGGCTATCTTTGGCTTGCCAAATCCGGCAAGGCTCACCTTTTGCCAGGAAATCGTGACAATCGTTGACGGTTCTTGTCTCTTTGTGCGAGACTCGGGTGAAGAAAGCGCGCTGGCCTGACGCTGCTCAAATGCCCTGGCGGTTAGTTACTGAACGTAAACCACGAAGGAGCAAAGCATGAGTGAGAAAATTGATATTAATACGGCCGATGCGGCCACGTTAACCACCATCTCTGGTATTGGGCCAGCTTTAGCCAGGCGAATTGTTGAATACCGTGAGACTGTGCACCCATTTGAGGAAGTGATTGAACTGGCGGCCGTGCCGGGCATCTCCGAGAAGATGGTGCGGGGCTTTGAAGATTGGGTAACCGTGCGGCCGATTCTCCACTCTGGTGAAGAAGCGGACGATTTGCCGTTGTTGGACGGTCCAGAAGAAGTCATCCTGTTGGGCGCACCGGATCAGCCAATGGCCTTGCCATCCGACGAGGTACCCGTAGAGGCGGCTGAGCCCTTTGCTGCAGCGCCTGCCGACGAAGATGTTGCTGGCGCGGCAGCGGATGAAGACCAGGGGGAAACGGCCGTTCCCGCTGCGAGCACATTTGACGCTGAGATCCAAGACCTGCCTCTAGCAGACCCCGATAGCTCCGAGCTCCCTGACCCAGATTTTTTTGCAGTTGCCCCAAGTCAGACCGCTTCCAGTTGGGAGGCCAAAGCGCGGAGGCGCGGCTGCCTTAATGCGCTGGTGGGGGCAACCTTTGGCGCGATTTTGGGCGCCGTGCTCACCCTGGCGATCCTGGCAGCCTTAAACCAGGGCAACCTTAGCTTCTCCGCCAGCGATGCCGAGATCAGGCGGCAGCTCGATACAGAAATTATCTCTCGCACCAATGAGCTCAACCAGCTGGGTACTCGCATCAGCTTGGCGGCAACCGAGGAAGCTGCGGCCAACCAGGCGCTGGCAGACGATTTTGCCGCAGCAAATGAGGCTATCAATGAGACGCTGAGCAATAACGAAATGCAGCTCCGCATCCTGGAGCAGCGATTGGAAGAGGTTGCCGGGGCAGCCGACACTTTTTCCGACTTTTTAGACGGCTTGCGTTTACTCTTGAATGAGTTGGAGGGCACGGCTACGGTCACGCCTGCTCCAGCTGAAGAGACGGTTTCGCCCCCGCCAACCGCCTCGGCAACCCCAACGCCAACACCAGCATCCATTGACACACCTGAGTCCACGCCAACAACGGCCGTTGCGCCCACGCGCACGCCGCAGCCCACAGCCACACCCTTTACTTTCCCTACCAACACACCGGCACCGCAGCCGTAAAGGGATATTCTATGACTACTGTAATCGGCAGAAATTTTTTGCGGAAAAAGATGGGCGTTTGGGCCGATTACTCGTGCAATTGGCAAGTTTTGCACATAATTTATCTTCAAAGACTGTTGGCCAATTGCCACCAATGAGGAGTTAAAAATGACAACCAATCAACCCCGTACTGTTGGGCGACGACTATGGTGGATTATCCGCACAACGCTGCTAATTTTCATTGTAATAGGTCTGGTAGCCATTGTCCTCACTGGCTTAGGATACGGTGGATTCCTGGGAGTGCAGGAATTGCAGCGGTCTGCCAACGGCCTGGCGGCACGCATAGACGCCAACGAGCAAAACCTGAACTCACTGCGTGAGTTGGTAAATTCGGAATTTGCCAAGGGAGATCCAGAGCAGCAACGGCAGATCGACCGCCTGGAAAATGAGCTGGCGGCCCTCAACAGCCAGCTAGAGGCGATGCAGGCTGTTCAGGCGGAAGAAACGGCCGCACAAAGCGAGGAGCTCGACGCACTGCAGGCCGAGCTGGCGGCAGCCGCTGCCCAAAACAGTGACCTGGCTGGCGAGCTGGAAACCGTGCAGGTGGC
>JBHIWP010000468.1:0-4193 GCA_041987425.1 Promineifilaceae bacterium (SeqCode) | reverse complement strand
GATCGCTGGGAATGGTGTCCAGCAGCCTGGGCATATACCAGCCCGCTATTCGTTCAGGTAGTGAAGTCGCCTCTTTATTCCCCAACCACTCCAGATCGGCGCTGGTAGCCAGCAGCCAGGCCGGTTCTACAATCTTGGGGTACTTTTTTTGGAAGGAGCGTGTTACGCTGGCAGGATTGCCTTTGTGGGCGGCCAGCATGTCGCCCAACGCCACTGCCGCCATCGCCGATACGGTCATTCCCTGCCCGTAAACCGGGTTAAACCCACAGACGGCGTCCCCTAACGCCACCAGCCCCTCCGGCCAGCGACTGAGCTTTTCGTAACGCCGCATCCGGTTTTCGGTACGGCGATAGCCGATAATGTTGCTGACTGGTTCAGCCTGTTTGATTGCCTCATATAATTCTTGATTTACGTCCTGGGCGAAGGCGAGGAAGCCGTCTTCATCAGTGGGCGGGTAATCGCCCAGGATGCCTGCAATCATTACCATCCAGGTATCATCTTCTTCACTGTAGATGAGGCCGCCGCGCGGGTTGCTTGGTGGATAAGCGGCAATGAGCATGGTGCGCCAATCAGGCGCAGGGGTGGGAATTTTGTAGCGGCGTCCGGCATAGCCTAGCTGCACGTCGATGACGGTTTCCTTTGGAGCCTCATAGCCGATTTCTTTAAGCCAGTCGGATAGTTTGGAGCTTCGCCCACTGGCATCGACGATGAAAGAGGCCGTTTCCACATCATTCCCCTGACCACCTTTTCTGTGCACCTTCACCCCCGTCACTGCCCCATTGTTGGCTACCAGCCCGCGAACCTGCGCGCCGCCACATAGCTGCACGTTGGGTAGGGCAGCCACGCGCCGCCGCAAAATAGATTCCAGCAGCAAGCGGCTGCACGCGTAGGTGACTAGCCCACTTTGGAATTGGGGTAGCCACTGCCCTCGCACGTTAACGAGGGATTCTTCCATTAAGTCGACCCGGTTGGCACCCGCTGCCACCAGCTCCTCGCCGATACCAGGGAAAAGCTGGAGCATGATGTTGGCACCGCGCTGCAACAAAACGTGTACGTGTTTATCTTGCGGAACGCCAGCTCGCGAAGCCGCATCTGCCGGTAACTGATCGCGCTCCAAGACCGTCACTTGCTCAAAATGATCGGCTAAAACGCGGGTGGTCCACAGACCGGCCAGGCTGCCGCCAATAACAATGGCACGCTGCTTTGAATTCATGGAGTCCTCCAAAGAGAGTCTAAAACGTTGCCTGATATAGTTTTGCACATTGCCCGTGATATTGCGATGAAAAATGCCGACATTTAGGCCAGAGCTAATGTGTATGGGTTGAGTTTAAGCGAGAAAATCACGGTATCCAAATTTTTGCCTCATTGCCTGGGTAAGGCAAATGGTAAGAATGATGCGGCATTCTACGATTGTTTTCAACGGTTCAATATGATCCGAATTGGAAAAGAATTCTGCAATTATGACTGACTACGAATTGGCCACCCCAAAAACTCCTATGGAAAATTTCACCCTAACCAAAGAGCATACCGAACTAAATGAGCCAACCCTTGACATCCTGGAGGAAGGCATGCTCCATAAGTTGATGCTTCTATTCGATTTACCGACACGTTTGCCCGGCGTGTTTGTTGTGGGATTGGCGCTATTGCTGGCTACGGTAACCGGCGCCAGCTGGTGGCTGTTTACTGCGGATCAGGCGATGGCCCAGCTAATTGCCGTCCTGCTGACTCTTTTTATGGCTGCTGATATGACGCTGCTTATTTCATTGCCGCAGCAAAAAGTTTCATACGGCCCGTGGAAGGCTCAACTGTTTGTACTGGCTCTGCCTCGTGTGCTGACAACTCTGGGCCTGGCTGTTTTGGCCAACTGGCTGCAGGAAGATTGGGCGTTATGGACATTTTTGGGGATTCAGGTTGCTGGAACGGCCGCTTTCATTTGGGGCTATTTCATTGAACCATTTCGACTCAGGCTTACGGCCGTCATGACCTTTACAGACAAATTGCCCTTGGGCACGGACCCCATACGCGTGCTGCACATTAGCGACCTGCACGTAGAGCGGCTGACGGCGCGGGAGGCCAGGGTGCTAGAGTTGGCGCGGGAAGCCAAACCTGACGTCATTGTGCTGTCTGGCGATTATGTTAACCTGTCTTATAACCGAGACCCGCAGACGCTGCGGCAGGTACAGCAGCTGCTTTGCCAGCTTTCGGCGCCAGGCGGCGTGTACGCAACGCTAGGGAGTCCCCCGGTTGATTTACGCGAAACGGTCGCTCCCGTATTTGATGGCTTGCGCAATGTTACGTTACTACGGCACGGCTGGCAGCAGGTGGAAATGGGCAACGGCCGTTCCCTGACCGTTTTGGGGATGGACTGCACGCACGATCTCCCCATTGATGCTGGACGTCTGGCCCGGCTGGTAAGCGCAGCGCCTGTTGATATCCCCCGGTTGCTCGTATACCATTCGCCCGAGCTTATGCCCGAAGCCGCCGAACACGACATTGATCTGTACGTCTGTGGGCACACGCACGGTGGGCAGGTTCGCCTGCCAATTATCGGGCCAATTTTTACCAGCTCTCAGCTAGGAAGGCGCTTTGTCATGGGTCTGTATAAACTTGGCCGCACGACGCTTTACGTTAGCCGGGGCATCGGCCTGGAAGGTCTAAGCGCCCCCCGCGTCCGCTTCCTCTGTCTCCCAGAAATGACGCTCATTACGATGATGCCTAATGGCTAATGTAATGGTAAATGGTTAATTTTTAATGGTTAATGCCAGACTTGATGCCAACATTTACCATTAACCATTTTCTGTTAACAATTAATCATTATTCGATTCCGCGTTCATCCAGCCAGGCCAGCATTTTCTCCGCTACCTGTTCCCAACCAGCTTCCAGCATCATATCGTGCGCCATTGGAAAGAAGTGTGGCTGCGTATTGTAGGCGCGGGCGGTGGCTTTTACCTCATCCAGGGTGAAAATTGTGTCGTCGCGCGCGCCCAGCACCAGCACGGGCGTGTTTACGCGCCTGGGCTTGGGCAGATTGAACAGCAGCATGTCTAAAAAGGCGCGGTAGGATTCATCGCCCAGCTTTTGGAAGTAGCGATTGACCTGTTCCTGGGGCATGCTCTCGGAGAAGAACTGGTGACGGGCAAGTTCGGCCGTTTCCACCAGCGGATAGAGGCTCAGCTTCAGATTCAGCTTGACAAACTTCCCTGGAAAGTGGCGGGCAATGCGCAGCGTGACGCCTAAAACGCCCTGCGGCGGCACAGAGGCGAGCAAGATGGCTCCCGGGAGCGTCACCTGTTCCAGATACTTTTGCACCACATAGCCACCCATCGAATGGCCGATGATGACAGGGGGCTGCGGCAGCTTTGCGGCCGTTTCGGCCACATCCGCCACATAATCCCTGGCAGAACTCCAGCGCAGCCGCTCTTTGCCGCTGCTCTGCCCATGCCCGCGCAGGCTGGGTGCGTATACAGTATAGCCGCGCTGGGCAAAGTAAGGCAGAAAATATTCATCCCAACACCACGCACCATGCCACGCGCCGTGTACAAAAAGTAGCGGCGTATTCCTGGTTTTTTGAGCAGGTTCACGGACGATTAGCTCAAGCATAAGGGACCTCAACTAAGACAAGGCTGACCACACCTCAAGCTTGGCCTGCACCCGGCGAATTACCTCGTTGGTAAATTCATCCGTATTGGCTGCCCCGCCAATGTCGGCCGTTCTTACCCCATCGTAAACCGTTTCCAACGTCGCTTCATAAATAGCCCGGCTGGCTCGTTTAGGCTCAGGCTGGTCCATGTGGGAAAGCAGCCCGGCCGCAGCCAGGATCATCGCCATTGGGTTGGCCCGATTTTGCCCCTGCAAGGTAGGGGCTGTGCCGTGCGGTGCCTCCGCCATAATACAGTCCACTTCCCCCTCATCATCTACCGAAATGACCATAGATTCAGAGCCAGCGATGGAGCCAAACATCTGTAAAACCATGTCGGACAGCAGATCGCCGTCCCGGTTCAGGCTGGGGATGACCAGCGGCTCGCCCGTGGTGGCCAGCAGCAGGGCAAAGGTGGCGTCGATTAGCTGTGGTTCATAGCGCACGTTGGGGAATTTCTTGGCAGTGGCGTCCATCTCTTCCTTGAACATACCTTCGTACACCGGGCTAACCGTAAATTTTGGCCCGCCAAATACCTTGGCTCCGGTGTTCCGTG
>JBHIWP010000467.1:0-4193 GCA_041987425.1 Promineifilaceae bacterium (SeqCode) | reverse complement strand
GTGCTGATCGCCGCCGAGTAGGCGGGCCATTGGAACGTTTGGAAGGTGCCGGAAATGGCGGCGGTGATGTACAAATGCCACACCTGCAGCAGCCCCGTGGCGAACAAAACCAGCACAATAATGGTAACAATGCCTGAAGCAAGATCGCTGACCATCATCATTAACTTGCGGTCGTGGCGGTCTACAATGGCCCCGGCCATGGGGCTGATAATGAGCAGCGGCACCAGAAAGAAGAAGGCGATCAGCGCCAGGTCGGTGGCCCGGCCGGTTTGCTCAAAGGCCCAGATGGTGAGGGCAAAGTTGGTCATGCTGGTGCCCAGCAAAGAAACAAGCTGGCCAATCCAAACGATGGTGAAGCCGGTCATCCCGGCGGGGCGATTGGTTTCTTCGGTCATAAGGAGTGTTTTCTCACTTTTTGCGCCAAAATACCCTGCTCAGAAACGAGACCGCGCATGGTTTCTTCTTCCTGCACGGCCTGGAATTGCCGGGTCTGAGCAGAGGACAAATGATAAGTCACTAGTTTATCGGTTGTTAAAGGTTGGGCAACGGCCGTAAAAATATTGTCATTTGTCAACTCAGTAAGCAGCACGCCCACATTTTGCCCGCCGCGCCAGATAGAAACAAACCAGCCGCTTTCCGCTACTCCGCTAAATTTGGTGATGGCTTCGCAGGCGTTTTCCAGGTAGAGAGACGGCCGTATGCCCAACACCTGCATCTCCGTTGGCTGCACGGCTTCTGCCAGCTCTTGCCACGTGCGCAAGACGCCCGGCTCGCGCGCTTCGCGGCGCGCCAATGAAGCAAGCAGCGGTTCTGTGTCGCCAGCCAGGGCGGCGGCCATGACGGTTTGGGTTTGGCGGTGGGCCTGGTTATAAACGGCCGTTTCCGCTTCGTCCAGCCCCAACAGCCAGTTGATTCCCTCCTGGCTCGATGGCGTCAGGTGCAGCGCCGCATTTTCTACGGCAGCCTGCAGCGTGCCGCCATCAGGCAATAAGTATTCACCGCTAAACGTCTCTAAAGGGCATAGGGAGGGCACAGGCACCGCAGGCGCCTGCGGAACCGCCTCACCAAAAACAACGGCTTCGATAGGGTCCTGAACGGCGTTGATCAATACCTCGCCGTTATAGTCTTGATTGCAAAAGAGCACCAGCACCACGTTGGCATCCACATAGCGGCGGAAGAGGGCACTGCTGCCAAAGCTGCTGGCGCCGTTGTGCTGGATGCAGCGGCCGTGTTCTGTTTCCAGCACGCGCCAGCCATAGGCATAATCCCGCTGCTCCGGCGTGTACATTTTTTCTTTGGCGGCCGCAGATAACAAGTCGTTTCCCAGCAGTGCCTCGTGCCAGCGAAACATATCGGCCGTGGTGGAGAGCATGCCGCCGTTGCCCAGCAGGTTCCATTCGGGATACGGTTTTTCCAGCGTGGTGCCAAAGTCGGAACGGCCGTTGTACCAGTGGGCCACGTTCATGCCGGTCCAGTCCGGCAGGCGATAGCCAGTGTGGTGCAGCCCGGCGGGCAGCAAGAGCTCATTCCGCAAAAACTGTTCATAGGGCTGCTGGGCCGCCTGTTCAATGACGGCGGCGAGCAGGGAATAGCCTGCATTAGAGTAAGCGTAGTCGCTGCCGGGGGCAAAGCGCAGGGGGGCGGCCAAAATGTTGAGCACCGTTTCTTCTTTGTCGGCCGACACAAAATCTTCGCCGCTGTAGTTGATGATGCCCGCCGTGTGTGTGAGCAGCTGGTGCAGCGTAATGTGCGCCTTGTCGGCCGGTACATCCGGGAAAAACCGGCTTAGCGGATCGTCCGTGTGCAGCTTGCCCTGCATCGCCAGCTTCATGATGGCGGCGGCGGTGAACTGCTTGGTGATGGAGCCGGTGCTAAAGACGGTTTCTGCTGAATTGGGAATGCCTGCCGCACGATTAGCCAGCCCATAACCCTTGTTGAGCACGATTTCACCATCTTTAGCCAGCAGCGCCGCCCCGGCAAAGCCAAAGGGGGTAATGCGGCCTAAGTATTCATCTAGTCGCTGGCCCAGTTCGCCGTTTACCGTTTCTCTCATGTCTGGATAGCTCCGGTCTTTGGTTGCGGTTCTTCTGCAGTAAGTTCTTCTTCAGCGATGGGTAAGGAGGTGTGTGAGGTACGGCCGTCTTCCACCGTCAGCAGCGCCGGAATAAAGAAGCCGCTCAGGCCCACCAGCAAGGTCGCCAGCCCGGCAACAATAAACCAGGGGCGAACGCCAAACTGATCGGCCAGGGGCCCGGCCAGTATGAGCCCGAGAGGCGTCATGGCTGTGGCCAGGCTGCCAATGAGCGACATGACGCGCCCTTGTTTTTCGGGGGAAACGGCCGTTTGCAAAATGGCGCGCACCGGGCCGTTCACCATCGCAATCATGCTGCCACCGAAAAAGCCGCCCACGACCGCCAGCCAAAACTGGTGGGCGGGGGCCAGGCCAATCAGGGCAATACCAACGCCTAATCCAGCCAGCCCGGCCAGCGTGGTGTAGATGCGCCGCTTAAAGCCGCCCCAGGCGCCCAGGGCGATCCCACCCACGATGATGCCGATGCCAAATGTGGACTGCATCGCGCCAAATTCCCAGGCGCCCCCGCCGAAATAGTCAGAAACCAGCAGCGGCAGCAGCGAGACAACAGGCGTCAGCACAAAATTGACCAGCATGGCCAGCAGCATCAGCAGCAAAAGTCCCGGCCAGGCCCAAACGTAGGCCAACCCCTGGCGCATCTGGGTCCAGTAAGGCGTTTTTCGGCCGGTGGCTATTTCCTCAGCAGATTTTTCCGGCTCGGGCACGGCAATAAAGAGCAGGGGAATGATGGCAAATAAGGCTGTGGCTACGTCGATGCCCAGGATGCCCTGCATGGGCAGAAAGGCCAGCAGCAGTGCTCCCAGCGGCGCGCCGACGATGCCCAGGCTGCCTTCCACCATCTGGTTGAGGCCCTGGACGCGGGTGAGGTGCTCGTGGGGCACCATCAGCGAGGTGGAGGCCTGCATGGCGGGGAAGTGGAAGGCGCCGCCCAGGGCGCGAACGAAGAGCAGCGCAAAGATGTGCCAGATTTGCACCGCTTCGGTCCAAAAGAGGTAAGCCAGCAGCAAGGTAGCCAGGGCAATGCCGGTGTCGGCCAAAAACATTGTCCAGCGGCGGCTCCAGCGGTCTACCAGCACGCCAGCAAAGGGGCCGAGCAGCACCTGCGGCAACAGGCCAACCAGCGCGGCGGTTGCCAGCGTGGTAGCCGATCCGGTTTCTTGCGTCAGCCACCAGATGAGGGCAAACTGCACGGCGGCGCTGCCCACCAGGGAAAGCGCCTGGCCAGACCAGAGGATGAAGAACGGCCGTAACGATTGGGAATTATTCATATTTTTTGCCATTCATATGCGAGAAATTTATCTGTAAGTTAAGAATATTTAGCTGAATGACAAAAATAATAATAAGTGATGTTAAGATTGTCAAGGGGAATGTTGAAAAATGATATATTTTCATTAAGAAAATTGACATTCTCATTAAGATTTCGTGGAACGGCCGTAAAAAAGCCATCCATACAGACATATGGATGGCTCAGGAAAGTGCGATTTGCGAATCGCCCCTATGAATTGTTGTGCGGGCTTACTGCCAGTTTTCGATCACCTGCTTGATGCTGCTCACAAAGTCATCGGCCGTTTTGCCGTCCAGAATGCGGTGGTCGAAGGTGAAGCTGACGTAGGCCAACGGCCGTATGGCAATGGCATCGTTGATCACCTTTACGCGCTGCTCGATTTTGCCCACGCCCAGGATGCCGCACTGGGGCTGGTTGATAATGGGCGTGGCAAAGAGACTGCCGGAGGTGCCGTGGTTGGTGATGGAGAAGGTGCCGCCCTGCACGTCGGCCGGCTGGAGCTGCTTTTTGCGCGCCCGTTCGGTCAGATCGTTGATGGTGCGGGCCAGCCCCAGCAGGTTCATGCCGTCGGCGCCCTTAATAACGGGCACAATCAGGCCGTCGTCGATGGCCGCAGCCATGCCGACGTTGATCTGCCGCTTGAGCTCAACGCCCTCATCGGTCCAGGTGCTGTTGACCATAGGATGCTGCTTTAGGGCTTCTACCGTGGCCGCGACGATGTAGGCGGTGAAGGTGAGATTGGCGCCATCGCGGGCGAACTGGGCTTTGTGGGCGGCGCGGTGCTGCGCAACGGCCGTAAAGTCGAACTCAAAAACG
>JBHIWP010000466.1:0-4193 GCA_041987425.1 Promineifilaceae bacterium (SeqCode) | reverse complement strand
ATCACCGACATCTGCCAGCATTTTCTCCACGCGATCTTGCAGCACGGCCTCGCTTACAATGCCAATCATTACTTCTCGTACGGTGCCGTATTGATCTACAAAAATGGTCGTGGGCAGGCTGGTGACCTCGTAAAGTCGATTGACCCGACTGTCGGCGTCCATCAGCAGGGGGTAGGTGACGCGATACTCTTCACCAAAATCGGTAATCGTGGCAGCATCCTCGCCCTGGTTAATGCCGATGAAGGTGACACGGCCGTTGTACCGCATATTGGCCTGCTGCAAGCTGGGCATTTCTACCCGACAAGGGGCGCACCAGCTGGCCCAAAAGTTAAGCACCGCCGGTTTGCCGGTCTCACCAGCCTGGCTGATAACTTCAGAAAGAGTAACGGGCTGGCCTACGGCCGTTTGCAGAGTAAAGTCAGGCGCAGGATGGCCTACAATGGGCGCTTCTTCAAGCGTAATGGGGCCGCTGGCCTGTGTTACCGACTCGCGCGAGACCACAATCCAGCTTGCCCCTAACAGAGCCGCCAGCAGCAATAAGACGGACCATTCAAACCGTGATTTTAGCATGGCCTCATTTTACCACGAATAGGCGGGAGGCTTCACGGGACGACAAGGTGGCACTTAGCCCAAATTAACATTGCAGGCTTTGCGCCCCTGCAGTTCATCAATAGGCCAACAGTTCCTCGGCAAACTGTATGACTTCTTCAGCCAGGCGTATGCTGTCTGCTTCGTTGTGCATCATTGTATCCAGGCAGCGCGTTTCAATCTCCAGGTCGTCACACTGGCCTGCATCCTGCATGTCATAAACAAAGCCATCGATAAGGTCGCCGTAATGATTGGCTACAGCACGGCTGCTAACGGGCAGACCCAGCTCCCGCATCATCTTGGCCGCCGGGCCTTTTACCGCCTGCCCACCTACAATGGGGCTCACGGCAATGACGGCTTGGGGCAAATCCATAATCAGAGCGTGAATGGGGTAGACGTTGAGGATGGGTTCGATGCTAACAAATGGGTTAGAAGGGGCGATGAGGACGAGATCGGTCGTTTCAAAGGCGCGAATGACCGAACGCGTAGCCCGCGCATCTTCGGGCAAGACTACTTTTGTTACGGGCGGTTGCCATTTTTCCTGCACAAACCAGGTCTGAAAAGGATAAAGCGCCTCGTCGCTTTGTATTTGGGTGGGGGCAGGCTGGTTGCTCATGGGCAGGACCGTGACGCCAATGCCAAGGTGGGTGCAGAGGTGCCGGGTAACGGCCGTTAACGTTTCACCCTGATTCAGCAAATGGGTGCGCGTCAGGTGGGTGGCCAAATCCAGATCGCCCAGGCGGAACCAGTCTGGGCCGCCCAGGGTGGCGACTTCTTCCATGGTGCGCCACGTTTCTTCGGCACGTCCCCAGCCGGTTTCTTCGTTGGCAACCCCAGCCAGCCGATACATCACCGTATCCAAATCCGGGCAAACCATAAGCCCTGCATGGACAAAATCATCGCCCGTGTTCGTCACAACTGTCACATCTTCAGCCGGTAAAATCTGGGCAATGCCAGCGGCAAGCTTGGCGCCGCCTACGCCACCTGCCAAAACAACAGCTTTCATTTAGCATCCTTTTTCTTTTTGCGGCAAAAAACATAAACCACAAATAAGGGCCGCATTGTATCACAATGATACAGCGCGGCCCTTGATATATTTTGTAGCTGTTGTTTGTTTAGAAACGGCCGTTTTTCATCACATAACTTGCAGCCGCTTCCCCCATCACGGCGACGCCCTCCACCATGGCCCGCTCGTCAAACGTAAAGCGAGGATGATGATGCGGGAAATTGATGCCCATCTCATCGTTGCTGGCACCAATGAAGAAGTAACAGCCCGGCACCTCGTCTAGGAAGAATCCCATATCTTCTGAAGCCATCGTGCGCTTGTCAACAATGTTTTCTGCTCCCATCACTTTGGCCGCAGCATCATACACAACGGCCGTTGGCTCCGGTGCGTTTACCACAGCCTGCACAATGGCGATCGTTTCCATCGTTGCCTTACAGTTCAGCGCCTCTGCCATGCTGGTGGCCATTTCCAAAATTCGGCGATAAATCATCCGGTGCAGATCATTGTTGTAGCTGCGAACCGTGCCCTTGAGAATGGCCTTGTCGGGAATGACATTAAAGGTGGTGCCTGCCCAAAATTGGCCGATCGATACGACCACGCTGTCTTGGGGATTCACATTGCGGCTCACAATGCTCTGGAGAGCCGCCACAATGTGGGCTGCCGCCAAAACGGGGTCCACCGCCAGGTGGGGGGCCGCTCCATGACCGCCTTTGCCCTGCACCGTCAGCGTAAAGACGCTGGATGAGGCCATACAGGGCCCGTTGACCACGCGAATCTTGCCGTATGGTTCCGGGGTCCACAGGTGCATTGCCAGAGCAACATCCGGCTTGGGGCTTTCTAGCACGCCGTCGGCAATCATGGCAATGGCGCCGCCCAGCCCTTCTTCACCGGGTTGAAAAACAAATTTGAGCGTGCCCGCCAGGTTTTCCTGATAGCGCGACATGATTTTTGCCAGTCCCAACCCCATGGCTGTGTGGCCATCATGGCCGCAGGCGTGCATAACGCCTGGATTTTGCGAGGCGTAGGGCAGTCCCGTTTCTTCTTGAATCGGGAGGGCATCCATGTCGAAGCGCAGGAGGATGGTAGGGCCAGCCTCACTGCCTTCCAATAAGCCAACAACGCCAGTCTGACCTACGCCAGCCTGTACTTCAAAGCCATATTCGTTAAGTCGCTCCGCCACAATACCGGCGGTGCGGGTCTCTTCAAAGCCCAGTTCAGGATGTTGGTGAAAATCGCGCCGGGTGGCGACAAGCTCGTCAAAAATTGCTTCTGCTTCTTTTCTAAAATCGGGTGGGTTCATCATTTCGCCGCTTTATAAATATCGGTTGATATGAATATGTAGAATGTGAATCATTATAACGTCAAAAGCCAGCCATAGGAGACAGTGTTGTACGCTCTTTACGGACCGTTCACAATGGTTTCACTGCCCCTTTACTTTTTACGGCCGTCTCCATTATATGCCAGGTTGGTACTAGGACGGCCTATTACAGAAGTACTATTAACGGCTTTATTGGCCCTAAGTGGGACCAGCGTTTCACGGATTTAGCTGATCGAGGAACGAGAGAATTGCAACGGCCGTTTCCCGCTGCTGTTCTTCACGGCTAATTGTGGCTGAATTATCGCCCAGCTGCCTGCCATAATAGCCAAACTGGGCATGATTTCCACCGGAAATTTCTTTCATAACTGTGTGTTCTGGTAAATAGCCGCGAAACGCTTCTATCTCAACCTGGCTGGCCAGCCCGTCTTCTGTACCGTAAATTTTGGTGACGGGCAGCCGGGCACCGGCCAGACTGAAAACTGCTTCTTTGGGGTGGCTGGTGCCAATGAGGATTAATCCGGCGAATGCATCTTCATGCTCGTAGACGGTGCGGGCGGCGATGGCTGCGCCGCGGGAATGGCCGCTGAGCACCCATTGCTGAATGTCGCTCTGCTGTGCCATGATGGTCTGTGTGGTTTCCCACAGATGCTCTTCGTGGCTGGCTAGCGGCGCGGTGCCCCACGGCAGCTTGACGATAATGGTGAGGTAGCCTGCTTCGGCAAGCGTGCGGGCCAGCGGCGCATAGGCGGTCGGCTCCACGATAGCGCCGGGGTAAAAGAGCAAACCGGTGGCTTGGTGATTGCTGGTTGGTTGAAAGGTGATCTGGGTGTTCGTTTCTACGACGGTTACGGCCGTATCCGACGCCATCACGCCCTCCGGCAAATTCCGCGCCTGAAACGACAGCCACAGCCAGGCCATCAACGACAGCCCGGCCAGCGGCCACACAATACGAATAATTTTCCGAAAACGAGCCATCGATTCTCCTCAAAAATAAAAGCCCCTTCACCGTTTTCAGGATTGAAGGGGCTGGATAACCTGAAAGTCAATTTGTGCCTAGAACAAATAAAGCGCGACTATTCCGGCAAGTAATACCAGTAAGAACAAACCGGCAACTGTCAACCGTCCTGTGGGTCCTAAACTTCTGAAATTGTGTAACATGGCTTTGTCCTTTTCTTGTGAACGATAACGCTAATCTATACGGGAATTGGGAACGGCCGTTGCACCAGCCACCCATATTTTGCCCCGAATTCCGCAAAAATTCCCTGTTGGTTGGCGTTCCAA
>JBHIWP010000465.1:0-4212 GCA_041987425.1 Promineifilaceae bacterium (SeqCode) | reverse complement strand
AGCTCCTTGGCGCACTCATTCAACAACAGCTAGACAGCGGCCCCTCGCACGGCGACTGGCTGCCCTACGTTTAGTCCATATTGGGAAGGAAACATGCAGACGATTGGCTTACTTGGCGGTATGAGTTGGGAAAGCACGGCGCTTTACTACCGCTTGATAAATGAACAGGTAAAAGAAAAATTAGGCGGATTACATTCGGCAAAGATTGTTTTGGTCAGCGTAGATTTTCAGGAAGTTGAAGCGTTGCAGCATCAAAACAGTTGGGCTGAAGCAGGCAACCTGCTGGCAAAAGCGGCCCAGCAGGTGGAAGCAGGCGGAGCAGACTTCCTGCTCATTTGCACCAACACCATGCACAAGGTAGCCCCGCAAATTGAGCAGGCCATTGACATTCCTATTTTGCACCTGGCCGACGCAACGGCCGTTCGCATCAAGCAGCGTGGCCTCAAAAAAGTGGGGCTGCTGGGCACCAACTTCACCATGGAACAGGATTTTTACAAAGGTCGCCTGGAGCAAAAGCACGGCCTGGAAGTAGTGGTGCCTCCAGCACAAGACAGGCAGCTTGTGCATCAGATCATTTACGACGAGCTTTGCCTGGGGCAGGTGATTGACCGCTCCAGAAACGAATATTTGCGAATTATTGATGATTTACAGGCAGTGGGAGCCGAAGGAATCATTGAGGGCTGCACCGAAATTGTGATGCTGGTGCAGCAGCAGCACACCAGCGTGCCGCTTTTTGATACCACGGCGATACATGCCCAGGCAGCCGTGGCTTGGGCGTTAGGGCTGCAGGAAACGGTCGAGGCGGCCTGAAAGATTGAGTGAGTGATGAATCAACAGCTTAAGCAGGATCAGCAAAACCAGGCGACGCTATTGGCAACGGCCGTTCAGGCCGCTAATGAGTTTTTAGCCACTTTACCAGACCGGAAAGCGGCCGTTTTCCCCAATGGACCTCATAAGTGTGAGGACTTGCCCATCGCTGGCCTGGGAGCCGAAGCCGCGCTGGCCCAATTTCGCGCCAGATACGAGGCCGGTCTGGCGGGCAGCGCTGGACCACGATACTTTGGCTTTGTCACGGGCGGCAGCACGCCTGCGTCGCTGGTGGGCGACTGGCTGGCCACGGCCTACGACCAGAATCCCGCCGCGGACGAAGATTCCAGCGCACCGCTGGTAGAGCAGGAAGCCATCCACTGGCTGCGGCAGCTTTTTGGCCTGCCAGACAGCTTCGCGGGCACGTTTGTCAGCGGGGCAACAATAAGCAACTTTGTGGGGCTGGCCCAGGCGCGGGAGTGGATAGGTCGGCAGCAGGGCATAAACGTGGCTGAAGATGGACTGTGGCAGCTACGGCCGTTTCCTATCCTGGCCGCCACGCCCCATTCCAGCAGCAAAAAGGCGCTGGCGATGCTGGGCCTGGGTCGCCAGGCGATCACCCCGGTGCCCATGCTGCCCAATCGCGAAGCAATGGACGTGGGCGCACTCGCCGAAATTCTGGCCGCGCTGGACCAGCCAGCGGTGGTGATTGCCAGCGGCGGCACCGTGAATACCGTTGACTTTGACGATCTGGCGGCGCTGGCCGAACTGAAGAAAAAACACAGCTTCTGGCTGCATTTGGACGCCGCGTTTGGCGGCTTTGCGGCCTGCTCGCCGCAATTTGCCCATTTGCTAACCGGGCAAGAAGCTGCCGATTCGATCACCATCGACGCCCACAAATGGCTCAACGTCCCATACGACTCGGCCATGACGTTTAGTCGCCATCCCGAACTACAGCTGGCCGCTTTCCAGAATTCGGCCGTTTACCTGGGGGATGTCGCAGAAAACCCCAGCCTGGTGCACTGGACGCCACAAAATTCGCGCCGCTTTCGCGCCCTGCCCGCCTGGATGACGTTGCTCGCCTACGGCCGTTCTGGCTACCGCGACATTGTCGAGCGCAACTGCGCTCAGGCGCGCTGGCTGGGGGAGCAGATTGAACAGTCCGACCAGTTTCGTCTACTGGCCCCGGTGCGGCTCAACTGCGTCTGCTTTACGCTGGCGACCAACCCCAGCCTGCCCCAAATTCAGACGTTTTTGGCGAAGGTACGGGATGACGGCCGTATCTTCCTGACCCAAACGGTGTACCAGGGCCAACCGGCCATCCGCGCTGCGTTTTCTAACTGGCAGACGGAGCAGCGGGATTTAGAGATTTGCTGGCAGGCGCTGCGTGAGTTGAGTGGTGAAAAGTAAAAAGTGAAAAGTAGGCGCGAGGCAGGTGGGTAGAATGTTAGCCTCACAAAACACCTCACTGACACCTGCCTCGCCCATCAAAAAGTGGCAAGTTATGTTAACTGAAATGAGTTTAGAAAACGGCCGTTCCCCAAACATGACGGCCTTGTGGCAAGGAGTTAAAGCGGAGCTGCCTATTACCATTGGCGTGATTCCCTTTGGCATGATATATGGCGTATTGGGGCTGTCTGCCGGGCTGACGCCGCTGCAAACGCAGGCGATGTCGTCGATTGTGTTTGCCGGATCGGCTCAATTCCTGGGCGCCCAGCTCATGAGCGTGGGCACGCCCATTCCGGTGCTGTGGCTCACAACGTTTATAGTGAATTTACGGCACGTGCTGTACAGCACGTCGCTGGGACCAGACGTGCAGCATTTGTCGCGCAAGTGGCGCTGGCTGCTGGCCTACCTGCTCACCGACGAGGCCTACGCCGCAACGGCCGTTTACTACAACAACAAGCAGATCCCACTGACGCACAAGCATTATTTCTGGCTGGGAGCAGGATTCACGCTGTGGGCCACTTGGCAGGCCAGTACGGCCGTTGGCATTTTGCTGGGCACCCAGGTGCCGCCCGGTTGGGGCCTCGATTTCACCCTGGCGCTCACGTTCATTGGCATTGTGGTGCCTACGCTCAAAGATCGGCCCAACGCAATTGCCGCCCTGACCGCCGGGCTTGTTGCCGTGCTCACCTTTGGCTGGCCCTACAAGTTGGGTCTGATGGCCGCCACGCTCAGTGGCATCGGCATCGGCGTATGGTTGGAGAACCGAACGAAACAGATATCCGCAGATTTCGCAGATTAACGCAGATTTTCTTCTCTTTGCGACTCGGCGTTGGCTTTTCAGGAGAATCATATGAATCTTTGGACTGCAATTTTGGGCATGGGCGTTGTTACTTACGCCATTCGGCTGGCGCCGATCTGGCTGCTGGAACGCGCGACCATCAGCGTGGGCTGGCGACAGGCGCTGCGCTTTGTGCCTGCGGCCGTACTTTCCGCTATCATTTTCCCCGAATTAGTGATGCCCGGCGGCGAATTTGATTTTTCGCTGGGCAATGCCCGCCTGCTAGCGGGTCTGGTTGCCATCCTGGTTGCCTGGCGCACGAAGAACATTTTGTGGACGCTGGCGGTGGGGATGGTGCTGTTGTGGGTGCTGGGGTGAAGGAAGTGGCAAGTGGCAAGCAAATCCTAAACAAGACTTGACAACTTGCATATTTGCAACCTTCAACCTGTGACTTTTTCGAGGTGAAAATGATTGAAGAATTTGTAGAAGTTGGCATTGTCAAAGAACTATATCGCTTTCCGGTGAAGTCAATGCGTGGGGAAGCGCTAGAAGAAGCACATGGCTACTGGCATGGGCTGGATGGGGATCGCCGCTACGCGTTTGTCCGGGCGGATAATCGCTCGGGGTTTCCCTGGCTAACCGGGCGGGAAGTGCCGCAGCTATTGCAGTATACGCCCCGCTATCTACGGCCGAATGATGTCGTTGACTCACCTGTAGAAGTAACGATGCCAGACGGCAGTTCCCTGCCCATTGACGATCCAGTTCTGAATAAGGCGCTGGCGGAGGCGTATGGCAAGCCGGTGAATCTCATTAAAATTGGACGCGGCGCGTTCGACAGCCAGGTGATTTCGGTCATGACCACGGCCTCGGTGGCGGCCTTGAGCGAGGCAATTGGAACGGCCGTCTCCCCCCTGCGCTTCCGGCAAAACATCATTATCGAGCCATTTGACGATCAGCCATTTGTGGAAGAGCGCTGGCTGGACAGCAGCCTGGTGTTTGGCAGTCAGCAAGACAGCGGTCCAGACGGCCTGCGCCTGCGGCTCAACCGGCGCATTGAGCGCTGCGTGATGATCAACATCGATCCTGAAACGTCCGAAAAAGAGCCTGCCGTGCTAAAAACAGTTGCCCAAAAGCGGCAAAACTGTGCGGGCGTCTACGGCAGCACGGAGCGCCCCGGC
>JBHIWP010000464.1:0-4213 GCA_041987425.1 Promineifilaceae bacterium (SeqCode) | reverse complement strand
CGTGGCCGTATCCCACTAACCGCTGTCCTCAGCGCCAACGCCATCCTCGGCGCGTTCAAACAGGCTGCCCAGTACAAACACGCCGTTTTGCCGCGCCAGCTCGCCAAACACGGCATCGCTCTCGCCGCCTTGCACCGGCTCGGCCCAAGACGTGTTGGCATCGTCCTTCACGCTGGCAAAGTACGGCGACAGGGAAAACTCTTGCAGGCAAACAATTTCTGCGCCGCGAACGGCCGCTTCGGCCACCAATTCCCGGTACGTCTTGATTATTTCGGACCGGCTTCCCGGCCAGCTTGTTTGGATGAGGGCGATTTTTGTGTTTTTCATCATGATGGTTCTCGGTTAAAAGTGCTGCCAGACAGCGTTTGAAAGGCCGTAAGCTGATCCGGACTGCCCATGACGGCCACCCTATCGCCTGCAGCAAAACGATAGGTGCGCTCAGGATTGATTGTCAAATTCCCTTCGTGCAGAATTCCGACAATGGAAGCGCCGGTCTGTGAACGAATGGCGCTTGTTTCGATCGTTTTCCCAACCAGAGGGCTGTCTGCAGACAGCGCCACCCAATTTACGGCCAGCAGCCGGGCTGCATGTTGCAGTTGAGCAACGTCCTGATAACCCTCATGTCCATCATAAAGCGGCGCGTAGAGCATTTGGCGGATTGAATCGGTGAACTTTTGAATTTCTGTTGGTGGAATGTCAAAATGAAGCAGAGCCTGGCGGGTCATCTCCAGGCTGGCCTCGAACTCGGGCTGCACTGCTTCATAGATGTTATGCTCTTGCAGCCTCTGCATTTCCTCCACGCTGCTTGCCCTTGCCACAATGTGCACGTCAGGATTCAGTCGGCGCACCTGCGCCACGATCGCTCCCGTGGTCTGGATAGCTGGTGTCGTTACCAGAATTAGAGATGCATCACCCACATGTGCTGCTTCCAGCACCACTTCCTGGCTGGCATCCCCAAAAATAACGGGCAGATTGGCTTCTTTCGCTTCCTCAAACCGCCGGTAATCCAGCTCAAGCAGAACAAATCCGAAGTTTAGACGCTGTAAAAGGCGTGCCACATACTGCCCAACCCGGCCGCCACCAACAATGACAATATGATCGTTTAAGCCGGACTGAGGCAGATTGATGGTCTGTAAAGGTTCTCGTTTTCGACGGCGCTGGCCGACCGCATACAGGCGCGGGGCAAGTTCAGATACAAATGGGGTGATCAGCATGGTTGCTACCGCCACTGTTAAGGCGTAGGTATATAAATTCTCGTCAATCGAGTTGGTGGCAACCCCAACACGTGCCAGCACAAAGGAAAACTCACCCGCCTGAAACAAGGTCAACCCAACAGCAAATGGAACGATGTTGCCATAGCGGAATAAGTGACTGAGCGTGCCAAAAATGAGGGCCTTGGCGATGCTTAATAACGCCACTATCAACAACACGGTTGGCCAATTTTGCAGCACAAAATTAGGGTCTAGCAGCATGCCTACAGATACAAAAAACAGCAGGCCAAAGACATCGCGCAGGGGAATGATGTCGCTGAGGGCCTGGTGGCCGTAATCAGATTCGCTCAAAACAATGCCCGCCACAAATGCGCCAAAGGCAAAAGAAAGGCCAAATAGAAAGGTAGCGTAGCCCACACCCAAGCCAACGGCCGTTATTGTCACCAAAAACAGCTCGCGTGAATTCCACCTGGCAACATACGCAACCAGCCGGGGCAGCAGCCGGGTGCCCACCAGCACCATCAGTACCAGGAAGACAATGGCCTTAACGGCCGCAGCCCCCAACACTGAAAGTCCCGCTCCCGGTTTGTTTAGCTCAGGCAGAATAATCATCAGCGGTACGACGGCCAAATCCTGCACGATCAGCATACCAATCATCACCCGGCTGGAAAGCGTGCCCATGCGCCCCTGGCTCATTAGCGTCTTGAGCACCACCATCGTACTCGACAGGGCAATGAGACCGCCGAACCATATAGAGGCAAACCAGCTCCAGCCCAAAAGCTGGCCAATGCCATAGCCGACCGCCATTGTTAGCACGATCTGAATCGGCGTTCCGATCAAGGCAATGTGACGGACGGGCTGCAGCTCTTTTAAGGAAAACTCTAAGCCCAGGGCAAACAGCAGCAGGGCAACGCCAATTTCGGCCAGAAGCTCAATTTCGTGAACGTCTGAAACGGTCGGTCCAACCGTGAACGGCCCGACCATGATACCGGCCAGAATATAGCCCAGCAGCAAGGGCTGTTTTAGACGCTGGGCAATCAGCCCCCCAATCAAACCAGCGACAACAATAATGACAATGTCAGCGGCAATTCCCATTCGCTCTGCGGTTCCTTACTCGTCTTCCGGCGCAATTTGGCTGATAACGCGGCCCGGACTGGTCAGCGAGATGCCCTGATTATTGGAGGTATTGAGCATAATCGCTTCCACAATTGGCTCAAAAACCGGCTCTTCGGCCACCCACTCCACGATAAAGTTGGTTCCCAGGCCGCCGCTCTGTTCATTAGCATCTACAAAGAAGTCGGTGGAGGCCAGCGGGCCTAACTCTTGCGGTTCTGTCAGATACTCTCGCAACAGCTGACCTTGCGTATCGTAATACCGGACCGAGGTCAAAATGATTGGATGTTCAAAATCGGTGTTGTGCACCGCCAGCGTAACGGCCAAATCCATCGTGCGATCGCGCATAATGAACATTTCGGAGTAAGCCGGGACGTAGATGGTCTGTCCGGTTGTTACATCCAGATCGCTAAGCCGAATCGCAGGCTCCGTATTGCTAACCGGAGGCTGCTCGGTTTGAGAGCCACAGCCCGCCAAAAGTACGAGCATGCAGAATCCCAACACCCAAAGCCACAAAGTTGTTTTAATTCTTTGCATGAATAAGAGGTTCTCCTTGAGTGAAACGTAAAAAGTGAAAAGTGATAAGTGCCCACTTTTTACGTTTCACTGCCCACTTGCCCAGTCGCCCACTCGCCTACTTCTTCAAATCCCCCAAAATCTGCGTCGCTGCCAGCTTGCCCGGCGCGCCCATGACGCAGCCGCCGGGGTGCGTGCCGGAGCCGCACTGGTAGTAGCCCTTGATTGGCGTGCGGTACTGGTTCCAGCCGGGCGCAGGGCGGAAAAAGTACATTTGCGGCCCCATGAACTCCCCGGCGAAGATATTGCCTTCGCTCAGGCCCACGGTGCGCTCGATGTCCAGCGGCGTAACAATTTCACGGTGCAGCACCAGATCGCTGAAGTTGGGGAAAAACTCAGTGATAGTTTCCTGCACCACGTCGCCAAAGTTTTCTTTTTCGGTGTCCCAATTGCCGTCCTTAAGGTGGTAGGGGGCATACTGCACAAAGCAGGACATGACGTGCTTGCCCGGCGGGGCCATGTCGGGGTCTATGGTGGATTGGATGCAGCAGTCGATATACGGCCGTCTACTAAACCAGCCATACTTCGCATCATCAAAGGCCCGTTCAATGTAATCCATCGTGGGGCCAATGTTCATGAAGCCGCGGAAAATGTCGGTGCGGCCGGGCAATGCCGGGTACTCCGGCAGGCCATCCAGGGCAAAGTTCACCTTGGCCGACACGCCCTGGAACTTGAAATTTTCAATCGTCTCCACCAGGTCGGTGGGCAGCTGGCGCGGCTCCACCAGCTGTAGGAAGGTGCGGCGCGGGTCCAGGGCGCTGACAATAATGTCGGCGTATAGCTCGTCGCCGTTTTGCAGCGCCACGCCAATCGCCTCGCCATTTTTGGTGATAACCTCGCTTACGCCCGCGTCCAGCCGGATTTCGCAGCCAAACGATTGGGCGGCACGGGCCACCGCCTGGCTAAAGCCGCCGTTGCCCCCCTTGTGGAAGCCCCACTCGCCAAAGGCGCCGTCAAATTCGCCCAGCTTGTGGTACAGCAGCACCAGCCCGGACCCCTGCGAGCGCGGCCCCACTTTGGTGCCGATGGTGCCGCTGGAGGCCAGGGCCGCCTTCAAGACGTCGGTCTCAAAATAGTCATCCAAGATATCAGCAACGCTGCCGGTGAGCAGGCGGGTGAGCATGTGCAGCACCTTGGGGCTTTGCTGGCCCAGGTGCTGGCCCAACGCCGCCAGGCGCGCCAGTTCGTCTGGCTCCCTGCTGGTAATGTCTGGCGGAATGTGGTCAATAAGCGGCTTAACGGCCTGGCAAACTTGTTTAATAAGGTGCGAAAAATCGTGGTGCGCCTCAGCATCTTTGGCCGAATGGCGGGCG
>JBHIWP010000463.1:0-4215 GCA_041987425.1 Promineifilaceae bacterium (SeqCode) | reverse complement strand
CCATACCCGATGATTCCGCCGAAGCCAGCGGTTTGGGCCAACCTGACTGCCCCATGTGCGACGGACTTGGCTACGTCATTCCCGACGTGCCGCCCGTAGACCCTCGCTTTGGCCGCGCTGTGGCCTGTACCTGCCGCGCCGCCGAGCGCGAAATGGCTCGCATCGACAGCTTGCTAAAGGTGAGCCAGCTTGGTGCACTACAAAACTGCACTTTCGATGCCTTTTTACCCGAGGGGCATGGCCTCACCCCCGGCAAGCAGCTCAACCTGAAGCTGGCCTATGATCGCACCCTGGCCTATGCACAAAACCCCAGTGGCTGGCTTGTATTGAAGGGTGGTTATGGCTGTGGCAAAACGCATCTGGCGGCTGCCATTGCCAACCAGCGCATTGCCATGGGGCACCCCGCCTTGTTTGTAAGCACCCCGGATTTACTGGACCATTTGCGCTCAACCTTCAGCCCCAACGCCGTCACTGGCTACGATGAGCGCTTTGAGCAGATTCGCAACACGCCGCTGCTCATTCTGGATGATCTGGGCACGCAAAGCAACAGCGACTGGGCGCAGGAGAAGCTGTACCAGATTTTTAACCATCGCTACAACAGCCGCCTGCCCACGGTGGTGACCACCAATTTAGAATTGGAAGCCATTGAAATTCGCATTCGCTCGCGCATGGTAGACCCCAGCCTGGTGCAGATTATCCACATCGCCGCCCCGGACTTCCGCCGGGCGGGCGTGGACCAGGAGCAGTCGGAGCTGTCTACACTGAGCCTGCACAACGATAAAACATTCGACAATTTTGATTTGCGCGAGCGCGAACTGCCGCGAGGACAGGCCACCAACCTGCGCAATGCCCTGGATACGGCACAGGAGTTTGCCGACTCGCCGTCTGATTGGCTTGTCTTTAACAGCGTAGGTTTTGGCAATGGCAAGACGCATCTGGCAGCGGCCATTGCTAATTATGTCAACAACCAGGGCGAGCCCGTGCTTTTTATTTTGGTGCCGGATTTGCTGGATCATTTGCGGGCTACGTTCAATCCCGCCAGCGGAATGCGCTACGATAAGCGCTTTGATGAGGTGAAAACTGCGCCATTGCTCATTTTGGACGATCTGGGCACAGAAAGCGCCACCGCCTGGGCCCGAGAGAAGCTGTATCAGCTGTTTAACTACCGCTATAACGCTCGCCTGCCTACAGTCATCACCACGGCCACGCCCATTGATGAAATCGACCCCCGCCTGGCTACCCGCATGCTAGACGGTAGTCGCTGTACCTTCTTTCTGTTAGAAGTGCCCAGCTACCGTGGCGGCGTCAAGCCCAAGCGCAGCCGGAAGGGCGGTAATCGGTAATCCGTTATCAGTAATCCGATTACCGTTTACCGACTACCGATTACTGATCTACCGGAATAATGAGCACAGTGCCTACGGCCACGTTGTTGGGGTTGGGAATATCGTTGGCATCGACAATTGTCTGGACGGTGACGCCGTAGCGTTGGGCAATGGCCGTGAGGTTCTCACCGGCCTGCACGGTGTGGCTTTGGGCGGGAACGGCCGTTGGAAAGTCTTCCGGTTTTTCTGGTTCGGTACCTTCTGGTGTGTCTTCTGCTGAGGAATCTACACCCTCTCCCTCTGCTTCTTCTGTATCAACAGCGTCACCGTCTTCAATCGCTTCGCTTTCTTCAGATTCTTCCACCTCTGGTTTGATGGTTTCGGCCTCTGTCTCATCGACGATAGGGGCAGTGGGCTGGCCTTCCCCCAAGACGGCAGGCAAAATGGTGTTGAAGATCAACGGCCGTAGCAGCGCAATAATGACCACCGTGAAAAATAGCACAACGACCACAATGGCAAACTTCAGCAGCTCGCCCCGGGTATCATCTCGCTCTACGACAATAACGTCGGTCTCGCGTGCCTCAAATGAACGCTCTTCAACTTCGTATCGCTCAACAGTTGCTTCGCTCATGGGAACTACTCCTTCTTAACATAAGCGACAAACGGATTTTGCCAGGTGCAGTTTTGCAAAAAATAGCACTACTTTATGACAAATGGTGCCACAGAGTAGCAGGCTTGCCCGGTTTGGTCAAGCACGCCACTAATCTGATAAAATCCATCCGTTCAAGGAGAACATTCATGGGCCAAACAAAACGACCTTTAGGGCTCCTCCTGGCGCTGTTGCTGCTCATTGGCCTGGTCGGATGGCAACGGCCGTCTGCCGAAGCGGGCGGCGGCTCTGTTGTTTATTTGCCGCTGGTCACTGTTCCTGCACTGGGGCCAAATTTGTTGCCGAACGCTTCGTTTGAACAAGGATGGTATCATTTAAATGGCGCGCCAGAACTGCAAATTCCCGAGGGCTGGCACTTTACGTTTAAGGAAGGTGCGAATTCTTTAGACCCTGATCCCTGGAATGCCTGGGTTCCCCCCGAAACGCGCGTGTTGTCTTCCGCTTTTTTGCCGCCAGACGAGCGCACTCTGTTTATTTGGGATGGCGATCAGACGGTCAAAGTGTTTAAAGGGTATGGGGCGATCAATTTTGAGCTGACAACGGCCGTTACCCTGCAACCCGGCACCTACGTCCTCATCATCAACGTATTCCCTGACCTTGTTGTCGATTATGATAACGGCGAAAAGGTCTGGGCGCCGGACCCGCTCTCTGGGGAAGTAAAGCTGATTGCCGGGAACGGCACTACCGGCTGGCTGCTGCCCATTTTCGGCCAGAAGAACCGGTTCAAGACCACCTTTACCGTGGCCCAAACGCAAACCGTTATCGTTGGGGCGGCCATGCGCGGGCGCTGGGCCATTCAAAACAACGGCTGGTTTATGGATGATTGGGGTCTGTATAAACCGTAGGCATTTTATCCACAGATTTCGTAGATTACACAGATTGCTTGTGATTAATCTGCGAAATCTGTGTAATCTGCGGATTGATCTTTTATGAACAATATTGGGACTTTGGCAGAGAAGTCGCTTCACGCGGGCATCAAGGAGTGGTACGGCCGTTCCTCGGACCAGTTTGAGGTTAAGGTGGACGGCTTTGTCATCGATATCGTGCGCGGGGAGCAGCTCATTGAAATTCAGACGCGCCACTTTGGGGCGATGAAGCGCAAGTTGAAGCGGCTGCTTGATACCCATCCGGTTCTGCTGCTACAGCCCATTGCCCAGGAAAAGTGGATTGTGCGGCAAACGGCCGTTGGTCTGCCTATCAGCCGCCGCAAATCCCCCAAAAAGGGCCAGCCGCTCGATCTTTTCTCCGAACTGATGCGCATTCCTCACCTGCTGCCCCATCCCAATCTTGTGGTAGGGGCAGTGCTGACCCAGCAGGAGGAAGTGTGGCGCGACGATGGCCAGGGAAGCTGGCGGCGCAAAGGCTGGAGCCTGCATGATCACCGGTTGTTAGAAGTGGTAGAGCTGCACACCTTTGCCACGCCCGCTGATCTGCTTGCCTTGCTGCCCCCCGATTTGCCCCGGCCTTTCACCAATCGGCAGCTGGCCAAGTTAGCCAAAATTCGGCTGAATCTGGCGCAGCGCATCACCTACACCCTGGTCCGCTGCGGTGCCCTGGTGCAGGTAGGGAAGCAAGGACGCTCGAATCTTTATATTTTTTAGCCGACTGTCTTTTCTTTGCCCTGGGTAAACCGCTTGCGATAGTGAGCAATCCAGTAGTTTGCCAGGGGAACACCAACTACCGCAGGCGCCACCCAAGCGATCCAGTTCAAGTTCAATGGCAGTACGTTGCTAGCTGTTTGCACGGCAAGAGCGGTAACGGTGGCGATGTAGGCGCTGAGCATCCGGTCCATGTGATAGTACCACCACCAATTTTTATCGGTTGGCGTGTGGTTAAAGCTTTTCAAATCTTGACGCGCTATGTTTGTAATCATGAAGCCAAAAGCAAGCCCAAGGTAAGGAAATGGCATAGGCAGCTCAATAGCGAATAAATTGGCAAGTGCTGCGCCTCCGTAAGCCATGAAACCAATACCGCTGAGCAAGGTCACTATAGCGCTTATCTGGTCCAAGAGGGTAACGGCCGTTCTGCCCTTTTTGCGATACAAGACCCGGTAGCCGGTAAGCGCGCTGTAAAAGCTCAAAATTGTGATAACCAAGAGAAAAAAGGCAAATCGATTAAAGAGAAGCGCAATGGCCGTTACAAAGATGACGGCCATCGACCAGAAGAAAATTTTTCCCCAGCGGCGATGCGACTGGCCGCCTTTGCGGGTGAGCATGGCCAGCG
>JBHIWP010000462.1:0-4227 GCA_041987425.1 Promineifilaceae bacterium (SeqCode) | reverse complement strand
GAATTGAACATGGTGACTTGCCAGTGTCGGTCACAGTTACTGATACCTGGGGTGCTACAGATAGCATGAATGGAACCTTGGAAGTATTCAATCAGGCCCCTCGATTGAGTGAATGGGAACATGTACCTTCACAGGCTTTCCGCGGTGAGATACTCATTGTCAATGCAAGAGTCGATGATGGTAATGGTGTAGCCAGAGTGGCTGTCGATATGCGTGACCATGGTGGAGATTTACATGATTTGAGTCTCAATATCGGTAATCAGATGTGGGTTGGAGAGATTCCCGTTCCTGAGGGAATGCATCCTGGTGAACAGGCTCTGAAGGTTTTCATGGAAGATGACGACGGAGCATCGATAATAGTTACATCTACACAGAGTCAGGATTCTCATTATCTGAGTGGCCCAGAAGATGAGGCCATACGGATCCAGATCATGAATCAGGGTCCAATATTGGAAAGTCCTGCAACAACACCTGATGAGGTAGAACAGGTTGAGAAGGATGGTGACGAGAAATCATACACGGTCACAGTTCATGTTTCGGACCCAGATGATATCAGATGGGTCAAGGTCAAGTTAGGTGCTCTTGCTGCGATTGGGCAACATTGCCTATACGCTGGGAGAGTTTGCCGAAGCGCGCATGTATTACCAGGAAAGCATGGCCTTGCGCAAGGAAATTGGCGACAAGCGCGGCCTGGCTCTCTGTTTAAATAACCTGGGAAGCGTGGCCGATACGCTGGGTGAATACGAAGAAGCAGGCCGCTTTTACCGCGAAAGCATGGAGCTAAAGCGTGCCATTGGCGACCGGCGCGGCATGGCTTATTCGCTGAATAACCTGGGCCATTTAGGCTGGCTGGTAGGCGAATATGAGCAGGCATCAATCGATCTGCAAGAATGCCTGAAAACGTTCCGGGAAATTGGCGACAGCAAGGGCACAGCTTTTGCCCTCACAAATCTGGGCAATCTGGCGCTTGCTCAGGAGGATTATGTCAACAGCCTTCGACTTTATCAGGAAAGTTTGGCGATTTGCCAGGAAATTGGCTACGCCATTGGTATTGCCTATGCCCATAACCATGTGGGCCAGGTATATCGCAAAACCGGCGCACACGCGCAGTCACTCCAGGCGCATCAGTCGGCCCTACGGGCAGCTCGAAACGTTCAGGCAACGCCCGTTTTACTGGAAATCTTAGTAAATGTTGCTGCTCTTTTTGCAGTTTCGGGGAAAACGGATGAGGCGGCGCAGCTTGTGAGCTGGCTGCTTGCCCAACCTACCATTCGTAAACATGCCGCTGACGAAGCGCGTCGTCTACAGGGGGAACTTGAAGAAACGGCCGTAATCCCTCAGGCTGAAGCGCTTAAAGAGACGTTGGAAACGGCCGTTGCTCGCATTCTAGAAATAGCTGCCTAGAAAAAAAGCCTCCTTACCAAAGCAAGAAGGCTCAAAATTCTCAGGAAATTTGCTTCAATTTAATCAGAAGATGGCATTACTTCTTCCACCAAAGCATCTTTCAACTCTTCTGTATCAGGCTTTCCATTCTCTGAATCAACCGGCAGCGTATCGTTCATCAACTTCTCAAATGTGCTGCGGTCCATCGTCTCTACTTCCATCAGCGCATTGGCCAGGGCTACCATCTTTGCCCGATTATCTTCAATAATTTGCTTGGCCCGCTTGTAGTTGCGATCCAGAATAACACGCACTTCCTCGTCAATCGCCTTGGCAGCCTCCTCGCTATAATCCCGGCTCATGCCAAAGCCGTAATCACGGCCCACAAACGGATTGCTACTCTGATCGCCATAGGTGGGCAAGCCCAAAGACGAGGACATACCGTAATTCATCACCATGGCCTTAGCCCAGCGGGTAGACTGCTGCAAATCTGAAGCGGCCCCTGTGGTAATCTGGCCAAAGAATGCTTCCTCAGCCGCCCGGCCACCCATAGCCATAGCAATCTGATCTTCAAACTTCTCTTGAGTGTAAACCATGCGCTCTTCTCGTAGGGGCAGCACATAGCCACCAGCCCGACCGCGCGGCACAATGGTAATTTTCTGGATGGGGTCCGTATGTGGCAAATGGAAGCTCACCACGGCGTGACCTGCCTCATGATAAGCAACCGTTTCCTTGTCTTCCTGGCTCATCACGTGGCTCTTCTTTTCAGGGCCAAGGGCAATGCGATCAAACGCATCTTGAAATTCCAGCGGGCCAATAGTCCGCTGATCGCGGCGAGCTGCAAAAATAGCTGCTTCGTTGAGCAGATTTTCTAGATCGGCCCCAGAGAAACCGGCCGTTAGCTTGGCAAACTCTTTCAGCTCAACTTCTTTGCTGATGGGCTTACCCCGGGCATGAACTTCCAGAATCTTCTCGCGCCCGCGTACGTCTGGTAGATCAACGTAAACCTTGCGATCGAAACGGCCGGGACGGAGCAGCGCCGGGTCTAAAATATCGGCGCGGTTGGTGGCTGCCATTACAATGACGTTCGTGTCGTTGTCGAAACCATCCATTTCCACCAGAATCTGGTTCAGCGTTTGTTCGCGTTCATCGTGGCCGCCACCTAAGCCTGCACCACGCTGCCGACCAACGGCGTCAATTTCATCTACAAAAACGATGGACGGCGCAGATTGCTTGGCTTTCTCGAAGAGATCACGGACGCGGCTGGCACCAACACCCACAAACATTTCTACAAATTCAGAGCCGGAAATATGGAAGAAGGGAACGCCAGCCTCACCAGCGACGGCGCGGGCCAGCAGCGTTTTACCCGTTCCCGGAGGGCCTACCATAAGCACACCCTTGGGAATGCGCGCGCCCACCTGGACAAACTTCTCCGGTTCGCGCAGGAACTGAACCACTTCTGCCAGCTCCATCTTGGCTTCATCAACGCCAGCAACATCGTCAAAGGTCACGGTTGGCCGGTCGGCATCGCTGAGGTTTTTGGCGCGGCTACGGCCGAATCCAAAAATACTGTTGCCGCCGCCGCCCTGCATCTGGCGGAAGCCCCGGCTAAAGATCCAGATCAGCAGCAAAACCGGGCCAATCGTTATGATGATGCTAAACAAATTATTGCGCAGCGAATTGTTGCGCACCTGGACCTCTACGCCCAGCTCATCAAGTGATTCATTGGTTAGCCCATTATAAGTAAGTACATCTTCCAAAGAGCTCTGGGCATCTTTGGTTGTCACCCCAATTGAAACGGCTTCTCCGGCGCTATCGACCCGGTACGCTTCCAGCGAATCGCCGCTTAACTCAATAACGTCAACTTCGCCATTCTGTACCAAAGAGAAGAATTGCTGTTGGCTAATCTCCTCGGGACCGCTTAAACGGCCGCTAAACAGCAGCTGCAAGCCGACAATAACGGCAAAAATAGTAATAATCCACACCCAGGTTGGCACCGAGGGGCGATTGTCATTTGGTTGCTCATCCATAATTTTTACTCTCTAAAATTTATAAACTGGTTTACTCGATCCATTTTACGCTTTATTCTGGCAGGATTCAAGCATACAAATTTGGAGTCGAGCGCAAATTACCACTCTTGTAAGTCCGGTGGGTATAGTGGACGTGATCGCACCGGAACAGGCACAACGGCAGGCGCTGGTTCTGGTTCAGGAGTTATGGCATCCATCATACTAACCAGAATGCCACGCAAATTCTGCCGCGCATATTGCAGCCGCTTTTTAACCGTCGTTAAGGGCAGCTCCAACAGACGGGCGATTTCCTTCTGGGAGTAGCCATTAATATAAAATAGTTTCGTCACGACCTGCTCTTTTTCGGGCAAAGCCTGAACGGCCGTTATCACCCGCTCTTTCAACTCATCATGTTCCACCAAAGCAGCAGGGCCTGGTTCTGAAGCTGCGATCTCCTGAGTCAAGTTGACAGCCTGGGTGAGCGGCCGGGTATCGCGCAACAGGCGGTAGGCCTGGCTAAGCACAATTTGCTTAAACCAGCCAGGGAACGCTTTCGGCTCCTTTAGCTGATGCAGCATTTGGTACGCCACCACAAATGCCTCCTGCACTGCATCCTGGGCCAGATCCATGTCATTTAAACGGCTGTATGCCCAGCGATAGGCTACTTCATAAAATTCGCCTACCAGCTGCGCAAAAGCTTCCTGTCTTTCTTCTTTTGAGCGTCTGCCATTTCTGGCATTTTTCACTAATTCTTCTAGCTGATGCATCATGCACTCCACAACGGCCGTTGCACACATCTGATCTACAAAACTATCGCGATAAATTGTGCCTGCTACTT
>JBHIWP010000461.1:0-4253 GCA_041987425.1 Promineifilaceae bacterium (SeqCode) | reverse complement strand
CAACGGCCGTTAATGAGGACGTTGTGAGCGGAGTTCATCGTAGATGGCCTGGGCCTGAGGATAATGGAAGACGTACGGCCGTTCCCAGAATTCCTCCAGCTGCACATTCCCCGTCTGCTTTTCATACATAGCTGCCTGCAAATACATCTCCAGTCTGTCGGCATCGTGCACCAGCCGGGCCTCTGGCGTCTGGTCAGCGTGCAGCTCTTCCCACAGCGCCATGAAGTGCGGGGCAAACGCGGTGTCATCCAGCATTTCCTGTATCGCCCCGCGCTCCACGTCCGTTTTGATGCCGGGCGGCAGGTAGCGCCAGGCGGGCGTAGGAATGTCCGTTGTTAAGGCTTCTGGCAGGTCGTGCAGGGCGGCCATCGCCAGCAGCCGCCCCAAATCTATTTCTTCCTCAACCAGTTGAGCCAGCACCAGGGCCACAAACACCACGCCAAAGCTGTGAGCCGCCACGTTTTCCGCATTAGGCACGCCGCGCTGCGCCCAGCCGGTGCGGGCCGTCCGTTTGAGCTGGTTACCGTGTAAGAGTGTGTTAAGTACGGCCGTTATGTCCATTATCCTCTCCTTCAAAAAACTTAACGCAAAGATGCAGAGATGCAGAGAAAAGTTTGCGTTATCGGCGTTTATCTCCGTCCCATGAATTGTAATTGTGGCTGGCGTAGGAAAAACGAGCAAACCGTGGACCAAACATCGACGAAGCATCATCTTTTCTGGACTAAAATCGGATAAACTTCTCGCGGGAGAATTGGTGACGAGCGGGCTGAGAACAGTAAAAAGTAAGAAGTGAAAAGTGAAAGGTCTATGCTCCTGTAATTGCCCTCTAGCCACATTCAAAATCAACCAATTTTAAGATTGCCTGTTATAAATGCGCCGTTGCTCACGACATACTACACAGAACGGCAAATGAAGCTGTGAACCTGAAAACGGCTCACTGGAAAATTGTGGGATGAATACAGTAATTACGCGTCACGTTTTACGCAACATCCAAAACCCCACAAAATCCTCGCTTTCATTTGACGGCGACTTACGTAAATCGCTGAAAGGCTTTGGAATATCCACGCGATTCACGGTTTACGTTCAGGAGAACATGCATGTTAGCAAACCAACCTGTTCAGGTGCAAGCCGCACCACTCTGGTTGACAATCAGTGCGCTTTTGGCTGAAGCGCCTGTGACGATCGAGGATGATCGGGCGCTGGTGCAGGCGGCCCGGGCCGACCTGCGCGCCTTCAATAGCTTGTATGAACGGCACGTTACGCGCGTCTACCGCTACCTGCTGGTGCGCGTGGGCAACGTGGCCGACGCCGAAGATTTGACCTCGCAAACCTTTTTGGTAGCGATGGAGAATCTGGACAAATACAAGGGGGAACGGCCGTTTCTGGCCTGGCTGTTTGGCATTGCCCGGCACAAGGTGGCCGATAAATACCGCCGCCAAAAACCGGAACTGATGCTGGAAACGGCCGTTGAACTGGCCGATCCCCAGGACGATCCTGACGATCTCGTCAGCCAGAAATTACAAGTAGAAGCGGTCGCGCAAAAGCTGCAAACTTTGTCGCCAGACCGCGCTGAAGCAATATCACTCCGTCTGTTTGGTGGGCTGGACATACCAGAGATTGCCCGCTTGATGCAAAAGCAGGAGCCTGCCGTGCGAATGCTGCTGCATCGAGGGCTGCAAGATTTGCAAACCCGGCTCAACCCAAACCAGGAGGAAACCGTATGAAGGAAAAAGATCCAATCCTGGCAGACGAGCTGAGCCGTCGCATCGCAGCCGAGATGCAAGGCAAAGGCCGGCCACCTGTCAGTGAAGCAATTCAAAAAGAGGCGGAGCTGGCGGCCAAATTGATTGACATGGCCCAAGACACGCATCCAGACCCGGATTTTGTGGCTTCGCTGGGCAGTCAGCTGGCAAGGCGAGCCGCCCAAATAAAACAATCACAAAGAAAACAGGCTCCGCCAGAACGGCCGTTGTCGTTCTGGCAGCAGCTTACGCAAACGTTAAAGGAAGGAACAACCATGAATCGTAATAAATATTTACTGGGCGCCCTTGGTGCGCTGGTAATAATTGTTGTTGCGGCTTACTTTCTGATGAATCGAGACGGCAACAGAGGCAATGAGCCGGGCGTCTCCATTGTAGAAGAAGAAAACGTACCGACCGCGACAACGGATGAAACAGATGGCGTTGAAGTTGCCGAGTTACCGCCCTTGCCTTCGCTGCAGGGTGGCGGCGGGCCGGCCACAGGCTTTGGTGGCGGCGGTGGCGATGCAAATATCCGGCCCCAATCTGGCGGCGGCGGTGCCGCTGAAAGTGCGGCCATAGATGCAGACCTTAGCATTGCCTACACCGATCCGTTTTCGGGAACCACGTTTACACTAAACGCTGATTTGCCCACAGAACCTCTGTTGGCAACCGTATTGCAAAACGTGCCGGATATGGCGGTTTCAGCGGAAAAGGCACGTGAACTAGCCGCGCAGTTTGGCTTTACCGGCCAGATATATCGTGAACAATATCCTGTTTATGAGGACGAGTTCGTTGGTCAGAATTATGAGCCGCCGGTGGTTTATCATGTTTTCGATGGCCCGCGCACGCTCATCATTGATGCCTGGGGTGCATACTACAACGATAACAGTGTGCAAAACGATTGGGATAATCCCATCTCTTTTGAACAGGCTGCGCCAATTGCCGAAGCCTATGTGCAGGAACGTGGCCTGCTTGACTTTGAATATGAAATTCAGCAGCTCTGGGGCTCTGACGTGAACTTTGTTCGCGTAATTGACGGGCGGCCGATAAACCAGCCCGAACTGACGGTGGGCGTGAGCCACGACGGCCGTATCTTCTTCGTCAGCTATCAGGTGCTGCGCAATGTAGAGCGCCTGGGCCGCTATCCGCTCATTACGGCGCAAGCCGCCTGGGAACGCCTGCAAAGCGGCGTATTTGAAAACGGTATCGTGTATAACTACGTTGCCGGTCCAGATTTTGGCGTGGCTGAACCAATTGTCGGCGTGGAGCCAGACCCAATTGCGGACCTGTACCGCTTCTGGATGCGTGAGTACCAGCCCGGTGAGGAAATTCACCTGTATGACTGGCCGATGGTTTATCTGCCGATAGACAGTGGTGCCGACCCGCGTATTCAGGTTCGTGACTTTGTAGTACAGGCAGACACAGCTACCCTCAATGCTCTGGCCGAGCGCGTAGGGCAGCAAACACACATCTGGGGCCAAATTGGCCCGGAAGGCAAGACGCTTGTGCTGGCCGGTTGGGAAGCAATTGAACAGATTAGTGAACCCATCTCTGGCGCTGGCGTTATCAGCCGGGAAGGTGACCAGGTGCTGTTTACCAGCAACGATACGGGCAGTACCTACATTCTGCCTAGCGCTCCAACAGATCTGGAGGATGGACTGGAAGTGTACTTATTCGCCTGGGCCACGCGTGACCTGGGTCTGGCTTACCCGGTGGTCGATTGGGAAAATATTGAGAAGGTCGTCAATATTGAACAAGAGCTGCCTCCAGTAGAAGGCTCACCAATTGAGGAGCCCATATCCGAGGAGCCAATGCCCATAGACGGTGACGGACGCGGCTTTATACCGTTCGTTTATGAAACGTTTACGGTAAATGAAGTAACAATGGCTTACTTTTACACCTACAGCTGGCCCACCAATGAGGCTGGGGAAACTGTGTACGAGGGACAGCCTACCATCGTTGTTCAGCCTACATGGAAGTTCTCTGGGCAAACGGACACGGGTGAGTATGTGGACTTCTTCGTTCAGGCCACTGAAACGGAGCATGTAGAACGCTAATAGCCATTGGTAATTGAGCAATTGGGCTATTGAGAAATTTCTAGCTCAACAGTTAATGAAGAGACGGCCGTTTTCACAGCAAAAAGTGAAAACGGCCGTCTTTTTTGCAAAAACCAAAGTTGATAAAAATCCTTCGGACGCTTCAGCCGTTAAGCATACGGCCGTAACACCTGCGCCACCGCTTCTGCTAAATCTGGCACCGCTTCCCTTAACTCCGGCTCGGCTTCCATCATCAGGTCGCTGTTCGAGCGCTGCTCCTTGCTCTTCACTTCCGCCGAGAAGCCGATGCCGGACTTTTCGGAACGGTTGGAAATGATCTTCGCCAGGCCATCAAACGCGCCACCGCAGATGAACATGATGTTGGTGGTGTCGATCTGCACGAAGTCCTGGTTCGGGTGCTTGCGGCCGCCTTGCGGTGGCACGGACGCCATGGTGCCTTCGATCAGTTTCAGCA
>JBHIWP010000460.1:0-4255 GCA_041987425.1 Promineifilaceae bacterium (SeqCode) | reverse complement strand
GCCACCCGGGGGTATCACCTGTTCCCAAAGCACAAAAGATTGTGCCCCAACCGCATCCGTAACAATCTGGCGGTTGATAACTTTGCTGTAATAGCCCTTTTTGACGGGCTGGTCTGCATGTCGGATCACTGGCATCGTCGCTCCTCTTTCCTTGTTTTGAGATTAGCAATAAGTAAGCAGAAAAAACAACCTAAAAGGCGCAAAGTGCGCAGTGCTTTGCATAACCGGAGAGAAAAATCTCTGCGTTCTCTGCGTCTCCGCGGTTAAACTTGTATTCTATTTTGGCTTTCAAACCAGGTCGGAAGCAAACTGCTCCGTAAAGGGCTCCGCTCATCAGTACCAATCTTCGCTGAGGGTGGGCACGGCCCGCACCGTCTGGGTGAGCACTGGCTCACGCTCGGCCCAGACCGCCTGCTCCTCCGCAGGCAGCAGTGCCAGCACCGCCTGCCAGATGCGCTGGAACAGCGTCTGGCGCGATTCGCCTGCGCTCTGGCTGGCTTTCACCAGCTTGAACACCGTTTCGTAAAGGGCATCCACTTCCGGGTCTGGATGGCTCCAGCGGTAGACAAGGGCGGCTTCGTCAAACGGCCGTACCAATGCCCGCACATCTTCCAGCTCCAGCAGCCGCGACCCCTCTGGAATCAACAACCGGATGGCGTACTGAATCGGATTGATCGCTTCCACCAGGTCTAACTCAGCCATCAGCGCCAGAAAATCAGCATAGCCGTGCAGCGTCGTCCACGGCGTGAAGGTGACAAAAGTGGGCGTCAGCGGCAGGCCAATCTGGCGCATCTGTTGCGCAACCTGCATAAAATCTCCGCGCGTGTGGCCCTTATCCAAAATTTGCAGAATGTCATCAGCCACCGCTTCTACGGCGCTGACCACAAAGAGACAGCCGGTGTCGCGCAGCACGGGCAGGACGTCGGCGTGCTTTAGCAGATGCTCAATTTTGATGGTGACATCGTAGGTGATCTCGGGAAACTCCTGGTGCAGCGCCTGCACCAGCGGCAGGGCGTGGCCGGGTCCGTTCAAAAAGTCGGGATCGCCAAAGGTGATGTGCTGCGCCCCGGCGGCAACCTGTTGGCGCACGTCGGCGAGCACCACCTCTGGCTGCACAATGCGGAAACGGCCGTTATACACCGGCACAATGGGGCAGTGGCGGCAAAGGTGCTTGCAGCCGCGTGTCGCTTCCGTATAGCCCACGGTGCGCCGCCCGGCAGGCGTGTCAAGATAAGCGTATTCGGTGAGTGGGGGCAGGGTTTGGCGGGACGGCCGCTTAAACTGCTGCCGCGCCAACGATACGGAAGGCAGGCCGGGCAGCGGCGCATTATCGCGCAGCGCCGTTACCAGATCGACCAGCCCCTGCTCAAATTCCCCGCCCAAAATGGTTTGCACGCCAAGCTGCCGCAAATAGGCTTCATTGACCGGGGCATATAGCCCATAGGCACACAAATGCGCCTGGGGGTTAATCCGCTGCACCCGCTTGATGAGCCCCACGGCCAGCCGCGTGGCGGTGTGCATGGGGAGGTAAAAGGCAACGAGGTCGGCGTTTTGTACGGTTTGGGGGGTGAACGGCCGTAAAGACACATCCACACACGTCACCTCAGCCCCCGCCTCCGCCAGCCACGCAGCGGGGGACGCCAGCCCAAACGGCTGGTGGCCTAAATCGTACGTAGAGATGAGGGTGACGTGAAACATGTGAAAAGTTTATACCAGTAATTGAGTAACTGAGTTCTTGGGTAATTAATCACTTAATAACTCAATTACCAAATACCCAATTACGATACATCCATTAGCCAATTTTGCCGCAGCTGGGCAACCGTTTCGTCTGACACGCCTGCGTAATCGCGCAGGTAGCTTTCCAGGGAGCCATACGTTTGCCGAAGATGTTCTAACGCTCCTTGTAAGGTTTTCGCCTTTACCAGCAGCAAATCCTGCAAGTTATCTACGGAGATGCCCCAGGGAGCTACTTGCTTCAGGTCGGCGGCGATTCCCTTGCGAAAATGAGCATAAAACAGATTGCTCATGGTGTAGTCGGCCAATACAATCTCTTCCGGTACGCCCAGGGTAAGCAGCAGCAGAGCCACTACCAACCCCGTGCGATCTTTGCCTGCGGTGCAGTGAATGATGGCCGGTGTCTGGGCCGGGTCAGCCAACCGCTGGAAAATCTCGCCAATGACGTGGGCATTGCCGTCGATCATCACCCGCTTGTACCCTTTGAGCAAGAATTCATCGATTCGCCCCTTGCGAAAGAAGACAGTAAATGCGCCGCGCACCCGCTCCCAACGATCGACACTTTCCATCGGCAACGGCCGTTCCACCAGGTCTGGCAGCTCCGGCAGGCGATCTGGCTGCTTCAGTCGTTCGTTCATCGTGCGCAAATCACACACCAGCTTAATTTTTAGCCGATGCAAATAGGCCAGATCTGCCTGCGTCAGCCTGGAGAGGCTGCCCGAGCGATACAGCTGACCCCAGCGCACCATCTGCCCATCTTCGTTGTAATAGCCGCCAACGTCCCGCAAATTAACTCCTTTTTGCAGAGGCAGCACGCGCTCAGCAGCCAGCAGGGAACGGCCGTCCCACAGCCCACCCTTAAATTCTAAACGAAAATAGTGGCGAACGGCCGTGTCCAAGCTCGACACCACCGCTTCCCGGGCCTGCCCCACCGACACCACCGGCGTCATCTCAGATGGGCCCTGCAAATTGTGCCCTACGTAGATCGTGGCGCGGTCCGCCACTTCCTGCCACTGTACAAGGTAAAAATTCTCTTCAGAACGCGTCACGGTCACTGGTTCTGCTAGTGGTAGGATAAAAGATTGGGGTGTTTTAGGAGGTGTTTTGGTCGTTGACGTAAAAAAGTTCAATCTCGGCATGGTTCCATTGTAAGGATTAACCCGTGAATGACCAGTACAAACTAAACCGCTGCTAAGCAAACGCTCACCAGCCCTCAGCTGGGCATTGGACAAAAGCTTTTGCAAGAGACGTCAAAGTGAGCGGGGTGATTAGCTGAATAAAAGCAGGCGAATGGTTTACGTGAAAATAAAAACACCAGGCATGTGCCCGGTGTCTTCGTTCTAGCGCTCTTTCATCTAATTGTAATTACCCAGAACAGGCCTGGAAAGCCCAACGGCCGTTAGTGGTTTGCATAGGCGCGTACAGGCAACTTGCCAAACGCCGCCTCCTGCTCCGCCACGCCCTGGCGGCGCTCCTGGTTGAGCTGCCACAGCACAAAGCGCACCCGGGTCGCCATCGCTGTAGACATATTCCACAAAAAGCGCGCGCCTAGTTCTGAATCGTCTTCTACCAAAGCAAGCAGTCGCTGGCGGCTCAGCACCAAAAGCGTGGCTCCTTCACTACCAGCAATCAGATCGGCGCTGCGCCCTTCTCGATCCAGCATGGCTAGCTCGCCCGTAATTTGCCCGGCGCGCAGGTTAGCCACGTGCTCAATTTTAGCGTGGTTGTGCGTGCCCGTGTTGCTCTCAGGGTCCTTCCACACTTCCACATACCCTTTCTGAATGATGAACAGTTCATCGCTCGTCTCGGTCGCTTCTGCAATAAGGTCGCCCGGTTCAAAAGTGCGAATCTGGCACTGGGCCGCCAGGCGGGTGCGTTGGGCCAGCGTTAGGTCGTTGCCCACGTCGGAGTTCACCAAAAACTGAGCAATTTCATTAATCTGGGCCAGCTCATCTTCTTCTACCGGCTTGAACAGTGCGCTGCTGTGCAGCGGCAGTCCCAGAAAAACAGCCACCATGCGCCGCGTCACGTCCGGCGCTTCAAACTGGGGCCAATGCCCGGCTTTGGGCAGAATGCGCAGGTCGGCGGCGGGCCACTCATCGGCCACCACACCGGCGTCGCGCAGCGGCACGGTGTTGTCTTCTGCGCCCCAAATTACCAATGAGGGCGTTTCGATTTTGTTTAAACGGCCGCTTAAATCATTGTCTAGCATCGCCTGGTAACATTCAGCCCGCACGCGCCCCTGGCCAGGCCGCCGCGCGTCCATGCGCAGCCGCTCGTAATCGGCTTTGGTGATGCCAGTGCGCTCAGCAAAAGAAACCGGGCGCATCAGCCGGTCGGTCAGTCCTACGAATGCCCGCTCGGTGGCCGTCACTACCAGGCTGCCCAGGCCAAACCGCTCTAGCATGGTGATGGGGCTGATGAACAGATTGATGGCGGTGGACAAACGGCCGCTTATTGTCGGACTCAGCAGCACCATGCGCTCAACCAAAACGGGATGGCTCGCGGCCAGCGACAGGCT
>JBHIWP010000459.1:0-4260 GCA_041987425.1 Promineifilaceae bacterium (SeqCode) | reverse complement strand
CCACCTTTCGTAACCCGCCCCTGCTAGACGCTTTTCAGCAAGTATTAGCCGCTTTTCAGCCGGACCTGGTTCATATACAGCACCTCATGGGGCTGCCCGCACAGATTACCCAGCATCTCATCCGGGCAAATATCCCCTACGTGGTGACGCTGCATGACTTCTGGTGGGTTTGTGCCAATGCGCAGCTTCTCACCAACGATACCCAGGAAATTTGTGACGGCCCCAGCGCCTTTCTCAACTGTGCCAGATGCGCCCTGACCCGCGCCAATCTGCCTTTATTCCCGCCCGCGCAGCCACTTTTAGCCCTGCCGCTGGCCCTGCGCAACCAGCGCCTGCATGCCGGGCTGTCTGGGGCAAATAGGGCGATCGCTCCGGCCAATTTCGTGAAGCAGTGGTATGTTTCTCAGGGGCTGCCCAGCGAGCAAATCGCTGTCATGCCCTGGGGCCTGGATTATCCTGAGAGGCCAAAAGTTCCACCGCACGATTCATTCCGGGTAGGCTTTCTGGGTGGCCTCACCTGGCAAAAGGGTGTGCATGTGCTGACAGAGGCATTTACCCACATTCCAGAAACGGCCGAATTATGGATAGCGGGCGATACTGAGTTCAATCCGGATTATGTAAAGCAATTGACCAAGAGCAGGCGCGCCACATTTTTGGGCAAACTCAATCGGCAGCAGGTGTGGGAAATGCTGCCCCAGCTGGATGTGGTTGTGGTGCCTTCGTTGTGGTATGAAACGTTTTGCTTTGTCATTTCAGAGGCATTCGCTATGGGCGTGCCCGTCGTCGCCTCTGACCTGGGCGTGCTGGCCGAAAGGGTGCGACACGGTGTGGATGGCCTGCTGTTTGCACCGGGTAAGGCGGACCAGCTAGCCGACGCCTTGCTAAAGCTGTATAGCAACCCCTCTCTGCGGCTGGAGCTGAGCCAGAATATTCTCCCTATTCCCACGGTGGCAGAGCATACGGCCGTGGTTAGTCAGCTTTACCAGGAAACGCTGCAACAAATAAGAAGATGAGAAAATAGCAGCAGCGTCGTAACGGCCGTTGACCAATGGTATACTTACGCGTTGCAAAATTAGCAAAGCATGAGTAATTTATGTCAACCAAGTTAGAAACTGTTCCAACCAATTCCACACTCCCCAGATTTGATTCCGACAAGTTACAAACCTTGCCCGGCAAAATGCGGGAACTGTATGAATACCGCTATCTGCTAAAAAATCTCGTCATACGTGACCTGAAAGTCCGCTACAAAAATTCGCTTTTTGGCGTATTGTGGAGCCTGCTTCATCCTCTGCTGATGATGGCGGTATATACGATTCTATTTACCATCCTCATCCCCGATGAGGGAGTAGAAAAGTTCCCGATCTTTATTCTGGTGGCGCTGATCCCCTGGCAGTTTCACACCGGCACGCTCAACAACAGTGCCCAATCGATCACCAGCAACGCCGCCATTGTCAAAAAAGTATATTTTCCGCGCATATTGCTTCCCCTGGCCACCATGCTCTCCAATCTGGTGAATCTTTTGCTGGCTTCAGTCGTTTTGCTGGTGCTGCTCTATGCCTTTGGCATTGGGCTAACCATTCATGCCCTGTGGGTGCCTCTAATTTTAGTGACACAGATGATATTTTTATTGGGCCTGAGCCTTATCGTGGCAGCTCTACAAACTTTTTACCGGGACACGGCCATGCTGTTGGAGGTTGGTCTGCTTGCCTGGTTTTTTCTCACGCCAATTTTCTACCCGTTTGAGCGATTTAGCCGGGAAGCGGCGGTGTGGGGGATGACATTTGATGCGCCGCGGCTAATGCGTTGGGTAAACCCGATGGCCTCGATTGTGGACAGCTATCGCACGGTTTTGTGGGGGACGGTGGGGGGTAACGGGCCTACTTCTATGGACCCATTGCCGCTGCTACGCACCTTTGTAACGGCCGTTCTGGTGTTCGTCGTTGGCTACGCTATTTTCAGCCGTTCGGAGCATTTGTTTGGCGAGAAGCTGTAAGTTATGGATATGTTTGTAAAACTCAAAACCTTATTGAAGCTCCCACAGGCCGTGGGCACTCTTTTACTTCTGGCGGCTTTGGCGCTGGCAAGCTGTACCAGCGTTCAGGCGGAGCCGCTGCCAACCCTGGCACCGACTTCAGGCATGAAGGTAGCAGTGGTGAATCCCTCGCCAACGCCTTCGGCGACCAACACGGCAGAGCCAACGGCCACAGCTACGGCTTCGGAAACAGCCACACCTGGCCCCAGCCCCACCCAGGACGACCTGGCTACACCTACGCTGGTGCCCACCAGCACCCCCGCGCCCACACAAACGCCTACCAGTCTGCCCCAGCAAGAGCCTGTGCTCACCGTTACGGCTCCAGAACAGCTGGCCGAAGGCATCCCCACGCCCTCTACGGCCGTTCCCACGGCGGTTCCCACGTTTGAAATTCCGGACTCCACAACCAATATTCTGCTCATAGGCAGCGATACAGAAATCGGCACCGACGATACGCGCACTGACACTATGATCATCGTCTCCATTAACGCCGATGGCCCCACGGCCTCCATGATTTCACTGCCGCGCGATCTCTTTGTTTACATTCCCGGCAAGATTATGAACCGGCTGAATACGGCCGTCTCCCTGGGCGGTGTGGATCTGCTCAAGCAAACAATTCTGTACAACTTTGGCATCCCGATTCATTACTATGCCCGCGTGGATTTTGAGGGGTTTAAGACGGCCGTCGATGCCATTGGCGGCGTGGACCTGGCCGTGAGCTGCCGCCTGCAAGACTGGCGGCTCATCTCGCCAGAGCTGGACCCGGAAGATGAGGATAACTGGGCCCAGTTTGCCCTGGAGCCCGGTGTGCACCATATGGACGGCGACACGGCGCTTTGGTTTGCCCGCTCTCGTCTTTCCACCAACGATTTTGATCGCGGCCGCCGCCAGCAGCAGCTGCTTCGCGGCCTGCTCAACCAGGGCGTAGACCTGAATCTGCTCTCCGAATTCCCATCGCTCTGGAACGCCTACAAAGACAATGTAGAGACCGACATGGATATCGGCCGAATGCTGCAACTTGCCACGCTGGCACCCGCCATTCGCCAAAACGGCGTACAGCATCTGTATCTGGTGCGCGGCATTATGCCCTGGGAAACACCCAGCGGCGCGCAGGTGCAGCTCCCCGTATGGGAAGGTGAAAACAATTTAGAGGAAACATTCGGCCGTCTGTTCCGCGTGCCCGCCCTAAACCGGGCCAATCGCCGCCCCATCACAGTAGAGATCATCAATGCCAGCGGCAGCCCAGATATGGCACTGTTGGCAGCAGACAATCTGGCCTGGTACGGCTTTGTGCCTATCATTGGTGAAGAAGCGGCCGAAACCGAGCCAATCACGCAGATGTTCTACTATCGACCCAACTTCAAAGATTCTTTCGACTGGATGATAAGCTGGATTTTTGACATGTACCGCAGCGAAATCCAGCTAACGGAAGATGAGGCATTCGAGTACGAGTACAAGATTATTTTGGGCGAAGATTACGAGCCCTGCCTGAACCAGCTTTATCAGCCGCAGGAATTCCTCGATCAGTAAGAACTGTAAAGGCAGCGCTAAACCATTTCAGCACCTTTTGAGCAGGTAGGGCTGCTATCCCAACAATTGTATAAACCAAACCAACTTGTCTAATTGCACATCTGGCAGCATAGGGCATAATTTGCCCACTTGCTGTTCAATATCCTTACCTTTTGCGCCAAAATGAAGGAATGTGACAATGACAACCACCACCGCCAACTTACCCCTGCACCAGCTTAGCGAAAAAGAATACAAACGCCGCATTCGGGCCTGGGCCATGTATGATTGGGCCAATTCTGCCTTTGCCACGACGATTCTAGCGGCCGTTTTGCCCGCCTATTACAGCAGCGTCGCAGGAGCAACCCTGCCCAGCGCCGCCACCGCCACGCAATATTGGAGCATCACACTCTCCATCTCCGTCTTCATTGTCGCTATTCTTTCTCCCATTTTAGGCACCGTTTCAGACATTATGCGCGGCAAGAAGAAATTTTTGTCTTTATTTGTGGGCATTGGCGTATTGGGAACGGGCCTGCTGGTAATGGTAGACACCGGCGATTGGTTCCTGGCTTCGCTCTTTTTCATCATTGGCCGCGTGGGCTTTGGTGCAGCAAATGTATTTTATGATGCGCTGCTGCCGCACGTAGCCAAAGAGGAAGACCAGGACCGGGTATCGACTTACGGCTATGCGCTAGGCTATTTGGGCGGGGGTATCTTGCTGG
>JBHIWP010000458.1:0-4281 GCA_041987425.1 Promineifilaceae bacterium (SeqCode) | reverse complement strand
TCTCCGTGACGGATTCCACCCCCTCCACAGCTTGCCAGCTTGCGGTCAGAATGCTTGGATCGCCTTCAACGACCAGGCGAAAGAGAGCGCGGCGCGGCAGGCGGGCGCCTAATTCCGCGGGCGTGCCGATGGCCTGCATCGTGCCGTTTGCCAAAATAATCACCCGGTCGCAGAAGTTTTCCATCTCATACAGCTCGTGGCTGATAAAGACCACTGTTTTGCCTTGCCTATTAACCAGCTCATCGCGGATCAGCGCCTTTACAAAGTCGCTGGTTTGCACGTCCATACTTTTGGTGGGTTCATCTAAAAAAAGAATGGGCGGATCGTGGATGAGGGCGCGGGCCATGTTGAGCCGCTGCTTTTGCCCGGTAGATAGCGACTGCACGGCCGCGTCGGCCTTATGCCCGAGCCCAAACAGTTCCAGCACGGCAGCAATGCGCCGGGCAATCTGCGGGCGGGGTACGTTTTGCATGGCGGCGTAGAACTGTAGATTTTGTCGGGCGGTGAGACGGCCGTAAAACGACCGCTCCTCCGCCGTAACCAGGCCAATCGAGGCCCGCACCTGCATCTCCTGCCGAACCACATCGTAGCCGTTCACGGTTGCCGTTCCGCTCGTCGGAACCAGCAGCGTGGTCAGCATGCGCACGAGGGTGCTCTTGCCCGCGCCATTGGGGCCAAACAAGCCAAACAGTTCGCCACGGTTTACGGCGAAGGTAATGCTGGAAACGGCCGTAACCACCTTTCCCCGGTTTTGGTACGTCTTACTTAGATTTTCTACCTGGATAATTTTGTTCATTATTCCATGCGTAACCGGGTAATTGAGTAACTGGCAGATTCAATTAGTTACCCAATTACCCCAATTACTCAGTTACCTAAATACTTTCCGCACCATGTGCCCAAGCCGGTCTAAATTTATAAGCACATAGGCCAGCGGCCAAAAGGGTGTTTCCACCAGCCTGGGATAGCGCTTGGCTAAATTAAACCGCCGGGGAAAAAAGGAGCGCAGCCAAAAGCGCGCCATGTCCGCACGGGAACGAGACAGCCGCCGGGCTAATTCCAGCCCCAGACCGCTGCGACTTGCTGCGTTCGATTCAGAGGCATCGGCTAAATCTACTTGCTCCAGCCACGTCAGCAGCGCGGGCGGGCAGTTTTCGCGTAGCGAATCATTGGTGAACGCTGGGACGGGTAGAGGCGTATATTTTGCTACGAAGGCAAGCGCCGGATAAATGAAACGAGCCGTGCCGGGCTGAATCATCTGGGAAAACTTTTGCCAGGCGTCTGGCTGCATTTGGGCGCACAGCTTGCGAATGTCGTCAATGTGCATCAGACGGCCACGCTGGATGAGCCAGTCGCTGGTGGTGTGGGCGCACACGTGCAGCAGCAGAGCGGCAGGATTGGGAATGCGGGCCACGGTGTCTTGCCAGTACGGCCGTTCCTGACTCTCCCGCCACATAATTTCCGCTAACTCATAACCAATCCCCGCATATTCTTCACGCAGCGTGAAGTGAACCTCCACCGGGTGTACGTTGTCTGGCGCCCAGATATTTTCCTTGCGCTCGCCGCGCAGGTAGACTTCATCTTCTGCGGAGCGGGAGTAATAGCGATAGCCGAGCTGCTTGAGCATAAGTTCTCGACTGGCCGACACGTCGTTTGGTCGAATGAGCAGATCAAGATCGGCCAACGGCCGCTGGAGCGGATCTGGATAGTAAATGGGTGACAATACAGCACCTTTTAGCAAAACGACATCTATTCCTGCCTGCCGGAACGCCTCTAAAATTTCATTACAGGCAGCTAACATTCGGCGGGTGCGTTCCCGGCTGGCGGTATTGAGAGCCTGTAGACGGCCGTAAACCACTTCTGGCACCGCAATGGATGTTTCCTCAATCCGAGCTGCAAGCCAGGGCAGCGCGTTTTGCCAGTAGACTACCCATTCAGCCGCTTCCCACTCTGCAGCGGACCAATTGGCGACGGCCGAGTCGTCAATGCCGCCTGGCAGCCAGCGGGCCAGCACATTAGTAACAGCCGCCAACTTCTCCTGCGGCAATTCAGGGCGCAACGTATAGTTTTTTGGAGCAGGCTGATTACTACTTTTCACTTTTTACTTTCTACTACTCACCAACGCCGGTTCTGCCAACGCCATCACCCGAAAACCCGTCCCCTGAGCATGGTAGTCGCGGCTGGGCGTGGTGACGCTGCACGCGCTGCGCACGTTGCACGCCGCATGATGAATTGTGTAGCCCCACGAGCCGCCTTTCACCACGTGGAAATCGGGCAGGTTGGGATTGTACAGGCTGCTGGTCCATTCCCAAATATTGCCGCTCATGTCTACACAGCCATACGGCGACACGTTTTGGGGGACCGCCCCTGCCGGCAGCGGATAGCCATTGCGCCAATACCAGCCCGCTCGCGCCCACGCCCGGCGCGGTTTTACCAGCAGACTAAACAAATAGCTGGCGGGCTTCACGGGAAAGGTCGCCTGCCACTGAATTTCGGGGCGTGGCTGTTGGTTGCCCCAGGGATAGAAACGGCCGTCCACGCCCCGCGCCGCCTTTTCCCACTGAAACTCTGTGGGCAAGGTGATTTCCACGCCAAGCTTGTCCGATAGCCAGCCGCAGTAAAGATACGCCTCGGCCTGCGTCACGTCCACGATGGGCAGGTTATCATGTCCTTCCGGGTACGCTTCAACGGGTGCATAGGCTCGCAAAAACGTGCCGCGCCAGCCGTGCACCACCGCGTACCAGCTACCGGCCCATTTGTGCCCGGTGTCCTGCAAAAATTCGCGCCACTGCCGGTACGTGACAGGAAATTTCGCCAGCCAGAACTCCGGCAGGTGCATTGTTTGCTTCGGTTTCAGCGGCGGGCACTGCTCCAGCCGCTCGTAGCACACCTCCGGCCCATACACAAACGGCCCGGCGGGAATGTGGCAAAAGGGCGTGTCGTTAGCCGTTTTCGGGGGGGGCATGACGAAATAGTAATGGGACAATTGGGCAATTGAGTAATTACCCAATTACCTAATCACTACCCCTACGGTTGCCCAGCAGCAGCACCGCTAATCCAACCCCGGCGCCGATGGCAAAGCTGGGCGCCGCTTGCTTCATGGTGTCTGTCAGGGCACGTTCCCGGTGGCGGAAGCTGGCCAGCCCCATTGCCTGCCCGATTGTTCCCAGTACGGTCGCACCTGCTGCAGCCTGTTTGTTGCCAAGGTTTGCCAGCGTGAGCGAAACGGCCGTAGCCGCTGGCCCCAGTCCGGCCCATTTGCGCGCCGGTTTTGGCCCGATGGCCATTTGGATGTCGCCGAGCTTAGCCATCGCTGCTGAAATGTGGTGCGTGTGCCCCTCTGCGTGGCCCGGATCGACGAGCGAGAGCACATCCACGTTTTGCTGACGCGCCGCCAGCCAGCCCGCGCCAAGCACGGCCAACGCCGCTGCTTTGCTGGCATTGTTGGGGAGTTGGGAAACGGCCGTTGCCAGCGGCAGCAGCCAGTCCAGGTTAAAGCCTCTATACGCCTCGATGCGCAGCTGGTACTCTGGCCCGCTGGTGGCGTTCGCCAGCGCCGCGGCTGCCGCGGCCTGATAAGCCAGCCCCGCCAGCCAGCCCACGGCACCGTCCATGCGGGCGACCTGCTGCACGGCAATGGGTGACAACACCGTTGCGCCCAAGGCAATCAGCTTTGGCGCGTAAGACGGCGGGTAGAGGGCAGCCAGGTCGCCGTGGTCGTGTGCATGGTCATGGTCATGTGCATGGTCACGACCATGCTCGTGGTGATGGCCGTGATCGTGGTCGTGCTCGTGGTCGTGAGCGCGCGCCAGCCGGGCAATCGCGGCCTGGTTGCGCTGTGCTTCCACGTGGGGCAAGGCAGCAGCGCCCCCGGCGGCGGCGATGGTTAATGGCAGCGCGACTGCTTCTGGCAAGCTAAAGAGGGTAGAAACGGCCGTTGCCCCAATGCCCGCTACGCTCACCCCGGCCAGCGCCAATTCCTGCGCGGTTGGCGCTGGCACCGGCGTGGGTAAAGTCATTTCACGCGACACGACATAGCCTGCATCTTCCAGGGCGTGCTTCAGATGATGGATATAGTGGATACCTTCGAGCGGGGCGGTCGCGTGCAGCACGCGGAAAAAGTTAACGTAGCACAGCCGGATGCCGCGCTCCCGGGCAAAATGGACCCAGTTGTGGCAAGCAGCATGATAATCCAGCGGAATCATTTCTTCTGGCGTAAACTGATGGGCCAAAATCACGTGGGGTGCGCGCCGCTTGGCCACAAACCAGTCGCCCTTTTGGTGG